>JAFTEC010000138.1 GCA_017453865.1 Lachnospiraceae bacterium
ACCCTGATATTCCGGATATCGTGGAAATGACTGCGGAAGAGCGGATGATAGGGGATATGCCCTTCCTTTTCCACTATGCGGGAAAGATGACCTTTGAACAGAGGGTGGTGAAAAGGCTTGCGGATATCGGAGTTTCCGCGCTTCTTTTACTGATCACATCTCCCATTTTCCTCATCTCCGCCGTTATGATCAAGGCTGAGGATGGAGGAAGCGTATTCTTTAAGCAGAAAAGAGCGACCATCGGTGGCAGGGTCTTTGAAATAGTAAAATTCAGGACCATGAAGGAAAACGTGGAAAATGTCTCTGCATCAAAGGAGGATTCCCGGATCACAAAGACCGGGAAATTCTTAAGAAAATACAGGATAGATGAGCTTCCGCAGCTCATTAATATCATTAAGGGTGAGATGTCCCTGGTGGGACCGAGACCTGAAATGCTTGAAAATGTCAGCGAATACGAGAGCGAGATGCCGGAATTCCGCTACCGCCTTCGTATGAAAGCGGGGCTTACGGGGCTTGCCCAGGTCATGGGACGCTATAATACCTCCTCCCGGGACAAGCTTATCCTGGATCTTTTGTATATTGAGCGGTTCAGTATCTTACTGGATATAAAGCTTCTCTTTCAGACCTTCCTCGTGCTCTTTAATGCTGAGGATTCGACAGAGGGGTTTTAAATTCATTTGGAAAGATCCCCCGCTGTTGTCCGGGATGATAATTGGTTGAATTATGACAGTATCCATAATCACAGTGTGCTTTAATTCGGAAAAGACAATGAAAAGGGCCATGGAGTCAGTGCTTTCACAGACCGTGGCACCTTTGGAGTACATTATTATCGACGGGCTAAGTACCGATAAGACCGTGGAGATCGCAGAGTCCTTTAAGGAGAGGTTCCACGAAAGAGGAACGGAACTCCGTATTTTTTCCGAAAAGGATAATGGTATCTATGATGCCATGAATAAGGGTATCGATAAAGCCCGGGGCGACATCATCGGCATCATTAACAGCGACGACTACTATGAAAAGGACGCTGTGGAAGCGATGAGGGATACCTTTGAGCATACGGGCTGCGACCTTGCTTTTGCGGATATCCGTATGCATATGACCAACGGCAGGACCTTTATAAAAAAGGCGAGAGTCAGGAATTACACCACCAGCCGGGACTGGAATCATCCCACCCAGTTCGTATCCCGAAAGGTCTACGAGCGCTTCCGCTTCAGATGCAGGGATATAAGTGACGACATGGATTTTTATTTCAGGGTGAAGAAGGCCGGTTACAGGATAGTTGCGGTAAATAAGGTGCTGGCTGATTTTATGATGGGGGGAGTAAGTAACAGGATCCCGGCAAGAGAGATAATCCCCCGGATAAAGAGAAGATACAGGATATACAGGGAGAACGGCTTCAGCAGATTTTATATTTTTGAATGCGTGGCTTTTGAACTTATAAAGTTTGTGTTTGCCTAAAGAGAAATGAAGATAACCTTTTTTTCAAATTATTTTAATCATCATCAGGAAGCCCTCTGCAATGCTTTTTATGAAAGGTTAAATGAGGATTTCACTTTTGTGGAAACTGAGCCTATGGAGGAATTCCGTTCAAAGATGGGGTGGGAGAGACCTGCTCCTTCCTATGTTTTAAAATCCTATTCTTCACCGGAAGCGGAGAAAAAAGCGGAGCACCTTGCTGACACAAGCGATCTCGTGATATTCGGGACCGCGCCGGAACACTTCATCGAAAAAAGGCTTGATGAAAACAGGCTGATCTTTCGCTATTCAGAGCGCCCCCTTAAAGAGGGGAGGATCAAGGTACTGATACCGAGGCTCGCAAAGAAGTTCTACCATAACCACTACAGAAACAGGAATAAAGAGATATACATACTTGCTGCCAGCGCTTACTGCGCTTCGGACTATATGTTCCTTCGCTCCTATATCGGGAAATGCTTTAAATTCGGTTATTTTCCGGAGGGAGAGAAAAAAGACTGGGTGGAGTTATGTAAATTAAAGGACGCTAATGAGCCGGTAAAGCTTTTATGGGCCGGGCGTTTTCTTAAGCTAAAAAGAGCCGATCTTTTCTTAAAGGCAGCCGCATACTGCAGGAACAAGGGGTTAGAGTTTACCATTGAAATGGTGGGCTCCGGAAAAGAGGAGAAGTCTCTTAAGGCTCTTACAGAGTCCCTTGGTTTAAGTGATATCACGGAATTTAAGGGCTTCCTTTCCCCGGAAGAGACCAGGGAGGAAATGGAGAAAGCGGATATTTTTGTGATGACAAGTAATTTCCTTGAAGGCTGGGGGTCCGTGATCTATGAAGCGCTATCCGCAGGAAACGCGGTCATCGCAAGCCATGGAGCTGGAGCTACGCCTTTTCTTATTGAGAATGGAAGGACAGGCTTTATTTTTAAGAGTGAGGACCTTAAGAGTCTTGAAAATGCCCTTGAAAAGGTGCTGCGGGACAGAGAATTAATGCGCTCTCTCGGGATGGAAGCCCATAAAAATATGCAGGAATACTGGAACCCTTCGGTTGCCGCAGAGAGGGTTATCGCTATGGCGGAGAGCATGCTTAAGGGCAGCAGGATAAGGTATGATAAGGGGCCGTTGTCGGAGTGTGAGTGCTTATATAACAATTGGTTTACATAAGATTCTTCGCTTTGCTCAGGATGACAGGAAAAAATGTGAAGAATCTTTTTCCCGGTGGTTAATGGTTTGTATTTGAAGTCATATGGTTTATAATAGACACAGTATTTTTTATCTGGAAGGGGGTATCAAAATGTCAGGTAAAAAGAGGTATGGTCTTAAATCGGTAAGCGCAAGGCTTTTAATGATCCTTGTGCCTGTGGTGGCTGTGTTTATCGTGGGGGTTACGCTCTTTGTAGCTTTCCAGGCGAGAAAGGTCATTATCGATAAAGCCAAGGGCGAGCTTCATCAGGAGTCGAGAGCCAATGCCGAGGAGATCGGCGGAACCATAACAGGGTTCAAGGAGTATTTTAATTCCCTTGCTGAAACCCTGGAAAATACGGCTTTTGGCAGTGATCAGGAGCTAATAGATAATTTCAGCTTCTGCTTAAATAAGTTTGAGGAAATATCCAACGGATTTTATATCGGCCTTGATGATAAGGGATATATTGATGTTTCCGGCTGGGTTCCGGATGAGGGGTATGATCCCACTTCAAGAGGATGGTACTCTGACGGAATGGGTAAAAATGAGATGTTCCTTGGAGCGCCTTATGTGGATGCTGACTCGGGAACACCCTGTGTTTCCATGTCAAGGGAGATAACCCTTGCGGATAAGAGACACGGAGTAATGTCTGTAGATATCTATCTTTCACACGTTTCCGAGAGCGTTGCGGAATACAGGCCTGCAGGCACCGGACACGCAATACTCTTTGACGGTTCCCAGATAATAGCTTCCGAGAATACGGAGTATAACGGCACCGAGTATACGGAGCACA
>JAFTEC010000139.1 GCA_017453865.1 Lachnospiraceae bacterium
AGCCTTCCATTCCTCAAGAAGTCGAATAATCGTTGCCTCAATCTCATCCTCAGAAGCATCCTCCGGGAAAAACTCCGCAATCCTGTCAGCCTTCATCACAAACTTCCTCGGCTTCGGCTTTATTCCGTCAAGAATAAGCTCTATCGCCGTCTTAGTAAGCTCTCCGGCCTTGAAAAGATCCTTAATCCCGGCGGACTGCGACATACTTATAGAGAGGTTTTTTTCTTTAACAAGATCCAGTACCCATTCCTGCTCCTTTTCCCCAAGAAAAGAAAGGTCAACTCCCTGCGCCATTCCTATCTTCCTTGTATCCACAAGCTCCATCAGCCCATCAATAAGATTCGAGAGCCAGAGATATCTCTGTACCGTCTTACCGCTCTCCCCGGCAGCATTCCCAAGCGCATCAAGGGAATTCCCCTTAACCCCGGGGCTCTTCATCTGGTCATACTTCATACGGTAAGCCCTTGCTTTTTCACTTGGCAGAATATCTTCCCTCTGGATATTCGTATCAACCATAAGGCACGTGGCCTGCTCATCAGAATAATTCCTGATATACACAGGCATAGTCTTAAGTCCTGCAAGCTCCGCCGCCCTTTTCCGCCTATGACCGGCGATAATCTCATAGCCTCCATCTTTACGGGGCCTCACAATACCCGGAACAATGATCCCCTGCTCCTTCACACTTGCAACGGTCTCCTCCATCTTTTCGTCATCAAGAATTCGGAAGGGATGATTCCGAAACTCGTGCAATTCCTTAAGGGAAATCTCAATAATCTGCTCGTCTTCGGAGGAAGCCCCGAATAGCTCGTCAAAATCAGTAAAATTCACATTGTCAGAAGCTTTTTTCTTACTCATTATCCAGTACCTCCCTGACAAAGCTCTCATAAGCAAGTGAAACACTGCTCTTTGGCGACTGCTTATAAACACTTATCCCGTTTGCAACAGCCTCCTTCGCCTTAACTGATTCCGGTATCACCGTCTGGAAAATCTTCAGGTGCTGACCATAAGCCTCCTCCATCTTATTCATGATGTCCTTAGCGATATTCGTTCGGCCATTAACAATGGTAAGAAGTACTCCCTCAATTTTTATTTTCCGGTTAAGCCTTTTCTTAACTTTCCCGACAATCCTGATGATCTCCTGAAGCCCCTCGACACACAGATATTCGGGCGGGGACGGTATAAGGACGCTGTCACAACATGTCAGTGCATTCAAGATAAGATTATCAACCCCAGGATTGCAGTCTATAATAATGAAGTCATAAGAATCCCGGACACTTTCGATGTATTCCTCGAAAACATGCTCCTTACTCATAACCTCGTCCAGCTGCTGCTCAACCACCCGAAGGCTCTGATTACTCGGAAGAATATCCACACCCTCGTCATTATGGATAATCCCCTCATCCTCGCCGATCTCAATCTCGTTAATCACCTTCTGGAAAACCGTACTGACCGTATAGGGCAGCTCCTTATTTTTCCTTACCCCCAGCCCCAAAGAAAGAGAACCCTGCGGATCCAGATCAATAAGAAGAACCCTCTTTCCCTTTCTTGCGAGACCTACCCCTAAATTTGCGGCTGTAGTGGTCTTGGCTACCCCACCCTTGATATTGGCTACAGATATAACTTTACTCATAATCTCCACTCTCCTAATTTTTAAGCTACTATCATCCCGATAATTAAAGCCTCCCCGCTTCGCCCGGAATGACATTTTTCTGGTTTGCTGCTTCCTTACTGTTCTTCCCGTCTACCCACACATCCATATACTGCCTGAAATACTTCTTCGTACCCTTATTCGGAAAAGTGTCCGAAACGCTTTTGACTTCAAGCCTTTTATTTCTTTCCAGACACCTCCTCATTCTCCTGATCTCGCAGGTCGTCCCCTGCAATCTGACCTTGACCATTCTCCTGTCCTCCCCGTATTAATACTGTAATAATCAAGGGAGATTATGAAGCATATCCCGCCAACTGCACCTATCGCTGTATCAGTATTCATTAAAACCCACCTTTCTCCACGCTATGAATGAACACAAAGCCCCGAAAGGGCAAAACTACGTTTATGTATATCAAAGCCAATCAGAAAAGGGATACCAGCCATTTGCCAATATCCCTAAAATCCGCCATCATTCGACGGTTTCATTATCATTTTTTATATCCCGATTCTTTGTGTCTATAGCCCCCACTTCAAAAGCTACAGCCACGGTAATTTTCTTAATCAGCTCCTTTTCAAGATGATTTTCACCCTTCTTTTTGAAAGAGAAAAAGTCACAAAAGTGCGTAAATTCAAGGATTACAAGGTATCTCTTCCTTGTAGCAAAACTATCGTCTCCACATGAAACCCCCGCGAAAACTGATCAAAAACCCTGTATTTCTTTAATTCATACCCCGCTGCAGAGAGGATCTTTAAGTCCCGCGCAAGAGTTGCGGGGTCACAGGACACATACACTATCCTTTTTGGAGAAAGCGCAGTGACTGTTTCCAATGCCTTTATATCCATCCCCTTCCGTGGCGGATCCAGGATTACGACATCCGCCTTAGCCCCGGGATTTTCTGCGAAGAACGCCGGCAGGTACTCCTCCGCGGCAGCGGCGTGAAATGCTGCATTCCCTATGCCGTTCAGCTCTGCGTTTTTCTTTGCGTCTTCTACCGCTTCCGGAACTATCTCCACTCCGTGGACGAAGCACTCCCCGGAACGGGATGCAGCCGCAAGGCTTATGGTCCCGATGCCGCAGCATATGTCCCAGACCTCCCGGACACTCTGATCCTCACCTATTCCGGCGTAGTCAAGTGCCGTTTTATAGAGCTTTTCCGCCATTACCGGATTTACCTGATAAAAGGACAGCGGCGATATCCGGAATCTGAGCCCGCAGAGTATGTCCTCGATGTACATAGGGCCCCTGAGACTAACGCAGCGCTGCCCCAAAATTACATTGGTTTTATCAGGATTTATATTAAGGCACACCGACTTCATGCCGCGAAGTGCCATTAGCCGCTCTGAAAGATCCTCCATCCCCGGGATCTCCTGCGAAGTGGACACGATGCAGGTCATGATCTCCCTGGTTTTAAAGCCTTTTCTTATGAGCACATGCCTTATAAGCCCTTTGCCGCTTACCTCGTCATAGACCGGCACCTTATTTTCATCTATAAAATCAAGGACCGTCCTTAATATAACCCTAAATTCCGGAGGTGAAAGGGCGCAGTCCTCCTGTGGGATTATGTTATGGGTCCTGCCGGCATAAAACCCGGCGACGGCTTTTCCATCCTTATCCCGGCCGATTGGATACTGGGCTTTATTCCTGTAGTGTAAGGGTTCATCCATCCCCACTATCCCCTCTGAAGCCATATCAAGCGATGAAGCAGAAATCCCACCGATACGAAGAAGGCAGTTATATACCTTATCCTCCTTGAATCTAAGCTCTGCCCCGTAAGAAGTGTGCTGCAGAGTGCAGCCCCCGCAGCTTTTTGCCACCGGGCAGAGAGGTTCGATCCTGTCCTTCGACGCCTCGATCACGGATAAAAGCCTTGCAAAGCCGTGGCTCTTCTTTACCTTCATTACCACCGCTTCCACCCGGTCTCCCGGAAGGGCGTCTTTAATGAAGAAAGGAAAGCCATCCACATGCGCGATGCCTTCCCCTTCGTTTCCAAAGCTCTCTATTTCTGCTTCTATACGGTCATTTTTCTTATATTGCTCCAAATCACCATTCCCCCGCTTTACGGATATTGGAATCAAATACCCTGTTAAATCCCAGCCACTGGTCCTTCCTTTCAGTTGAAAGCTCCGAGAATATCTCGGTAAAGGACTGCATCTTTGCATCCGTATTATCCGCCATATTTAAGGCAAAGGCCTCCATCAGCGCCGGTTTCTTCGGTGACCCGAATTCGTATTCCCCGTGGTGTGCAAGGATACAGTGCTTTAATTCTCTTAGGAGCTTCTCCGGAAAATCCGGGATCTCCTTTGCTTTTTCCGATATCATCTCGCTTCCCATGACGATGTGCCCCAGGAGCTGCCCGTCATCTGTATAGTCATTCTGGGGGAAGGGAGAAATCTCCTTTGTCTTCCCTATATCATGGAGAAGGGCTGCGCTGACTAAAAGATCGTGGTTAAGCGCCGGATAAACCTTCACGTAATACTTGCAGAGCCTGGTCACCGCCAGGGTATGCTGCATGAGCCCTCCCACAAAGCTGTGGTGAATGGTCTTTGCGGCAGAGCCCGACTTGAATTTCTCGGCAAAATCTGCATCCTCAATAAAGAAAGCCTTTAGAAGGGCGTTTAGATGGGGATTCTTTACTGTCTCTATGACTGCCTTAAGGTCGGTGTACATATTGTCGATCCCGTAGGGACTTACCGGCAGATAGTCCGACGGGATATATTCCCCGTCCCTCGCCACTTTAATCCGCCGGAGAGACGCCTGCAGCGCTCCCTGATAGCGTGTAACGTCACCATGCACATAGATATAGTCCATGGTGTCAAAATCCGCTATGCCGTCGGAATTTGGCTCCCAGACCTTGGCATCCAGCGTGCCGGTCTTATCCTGCAGTATCACGTTGTAATAGGGCTTGCCGTTTCTGGTCTCGGCCTGGGCCTTATATTTGCAAAGGTAAATATCTGAAATGCTGTCACCCTCATTAAGGGCGGAAATATATCTCACGGTCTGTCCTCCTGTCAGTCAGCGTGGTCTTTGGCATCGTCAAAGTCCACTTCAAATGTCATCTCCTGGTATTCTCCCTGGGAATACCGGAGAACTGTTATCACAGCCTCGTCTCCCGGCTGGTATTTTAGCATCTGCCCCATATAGTCGTCGCACCCCGAAATATCCGCAGTCCCGAGCCTTGTGATCACATCTCCGCTTTGTATCCCGGCGGTCATTGCGGGAGAATCCAGGGCAACCTTTGTTACATAAAGGCCAAATGGCACTCCCTCTTTTTCATTTATGGGTTCGGTCACATCGGTTCCGTAGATTCCAAGATAGGTCTCACTTGACCCGTTGGATAATTTCTCTATCATGTCCTTTAAGTCAGAGATCCCGTAGGCGGAAAGGAGGTTCGGTGCATCCTCCATGGCTGTCTGCTGGGCGATTATCCCTATTATCCTGCCGTCATAATCCGTTATCACTCCGCTGGCATTCTCGCTCCCGTATATATCGGTGCTAAGGACATGCACATTCCTGTCAGGCATGGAGATCTCCCTCTGGTTTGAGGTAGTCCGCCCAAAGCACTGGCTTCCCTCGATCCCCAGGGGACTTCCGAGAGCCATCACCGGCACTCCTACGGCATTCGCCCCTCTGGAGTTTCCAAGCTTTGCCTCTGCTATTATTTCCTTTGTTTCATCGGGGATAGTATCAAGTGGAACTGAAATGATGGCAAGGGATGTATTCCGGTCCTCGGATTTTAATTTCCCGGATAAGGTGGTGTCATCGGCAAATGTTACACTTAATTCTGTGTCATCCCCGATCTTTTCAGACTCCGATAAGATAAGGAGATCCTTTCCGTTATTTGCCACGATGAGCCCCGTAAAGCGGTCCGCATTCTCATAGGAATTATCAAACCAGTCCGTATCGTTTGTGATAACGGTTACGGTCACGATGGCCCTGCCGGTCTCCTTTGCCACTTCCTTAAAGGTACGGTAAAGGCTCTTATAGTCATCAACGGATAGCGCCACATGCTCTGTGACATAGGAGATATTTACTTCCTGGGGAGAGGGCTTTATCCCGTTCCCGCTCTCTTCCTCTTTTTCCGTTTCATTGGATGAAACCTCTTCTTCCACTGCCTCGGTGGAAGGCTCCTCCGCTATTTTTTCAACAGGCGTTTCCGGCTCGTCCTCGCTTACCGCTGCCGGTTCCTCATCCCTTGGGATA
>JAFTEC010000140.1 GCA_017453865.1 Lachnospiraceae bacterium
AGTGTCCTTAACGGTAAAGGGAGTGAGAGCCGAAGTGCTGCTCCATGCCCTGGAGGACCGGGGAGTGTATGTATCCGCGGGATCAGCCTGTTCAAGCCACAAGAAACACCTTTCCCCGACGCTTATAAGCATGGGGCTTACGGAAAAGGAAGCTGAGGAGACCATAAGGTTTTCTTTTAACTCTCATACAACCGGGGCGGAACTGAAATATGCAAGTGAATGCCTCAGTGAGACGGTACCTGAACTTAGGAGGTTTAAGAGAAGATAATGGGAGAGACGAGATATCAGGCTTTTCTGCTGAAATATGCAGAAATAGGGGTTAAGGGGAAGAACCGCCATATCTTTGAAGAAGCTCTGGAAAAGCAGGTGAAGATCCATTTATGGAGAACCGGGGCGGACTTTGAGGTGTCCAGGATAAACGGGCGCATCTACTGCGAAGCCCGGGGAGATTATGAATACGAAAATGTTATTGATGAATTAAAGAAGATATTCGGAGTCGTGGGTATTTGTCCCGTGACCCATGTTACGGACAAATCTGTAGAGGGCATAAAGGAAGCGGCGGTAAAGTTCATAGGCGAAAATTATGAGGACAGAAATTTTACCTTTAAGGTAGATACCAGAAGGGCAAATAAGACTTATCCCAAAACATCCATGGAAGTGGATGCGGATGTGGGAGAAGCGCTGCTCGACGCCTATCCGGAGATGAAGGTGGATGTACATAACCCGGAGGTCTGGCTCCATATCGAGCTCAGGGAGCAGGTCTTTATGTACTCGAAAGTGATAAAGGGAGTGGGAGGACTGCCTCTCGGCACCAACGGTAAAGCCCTGCTCTTACTGTCAGGAGGCTTTGATTCCCCGGTGGCTGGCTATATGGTATCAAGAAGGGGCGTATATCTGGATGCGGTCTACTTTAATGCGCCGCCCTATACCTCTGAGCGGGCAAAGCAGAAGGTTATTGACCTGGCACAGGTGCTGTCCGCTTATACCGGTACCATCAGGCTCCATATCATTAATTTTACCGAAATACAGATGGCCATATATGAAAAGTGTCCCCATGACGAACTTACGATAATCATGCGCCGCTATATGATGCGGATCGCAGAGCATATCGCCAGGGAAACAAAAGACTGCTTCGGACTTGTTACCGGAGAGTCCATAGGACAGGTGGCGAGCCAGACCTTAAAGAGTCTCTTCACCACAGATGAGGCAGCTAATTTCCCGGTTTACAGACCTCTGATCGGATTTGACAAGCAGGATATCATTGATAAGGCCGAAGAGATAGGCACAGCCGATATTTCAATTCTCCCCTATGAGGACTGCTGCACGATATTTGTTGCAAAGCATCCGGTGACCAAGCCTAACCTGAATATCATTAAGAATTCTGAAACAAGGCTTGATGATGTTATAGACGAACTGATGGAGAAAGCCATATCAGGTGATGAAGTGGTGGAGATAAAGCACAGAGGAAATCAGGAGGAAAAACGCTGAAATGATGTCTGACGGAAAGAGATTATATTTTAGGAAATTAACTGTGATCCTGCTCTCGGCTGTCCTGTCCGTGACCGGGTGCGCCGGAACCGGGAAAAACGCGGCTAAACCGGAAGAACCCTCCGGCCAGACTGCTGAAAGCACTGAAGCCCGGGAAGGAGAGGAAAAAACAGAAGATGCTGTGAGCGGAGAAAAAGAGCAGCTTCCTGTGACTACGCTTGCTGTTACGGAAACCGAAAGTCTGCCACAATCTGACTGGCAGGCTTCGGCAGCATTTCCGGACCGAAAGGATAAGATAGATGATACTCTTGCCATGAACAGCCTGTTAAGCTTTGAAGGCTACCATGGACAGGGAAAGCTTTATTTTTCTCCTTCCGAGACCGTATCTCATTTCCGTATGTATGTGAATAACAGAGAGGTGGAAACCTCCGCTCTAAAAGGGGGGAGGATCTACGAGCTGGATTTTGCAGATGCCGCGGTAAACGGATTAAATACGCTGCAGGTTTCCGGAATAGAACCTATGACAGCAAAGAAAGCTGTGCAGGTTTGGATTCCCTATCCGGAGATAATTCCGGGATCGCCGGAGGAAGAAGGGATCTCCGAAGAATCTCTTTCACTTATTTCAGATATTATAGAAACCGATGTGGAGTCAGGCTTCACCGCGGCCCAGTTGGCTGTAGTGCGTAATGGGAGGCTTGTCTACGAGAATTCCTGGGGTAAAACCAATTCATACTTAAAGGATGGAAAGAAAAATGACAGCAGTCCCGATGTAACAAATGAGACTATGTTCGTCACCCCGCTATTGCAATCCGTATGTGGACGCCGTAACCCAGAAATTCGGTGAGGAATATGAAAACGTCCTCTTTGCAGGTAATGATGCAACGGAGGAAACCCGGGTCGCAACGGTAGAGGCGATCTGCAAGACCCCGTTATTGTATGAACCCGGAACGAAGACCTTATACTCTGACGTGGATTATATGATCCTCGGGCTGGTGGTGGAAAATATTACCGGGGAAAGACTGGATAAGTACCTGAAAGACAATATTTATGAACCCTTAGACTTAAAGCATATCACCTTCTGCCCTTCCCTGAACGGTTTCTCTAAGGATGACTGCGCTGCTACGGAGCTGAACGGAAATACCAGGGACGGCCTTATCCAGTTTCCGGGGATAAGGACAGAGACAATACAGGGAGAAGTGCATGATGAGATGGCTTATTACAGCATGGGCGGAGTGTCCGGACATGCAGGGCTCTTTTCCAATGCCTCTGACCTTGCAAAGCTTGCAAGCGCTATGCTCACCGGCGGATACGGCGGACATAAGCTGTTTTCAAAAAATGTAATGGATCTCTTTACGGCGCCGAAGAACTCCACTGAAGCGAACTGGGGTCTTGGCTGGTGGAGAGAGGGGGAAGACCAGAGAACCTGGTACTTCGGAGAGAGCGGCTCCGGAACCATAGGACATCAGGGATGGACCGGAACTCTTGTAATGGTGGATCCCGACAAGGATCTGGTCGTTGCCTACCTCACCAATAAGATCAATTCCCCTGTTACGGATAAGGTGGCAAACGCGAATAAATTCGATGGTAATTACTTTACATCTTCCTCTTTGGGCTTTGTGCCTCAGTTACTGCAGCTGGGGCTGGATTATGACGGGGACTTAAACGATCCCGCATTCAATCTTGTTTCTGAAATGGCGAATGACAGCATTAAGCTTGTGGATCCTGCTTATGCCAATGATGCTGATTATCCCGCAGTTAAAAATGTTGAGAGCAAACTCAGTGTATTAAATAAACTTTCCGAGAAGTCAGGAGATAAGGAGAATCAGGAGATCTGCAAGGCTGTAAATGACAGATGGGCAAAATATAAGAAAATCGCTGCACTCTCTCCTGAGGGCATCCTTCACAATATGACTACAGAGGAAAAGGTTGAGGAGATGCTTATGCCGGATGTCCGCTTCTGGACAGGTAAAAACGGAGAGAAGGAAGGGATTAAGGAATTAAATCCCGAACTCGCAGATGCCCTGAAGAAGCATAAATTCGGCGGGGTGATCCTTTTTGCCGATAATATCGCTGATGCGGAGCAGACCGCAAAGCTTACTGATGATCTGCAGAAAGCGTATGCGGACGGAAACGATAAGCAGAAACTCTTTATTGCCGTGGATCAGGAAGGCGGAAGGGTGACAAGGCTCGCTTTCGGAACCCAGATGCCGGGAAATATGGCGCTGGGCGCAACCTATGATACCGATATGGCGAAGGAATCCGCCAGGATCATCGGGGAGGAGATAAAGTCTCTCGGATTTAATGTGGGTTACGGTATGACCTGGGGTGAACTTGCCGGGATGATAAATGGTGAAGGC
>JAFTEC010000141.1 GCA_017453865.1 Lachnospiraceae bacterium
CTCCGCCGTTCCGCATCTTTTAAGGATTCCGGATCCGGCTCCTGCCCGTTTTACCTGTATTTTCGGGCAAAAATCACGCCGCCCACGAGCGGCGCGATAGTTATATTATCATTGCATATCGTATAAGTCAACAACTTTTTTCAGAAATTTTTTCAGATTATTCAAAATAATATTTAGATAGGGTTAAGAGCCGGGTATCTATTGCCTTTTATTTGAGAAAAGCCACTCCCAGGCATCCTCGTCCTCCGACACGGGAACCCAGGTACAGTGGGGATTTATTCCGTATTTCTCCTGCATAAACCCCACAGGGTATTCAGTATATTTAAGCAGAGGAGCACGATCCTTCAGTTCTCTGAAAATATCCCGGGAGCCCAGCTGGGAGGAAAAAAAGGAATTCCGATCATAGGAAACCTTTACTATCTCATCATCAGCTGCGTGAAAAAGCCATATGGGGAGCAGCGTCAGTTTCTCCAGCTCTTCCCGCTCAGTCGCAGCGCAGACAGGTATTGCAGCGGCGAAAAGCTCCGGATGAGCCTTGATGAGCCGCAGCGTCCCTATACCTCCGGCACTGTACCCGTAAATGTAGATCCGTTCGTCGTCAATATCCGGATACTCCTTAAGCAGAGAAGAAATAAGCCCGCAAAGCCTTTTCCCGCTTTCCGGACCTGCCCAGTGGCCTGAAGCCCTGCACTGCGGTGCCAGAATATAGGATGGATGCTTTTCCTGCCACTTCTCCCTTGCGAGAACGGTTCCTATGTCATGCATTGTCAGCTGTGACTCATTATCATCCCCGAAAGCATCCGCTCCGTGAAGATACAGGACCAGCGGTACCTTTCCGGAAGAGACGGGTTTAAAGATACGATATTTCAGCCGTCCGGAATACTCAAAGCTTCCATATTCAAATTTTGCGGAGATAAGGTCGTTATCCGGAGATGGCTTATCCCAGTTTTCAGGTATTCTCATTCCAGTCTGATCTCCTGCGTCATTCCCCGGTTCACAAGGATATAGTGAGCGATATCGTCCGTTGGAACCATCAAAAGTACCGGATCCTCGAAGAGACCGTCATAACGTACCTGCCCGTTATAATTCATTATTTCACAAACCGCGTCGTTATATATGATGGCTCTTTTGTGGCTTAGCTGGATATCCGTATAGGAGAGCTCAAAGTTTTCATCCATAAGCTGTTTCCCGTTTTTCCCGTATACCACCAGCCGGTATTTATTACCGCCTTCATCGGAGCGGAAAACAAGGGCCGTTTCCTCATCACCGAAGTACAGGCTCTGGATCTCCTCGTCTATCGAATTCTCGGATACGGCCTCGGGCTTCTGGGAGCCGGAAAAGAAAACGATCCTGTCATCGCCTACCGCTACCGCGCTGTCATGGCTTAAGAATCTGATCCTGGGGATGACGGCTCCCTCGTAATCGTAGCCGCTTACATAATTATCTATCTCATTTTGTCCAACATCACCGAAATTATAGAAAGCCACAGAGGAATGTACCTTTCCGGTCTCATTATCCACCCTTGTGTAGGAAACCCCGAGAAGTGTTCCATCCGGGGAAAGCGCCACGTCTATGGGATAACCGCTCTGGGTCATGCTGCATTTTATTCCCGCAAGCTCAACCCCCTGCGGGTCGTAGAGATTTATTCTTGCGGAATTTCCGTCCTCAAGAACAGCTGCCACCACTCCCTGTCCCGCCACGGAAAAATTCACTACGGGCAGCTTGGTATTTATGCTGCTCTGTTTTCCGTCACCGCTCATTACCAGGATCCTCGTGGATCCCTCATCGGCCATGGCCACGGCATCTCCGCAGGTTGCGATACGGGGATCCTGCATTTCATAAGTGATATTCCATCTGGCTTCCTTTAATCCATCATAGGATTCGGCTCCGTCCCTGCTGTATTTCAGGATGTGGCCGTTATAGGTCAGATATTTTGCCGTGTCTGAGTCGGATCGCAGGGATTTCCCCAAAATCTCATAGCCTGTGTATGTCTTTGTTTCATAATAATGCTTTGCATAAAGACATCCACAGGCTACGATGAAAATGACGAAAAGCACGGCCCCGAAGATCTTCGCCTTATGGAGCCGCACTTCCGCCTCAAAATTCTCTTTTTTTTCCTGTTTTACAACATGGAGATCCGGCATGATCCCTCCGGATCAAAGCTTTGCCTTGATCTGTTCGTAAATTCCCTCTGCGTCAAGTTTATACTTCTTCATAAGCTCTGCCCAGGGACCGGACTCGCCGAATACATCATTTACACCTATCCTGTGAACAGGAACAGGATGCTTATCGGCAACCGTCTCCGCAACGGCGCTTCCAAGGCCGCCGATCACCGTAGCTTCCTCAACAGTGAAGATCTTTCCGGTTTCCTTTGCAGCCTTTACCACAAGCTCCTCATCCAGGGGCTTTATGGTGTGCATATCGATAACACGTGCCTTTACACCATCCTTCTCAAGCATATCCGCCGCTTCAAGTGAATAATTGACCTCAACTCCGGTTGCGATAATGGTGATGTCGCTGCCCTCTCTTAAGGTGATACCCTTTCCTATCTCGAATTTAAGCTTATCCGGCTCGTAGAATACCGGTGATGCAGCGCGGCTGAACCTTAAATACACGGGTCCCTTATGATCAATGGCGGCCTTAACCGCTGCGAAGACCTCTGTGTCGTCGGCAGGTACTATGACCGTCATTCCGGGGATGGTCCTCATAAGGGCAATATCCTCCAGACACTGATGTGTTGCCCCGTCCTCGCCCACGGTGATACCGGCGTGTGTGGCTCCGATCTTTACATTCAGCTGCGGATAACCTATGGAATTACGAACCTGCTCGAAATTCCTTCCGGCTGCAAACATTGCAAAGGAGCTGATAAAGGGGATCTTCCCGCAGGTTGCAAGACCCGCTGCTATGCCTGTCATATTCGACTCTGCTATTCCGCAGTCAAAAAATCTGTCGGGAAAAGCGTTCTTGAAGGTCTGTGTCTTTGTTGCGTTGGCAAGATCCGCATCCAGAACGACCAGATCGGGATACTCCGCACCGTACTTTGCCAGCGCATTACCGTAGCTTTCACGTGTTGCAATTTTCTTTATCTCACTCATAATTCCTTACCCACTTTCTCAAGATCTGCCATGGCCGTTGCAAACTCCTCATCATTCGGAGCTTTGCCGTGCCATCCGGCCTTGTTCTCCATAAAGGAAACACCCTTACCCTTAACCGTCTTTGCGATAATCGCGGTGGGCATATCCTTAACCGTCTTTGCCTCATCAAAAGCCTTCTTTATCTCATCCATATTGTTTCCGTCGATATTGATAACATGGAAATTGAAAGCCTCGAACTTCTTATCGATCGGATAAGGGCTGTTTACCTCGTCAATGGGTCCGTCGATCTGAAGATTATTATTATCAACGATCACGCAGAGATTATCGAGCTTTTTAGCTCCCGCAAACATTGCTGCTTCCCAGATCTGTCCCTCCTGTATCTCTCCGTCTCCGCAGAGGCAGTAAGTACGGTAGGACTTTTTGTCGATCTTTGCCGCCAGCGCCATACCAACCGCTGCCGACAGTCCCTGTCCGAGAGAACCGCTGGACATATCCACGCCGGGAATATGCTTCATATCGGGATGCCCCTGTAAATATGAGCCGGTGTGGCGGAGAGTTTCCAGATCCTTCTTCGGGAAGTATCCTTTTTCCGCCAGAACGGAATAGAGTCCCGGAGCATTATGCCCCTTGGAGAGCACGAAACGGTCACGGTCAGCCTTCTTCGGATCCTTGGGATCCACATTCATCTCTTCAAAGAAGAGATAGGTAAAAATATCAGCCGATGAAAGGGATCCGCCCGGATGTCCGGACTTCGCCGCATGTACCGCGGTAATGATGCCCTTCCTGACTTCATTTGCAGTCTTTTGAAGTTCTTTTGTTGTCATTTTGCTTTCCTTTCTTTTGATTTATTTTGTAAGATAAGTGTCCAATACTCCGGACACTAGTTCTGTCCGTAATAGGCGTTGGCACCGTGCTTCCTGTAATAATGCTTATCCTGCACCTCCTGAGGGCACTCCTCGACCTTGGGATTGATGAGCTCCGTCCTTGTTGCCATCTTTGCAACCTCTTCAAGGACCACTGCCGTATGGACCGCGCCAAAGGGATCCTTTCCCCAGCCGAAGGGACCGTGGTTTTTGCATATCACAGCCTGAACTGCATTGTGATCATGCTCCTTGAAATAATCTGTTATCAGAACTCCGGTGTTCCTTTCATAATCCTCATCTATCTCTGCCTTCGTGAGACAGCGGAGACAGGGAACGGGGCCGTAGAAATAATCCGCGTGTGTGGTTCCGTAGCAGGGAATACTCCTTCCGGCCTGTGCCCAAGAGGTAGCCCATGACGAATGGGTGTGTACCACTCCTCCGATGTCGTCCCAGGCTTTGTAAAGCTCCGCATGGGTCTTTGTGTCGGAGGAAGGATTGTATTTTCCTTCTACCTTATTGCAGTCAAGATCCACAACCACCATATCCTCGGGTGTCAGGGCATCATACTCCACCCCGCTGGGCTTGATCACAAAATAGCCGCTTTCCCTGTCCATACCGCTGACATTGCCCCAGGTAAAGGTAACAAGACCGTACTTCGGCAGCAGCATGTTCGCCTCATAGACTTTTTTCTTTAATTCTTCAAGCATGTTTTTCTCCTTTTTTGCCTTTAACTAATGAGTAAGATTCTTCGGGCTACGCCCCCGGAATGAAATAGGGGTTTCGCTCAGATATTCGAAAAGCGGTAAACCGTGGTGGTGTCGTACCTTTCACCGGCACCGAATATCGGCTTTTCAAATCCGTCCTGATTCGCACTGTTGGGGAAATACTGGGTCTCCAGGCAGAGGCCGCACCTCTTATTATATATTGCACCCTTTTTCCCCGGAAGAGCGTCCCTTATAAAGTTTCCGGAATAGAACTGGATACCCGGCAGATCCGTGGTCACTTCCATTCTGACACCGATAGTCCTCTCCTCCAGAACGGCAGCCACCGATCCCGGTCTGTCCAGTACAAAGTTCTGGTCATAGCCTCCCACGAACTTCAGCTGTTCATGATCCTCATTGATCCTTTCGCCGATCTTATGAAAATCCCTGAAATCAAAGGGGGTCCCGACTACCGGAGCGATCTCTCCCGTAGGTATGGAATCAGGTTCGACAGGTGTATAGAAGGCTGCATTTATCTTCAGGTAATGATCCGCGATGCTGCCGCTGTCATGCCCCGCCAGGTTGAAATAGGTATGATTGGTGCAGTTTATCAGGGTCTTTTTGTCCGATACTCCTTCGTAATGGATCGAAAGCTCATTATCGTCCGAAAGGCTGAAGGTAACGTGTACATCCAGATTTCCGGGGAAGCCGTTTTCTCCGTCAGGGCTGGTATAGCTCATGGTAACGGCGTTTCTGCCCTCATCCGGAGCGGCGGTCCACAGCTTCT
This sequence comes from Lachnospiraceae bacterium, assembly GCA_017453865.1. Taxonomy (GTDB): domain Bacteria; phylum Bacillota; class Clostridia; order Lachnospirales; family Lachnospiraceae; genus NK4A144. Next base: position 5,447 of record JAFTEC010000141.1, read on the forward strand.
TATGGAAACCGTTCTCGAAATCGGTATGGAGGTTATTGTTATTCTCGTTTACCGCAAGACTGATCTTTGTTCCGTCGATCTCGAACTCAGCTCCCTTTATCCTGTTTGCGCTGCGTCCGATGGTCGCTCCGAAGAATTCATTGTTCTCATAGTAGGGCTCTGCATTGTCATAGCCGAAAACTACATCTCTCTTTACCCCGTCCTTATCCGGAAAGATTATCTCGGTTATTATCGCTCCGAGCTCCGAAACGGTGACGCTCATGCCGTTCACATTTGAGAGGGTGTAGGATGAGATATCCTTGTCATCCTTCGTGGTTCCAAAAGGCTTTTTTATTATTTCCATTTTCTCCTGTACCTCCTGTTACAATTCAGTCCGGCCCTCCAGGGCACGGAGCAGTGTTACCTCATCTATGTTTTCCAGGTCGCCTCCCACCGGCACTCCGCTGGCTATACGGCTGACCTTTATCCCCGACGGCTTTATGAGCTTACTGATATACATTGCAGTGGTCTCACCCTCCAGACTGGAGTTGGTGGCGATTATCACCTCGTCTATATCACCCGTAAGCCTCTTCATCAATTCCTTAAGCTTTATATCGTCCGGACCTATCCCGAGCATTGGTGAGATGGCTCCGTGGAGCACATGGTACACACCCTCGTATCTCCCGGTCTTTTCATAGGCCGCCAGATCCCGGGTATTTTCAACCACCATTATCACCCGGTGGTCTCTTTTCGGGCTTCTGCAGACAGGACATATCTCCTCATCCGTAAGGGTAAAGCATTCGCGGCAGTAATGAATGTTTTCCTTTGCGTCGATTATGGCGTTCGTCAGCCGCTTCACATGCTCTTCGGGCTCGTTGATCAGGTAAAAAGCCAGTCTGCCCGCTGATTTGGCGCCTATACCGGGGAGGGTAGACAGCTCTTCTATAAGCTTATTGATCTTTCCGGAATAGAGATCCATATTAAAGAAGACCACCCAGACCGCCTGTAAATCTGCTCATAGATTCCTTTGAATCCTCCTCGGCCTGCTTCATAGCCTCATTGGCGGCAGCCACTATCATATCCTGAAGGGTTTCCACATCATCGGGATCAACGGCTTCCGGCGAGATCGTTACTGTCTTCAGCTCCTTCTTCCCTGTGACCGTGACTGACACTGCGCCTCCGCCTGCCTGTGCGGTATATTCCTTTCCCTCCAGCTCCTTGCTGGTCTCCTCCATCTGGCGCTGCATCCTCTGTGCCTGCTTCAGCATATTGTTCATGCTGCCGGGCATCATGCCGCCTCCGAATCCGCCTCTTTTTGACATCAGATATCTCCTTCCTCTGAATCCGTTAATTCTCCGACTTCCAGACCCTCCAGATTTATAAGTCCCCCAAGGTCCGGATGGGTCTCTTCAAAACGGTCATTTTCGTCCTTTTCCACGGCCCGGAACTTCACATGCTTTCCGATTATCCTCTCTACCGTATCCGAAAAGGCCTGTCTGTTTTCCTCATCCCTTAAAAGGTTTTCATACATATTTTCAAAGGCTATGACCAGCGTATCTCCCTCTACGGTCGGCTCGGATTTCTCCAGCATGCTGGACAGCGCCTGATGATTTTCGGGCAGCCCCCTGAATATCTTTCCCCAGTTACCGAGTACCTTTTTTATATCCTCCGGCAGCGCATCCGGTACCGGCGGACGTTTTATTTCAGCCTTTTTTTCCGCGGCCGGAGCGGCGGCAACCGTCACACCTTCCGCCATCTTCCGTTCCAGACCGGCGACCCTCTGCTTCAGAGAAGAAAGATCCTCCTCAGTCTCGGGACGCATAAGCTTTATTATGGCTATCTCTGAAAGCACCCGCTTCTCCGGGGTATACCTTATCTCCGCTGACAGCTGGGAAAATATCCTGATAAAGCGCATAAGGGTATCGGGATCGGATTTCCCCGCCTCTTCCTTAAGCACTGCCAGTGCCTCGGAAGACACGTCTATAACGTCCTCCATTTTCTCATCCCTGCTTCCCGCAAGAAGGAGGTTCCTTAGATACCAGGTGAAATCAGAGACAAAGACGCTTAAGTCCCTTCCCTGCATAAGGGTATCCTCCAGTATGGATATGGCTCCCGTGGTATTTCCGGAAAGTATCATATTGTAAAGGCTGCTGAACACGGATGTGTCAACGGCGCCCAGCACCTCCAGGGTCCTGTCATAGGTAAGCTCCTCACCCATATGGAAGGCCGCGCACTGATCCAATAGACTTAAAGCGTCTCTCATGGAGCCGTTTGCGCATTTCGCGATATACCTGAGCGCCCTGTCCTCAGCCTTTATTCCTTCAATATCGGAAAGCTCCCTCATCCTGTCCGCCATGGTGTCGATGGTCATCCGCTTAAAATCGTAGCGCTGGCATCTGGAAAGGATTGTTATGGGGATCTTATGAACCTCTGTGGTCGCCAGTATGAATATCACATACTCCGGCGGTTCCTCCAGTGTCTTCAGAAGGGCATTAAAAGCTCCGACAGACAGCATATGTACCTCGTCTATGATATAGACCCTGTACTCTGCGTCTGTCGGGCGATACTGCACTTCTTCCCTTATTTCCCGGATATAATCCACACCGCTGTTGCTGGCAGCATCCATTTCCATAACGTTCATGGATGCCCCCGACTTTATGGCACGGCAGCTCTCACATTCTCCGCAGGGGCTTCCGTCCTCCCTGCGGTCGCGGCAGTTCACCGCTCTGGCGAAAAGCTTCGCCACCGAGGTCTTCCCCGTGCCTCTTGTTCCCGTAAAGAGATAGGCATGTCCGATACGGCCGTTTTTTATCTGGTTTTTAAGGGTCGTTACTATGGTGTCCTGCCCCTTTACCTCATCAAAGGTATCGGGGCGGAATTTTCTGTATAATGCCTGATACAACGTGCTCCCGTTTAATCGCCGAAGCTGATGCCCAGCATCTTTGCTTCCTTAATGATCGCCGCATCCGGATCCAGCCTCTTCAGCTTGCCCGCAACGTCCTGCAGAGGAACCTTTACGATCTCACGGTCCTTATAGCCTACCATGAAGCCGTACTCGCCCTTGAGGATAAGCTTCCCTGCCTCAGCACCGAGACGTGATGCGAATACCCTGTCGTAAGCGCAGGGACTGCCGCCGCGCTGCATATGTCCGGGAACGGTAACTCTTACCTCCTGTCCGGTCTTTTTCTGGATGTCTGCAGCAACCTCATAGGATACGGAGGGGTGAACCAGATTCTCCAGCTTCTTCTTGTATTCCTTCTTGCTGAGCTTGGCGTCCTTCTTGCTGATGGCTCCCTCTGCAACAGCTATGATGGTGAATTTCGATCCGCGCTCTTTTCTCTTGTTTATGGCCTCTACGACCTTATCGATATCGTAGGGTATCTCGGGGATAAGTATGATGTCCGCGCCGCTTGCCATTCCGGCATTCAGGGTAAGGAAGCCTACCTTATGCCCCATTACTTCTATAATGAAAACTCTTCCATGGGAATCTGCCGTGGTGTGTATGCTGTCGATAACATTTGTGGCAATATCTACAGCACTCTGGAAACCGAAGGTCATATCGGTACCCCAGAGATCATTGTCTATGGTCTTCGGTAAAGTAACGATATTAAGCCCCTCTTCCCTTAAAAGATTGGCGGTCTTGTGGGTTCCGTTGCCGCCGAGGATAACGAGACAGTCAAGGTTCAGCTTGTAGTAATTATGCTTCATGGCTTCAACCTTGTCGAGTCCGTTCTCATCCGGTTCCCTTATGGTCTTGAAAGGAGTTCTGCTGGATCCGAGGATCGTTCCGCCTCTGGTCAAAATACCCGAAAAATCATTCCCGTCCAGCATCCTGTAGTCACCGTATATCAGCCCGTGATATCCGTTCAGAAATCCGAAGACTTCCATCTGTTCCCCGCTGGTTGCCATGGATTTTACCACGCCCCTCATGGCCGCATTAAGAGCCTGGCAGTCGCCACCGCTGGTAAGCATACCGATCCTTCTCATATCCGTACCTCCTGTATTTAAATTGTAATTCCGGGGGCAAAAGACCCCCGAGCGGAGGAGAAGGGATTTGAACCCTTGCGCCGTGTTACCGGCCTACTGGTGTTCGAAGCCAGACCCTTCAGCCTCTTGGGTACTCCTCCAAAACGCATATGCGATATGTCTTTAGATTATAATTCTTTATCATTCAAACAGTCAAGACATCCGCAGTCGTATGTGGTATGATGGGAGAATGAAATACAAAGCAGCGATATTTGATATGGACGGTACCATACTGGATACCGTCGGAGACCTCACGGACGCAATAAACCACACTCTCGGTGTACTGGAAATACCCGGAACCGTTTCCTACGAAGACGCGAAATTCATGTTCGGAAGCGGCGTCAGAGTGGCTCTGATAAGGGCTGTCGCTCTCTTAAAGGGCATCGCCGGCACCTATGAGCTGCTAAAGGTCGGAACGGAAAGGGACGATATCACCGGACAGGTGGATCCTGACCTTATTACAAAGGCAGAGGGGATAATGAAGCCCTATTATGCGGCGCATAATGATATAAAGACCGGACAGTATCCCGGAACCGGCCGGCTTCTTGAGGACCTCCGCAGTGCGGGAATAAAGACAGCCGTAGTTTCCAATAAGCCGGATGAATCCGTAAGGGCTCTTTCCGATAAGCTTTTCCCGGGGCTTTTTGACGCGGCCATCGGCGAGCAGCCGGGCTTAAAAAGGAAACCCGCTCCCGACATGATAGAAAAGACCCTGCGCGAGCTCAATACCGACAGAAAAGATGCCGTCTATATCGGCGACTCCGAGATCGATCTTCAGACCGCGGAAAATTCGGGGCTTGACTGCATTACCGTCACCTGGGGCTTCAGGAGCCGTGAATTCTTAACGGAGCATGGCGCTGTCATATTCGCCGATTCTGCTCCGGATGTTTTTAAGCTGATACACGGATGATGTTTTTCTGCCGAAAAATCGGTTGCAGAAATGAGAAAAAAATATATAATAGTACGTGATACTTTTTTAACGAAGTAACAGGTGCTCTTCCGACAGACGCCTGAGATAAGTGCTTTGCGCAGGAATATGCGTAGATAATAATGAAAGGAAAGAGGTAAGTAAATGGCAATTGATTTAAGCAAGTATGGCATCACCGGAGCAACAGAGATCATCCACAATCCTTCTTACGAGTTTCTCTATGAAGAAGAGATGAAGAGCGATCTTACCGGATTTGACAAGGGCGTTATGACCGAGCTCGACACAGTCAACGTTATGACCGGCGAATTCACCGGAAGGTCCCCCAAGGACAAGTACATTGTTATGGACAGCAATTCCAAGGACACTGTATGGTGGGACACCGAAGAGTATCATAACGACAACCATGTTATGAGCGAGGAGACCTGGGCAGCAGTTAAGGAGATCGCAAAGAAGGAGCTCTCCGGCAAGAGACTTTTCGTGGTTGACGCTTTCTGCGGAGCAAACAAGGATACCAGAATGGCAGTCCGCTTCATCATGGAGGTTGCCTGGCAGGCTCACTTCGTAAAGAATATGTTCATCCAGCCCACAGAGCAGGAGCTCGCTGAGTTTGAGCCCAACTTCGTAGTTTACAATGCTTCAAAGGCAAAGGTTGAGAACTATAAGGAGCTTGGTCTCCGTTCAGAAACCTGTGCAGCATTCAATATCACCAGCCGTGAGCAGGTTATCATCAACACATGGTACGGCGGAGAGATGAAGAAGGGTATGTTCTCAATGATGAACTACTACCTGCCTCTTCAGGGAATCGCTTCCATGCACTGCTCTGCAAATACAGATATGGACGGAAAGCACACAGCTATCTTCTTTGGACTTTCAGGAACAGGAAAGACCACTCTTTCAACAGATCCTAAGCGTCTCCTTATCGGTGACGACGAGCACGGCTGGGATGATGAAGGTGTATTCAATTTCGAAGGCGGATGCTATGCAAAGGTTATCAACCTTGATAAGGATTCCGAGCCTGATATCTACAATGCTATCAAGAGAAATGCTCTTCTTGAGAACGTTACCGTTGATGCCAACGGAAAGA
>JAFTEC010000142.1 GCA_017453865.1 Lachnospiraceae bacterium
CGATAAGGAGATAAAGGATGCCATGCCTATTATCCTGAGCTACTCCGAGGCTCCCGCTTCAACTGTGCAGGTATTTGAAAAGCTGGTGGCGGATTATGCCGCATCTCCCGATAAGACCGAGACCACGGACGAGATGCGTAAGCTCCGTAAGGAGATATCCAGGATCTTCTATGATCTTTATTATGCGATCTTTATGAAGACGCTCGATGATAAGACACCGCCCCTTGAGGTAAAGATGTTCCTCCTCTTCGGATTTATCGATGAAAACCTGGCGGGAAAGGAAAATACCGCGATCCTTGCAAACTTTGCGAGACAGTGGAAAAGCGATCCCGCGGGCAGGATAGTGACGATCCGGGACTGGCTTAAGCTTATCTACGAGATGAAGGTCAACCCCTCAAAGAATGAATTTGACAGTGACTATCTCGAATACTTAAAGGAGCAGGTGACCGGAGGCTATATCACCAGGGAAGAGGAAGCGGCCTTCAAGAATGACAGGACGAGGAGGCTTAAGTTTGAGATAGAAAACTTCTTTACGATGGGAAACCGCCTGACCTTCGGAAGGGTCACAACATTCGTACCCATATTTACCGAGGATGCAGTCTTAAGGCCCTTACGCACGGCACTACTTACACCGGAAAAGGTGAAGACCGCGCTTGATTCCATAAGGGAAACGGATTTCTCCCTGTTTTACAGGGATTCCGTGACGGCCTTCGAGGATCTGGAGATAAACCAGTTCCTGGTATCGAAGGAGGTTCTTCCATATGTGATCCTTATGCCGAATATGGGGTCAAGAACCTCTATGTGGCAGGAGATAGACGGAAAGAAAAGGGATACACCTGCCAGGATGATGATGTCCATTCTCTTTACCGAGGATCTGGACGAGGCCATGACAAAGCTCTGCGGAGAATTCAGATGGGAGATGTGCAGGCGTATACAGGGTGTTCACTGGAATGATGTGACCGATCCCAGCCTTACGAGCGAGTACTGCGATTATATGCAGTTCTACCGGAAGAACCATGATATCTCACCCGAAAGCAGGGAGAAGATAAAGCTCGCGCTCCAGAAGGCCAGAAATAATTACAGGACGGTCTTTGTGGCGGATTATATGGTCTATATAAGGAGCGAGGCTACGGGCTCCGCGAGACTCAATAAGATCTCACGGGGTATCGTTTTCAGGTATTGTCCCTTCAGATCGGAAAAGAGGGAGGCCATGAGGTCAAATCCCCTGTATGGCGATCTTATTGAGAAATACGGGATAAAACAGCAGGGAAAGATCCATCTGATCCAGGTCATGATACAGAAGATAAAGAAGATGGGAAAGGAAACACCGGATACCATCCTGAAGCAGCTTGAATACATAAAGACTTGATGTAACTATTCAGAACAGTCACTTGCGGGTCCGCAAGTGACGTATGAAAACCTCGACTTGATAAATAAAGGAGGAGCGCTTTGGAATCCGAAAACACTCTGGCGGACAAACTGATAAGCACATACGGCAGGGAGCTGGAGGTACTCTTTAAGTACATTCCATACTTTTCCGATAAGAAAAACGAATTTGCAAAGAGCTATGACGGGGCACAGGGAGAATCGAACCTGAATTTTCCGGTTTTTGATTCCACCCTTCTGGACTTTGTGAAGAGGGCTTCAAAAATGAAGCTTATGAACAGGAATTATCCCTATGTCTATTCGAGACACAGGATAAGGACCCACGAGGAAGAGAGAAAGTATATCGAGAGCTGCACCATAAGAAATGTGGATGATCTCCGGGGCTTCATATCGAAGTATGTCCTGGAGGGGATGCACAGGGGACCTGCCTGGTCCGAGGGAGCAAAGGAAGGTATTTATCTCGGGGTGCTCTCAAAATTCAAGGAACTGATTGACTTTTACAAAAAGCCGGGATGACGGTGAGCAGGGAAAAAGAATGGTTAGACGTGTATTTGTTGAAAAGAAGGAAGCGTATGCGGTCCATGCCGCGGAGCTTCAGCATGAGCTGCATGAATTTCTGGGGCTTAAGGATGTGACGGTTCGTTATCTTATCCGCTATGATGTGGAGAACATAAGCCCCGATGTTTATAAAAAGGCTGTAAAGAGCGTTTTCTCAGAACCTCCCGTGGATACTATCCGCGAGGAGTTTTTTGAATGTGATAAAAATGACGCGGTATTTGCGGTCGAGGCGCTTCCGGGGCAGTTTGACCAGAGAGCCGACTCCGCGGTGCAGTGCATAAGGTTCCTAAAAGGCAGTGAAGAACCCATAGTGAGGACCGCGGAGGTATATATCCTTTCGGGGATAAAAAGCGACGAGGAGCTTAAAAGGGTACAGGATTATGTGATGAATCCCGTGGATTCAAGGCTTTCGGACGGGAAAAAGCCTGTGACCTTAAGGCAGGACTACCCGGAGCCGGAGGATGTAAAGACCTTCCGCAGCTTCAAAAGTATGAGCGATATGTCCTTAAAGAAGCTCTACGATTCCCTGTCCCTTGCCATGACCTTCAGTGATTTCAAGCATATAAGGAATTATTTTAAGAATGACGAAAAGAGAGATCCCTATGTGACAGAGATCAGGGTCCTCGATACCTACTGGTCCGATCACTGCCGGCATACCACCTTTTTAACGGAGCTTAAGGATGTAGAGATCCCCGAAGGTTATTACGCTGCTCCGATAAGAAAAGCCTGGGAAAAATATAAGAAGACCCGGGAAGAGGTATACGGGAAGAAGGCTTCCGAAAAGGGCGGGAAGAAATATATCTGCCTTATGGATATAGCCACCATGGGCGCCAGAGCTCTTAAAAAAATGGGAAAGCTTGAGGACGAGGAAAGATCCAATGAGATAAATGCCTGCTCCATAGTGGTGCCTGTGGAATTAAAGGATGAAAAGGGGAAGGAATATAAGGAAAACTGGCTCGTGATGTTTAAGAACGAGACCCATAACCATCCTACCGAGATAGAGCCCTTCGGCGGAGCCGCCACCTGTCTCGGAGGCGCCATAAGGGATCCGCTGTCCGGGCGCTCCTATGTGTATCAGGCAATGCGTGTTACCGGAGCTGCCGATCCAAGGGTTCCGGTATCTGAAACCCTTAAGGGGAAGCTTCCGCAGAAAAAGCTGGTTAGAGAAGCCGCGGCCGGATATTCTTCCTACGGGAACCAGATAGGTCTGGCTACCGGACTTGTGGATGAGATATACCATCCGGGCTATGTGGCAAAGCGTATGGAGATCGGAGCGGTGATAGCTGCCGTACCGGAAAAGAATGTGCTGAGGGAGGACGCTTCACCCGGGGATATAGTTATCCTCCTCGGAGGACGGACTGGACGTGACGGTATAGGAGGAGCCACGGGTTCTTCAAAGGTACACACGGAAAAGTCCCTTGACAGCTGCGGTGCGGAGGTGCAGAAGGGAAATGCTCCCACGGAGAGGAAGCTCCAGAGGCTTTTCAGGCGTCCCGAGGTATCGAAGCTTATAAAGGTCTGCAACGATTTCGGTGCGGGCGGCGTTTCGGTTGCCATAGGAGAGCTGGCGGCGGGACTTGACATCGATCTCGACAAGGTTCCGAAAAAGTATGCGGGGCTTGACGGGACCGAGCTCGCCATATCCGAGTCCCAGGAGAGAATGGCTGTCGTGGTTGAAAAGAAGAATAAGGACCTCTTCCTTTCCTACGCGGCGGAGGAAAACCTGGAGGCAACACCGGTTGCTGTTGTCACCGAGGCGCCGAGGCTCGTTATGCACTGGAGGGGCCGGAAGATCGTTGATATTAAGAGGGAATTCCTTGATACCAACGGTGCGAGACAGGAGGCTTCCGTCCTTGTGGAGCTTCCGGATGAAAAGAATAACTATATGAGGGAAGAGGTCAGGGTAGAGGATGAAGAAGCGGCCTGGCTAAAAAGCATTTCTTCCCTTAATCAGTGCTCCAGGCAGGGTCTTTCAGAGAGATTTGATTCCTCCATCGGGGCGGCTACGGTGACCATGCCCTTCGGAGGGAAATACCAGAAGACCCCCATACAGACCATGACCGCCATACTGCCGGTGCTTCACGGCACAACGGATACGGTTACAATGATGAGCTACGGCTTCGACCCCTATCTTTCCTCCTGGAGTCCCTTCCACGGGGCGGTATATGCGGTCACAGCCTCTGTTGCAAAGATAGTTGCATCCGGCGGTGATATGGCTAAGATAAGATTCACCTTCCAGGAATACTTTAAGAGGATGACAAAGGATAAGAAACGCTGGAGCCAGCCCCTTACGGCGCTCCTCGGAGCCTTTGATGCCCAGCTTGGCTACTCCCTCCCGAGTATAGGCGGTAAGGACTCAATGTCCGGAACCTTTGAGGATATTAACGTTCCTCCTACCCTCGTTTCCTTCGCGGTGGATACCGGGAAGACCGGTGACGTCATCACACCGGAGCTTAAGGAAGCCGGGAATACGATCGTCAAATTCACGATCGAAACGGATGAGTATGAGCTTCCGAAATACGACAGGGTCATAAAGCTCTATGAAGGGATAAGGAAGGCGGAAAAGGCTGGGATCGTAAGGTCCGCCTATGCCCTTGACGAATACGGCATCGCTCCGGCACTTTCGAAAATGGCCTTCGGCAATATGCTCGGAGTCAGTATCAGTGACAGGATCTCAAAGGAGGAGCTGTTCCTTGCGGAAAGCGGCAATATCATAGCGGAGGTAAGCTCCCTAAGTATACTTGATTCACTTAAGGTTCCCTATACCGTTATCGCTGAAGTAAAAGCGGAGCCCTATCTAAGCCACCGGAAAATGAGGATAGGCTTAAGGGAAGCCCTGGATGCCTATGAGGGTACCCTTTCAAGGGTATTTCCGATAAAGAGTAGGGAGGGGGGAGAAGAGACAGAGTCTCCGGTATTCCTCACAAAGAAAATACATGTTTCATCCAGAAAGTGTAAAAGGCCGAAGGTATTTATCCCCGTATTCCCGGGCACCAATTGTGAATATGACAGTATGAGGGCCTTTGAACGGGCCGGAGCGGAGACAGAGATAAGGATCTTCCGCAATCTAAGCGAAAGCGATATAAGGGAGTCGGTAGGAGCCTTTAAGAAGGCCATAGACAGCTCGGAGATCATCATGTTCCCCGGCGGCTTCTCTGCCGGTGACGAGCCTGACGGCAGCGCCAAGTTCTTTGCCACGGCTTTCAGAAATGAAGATATAAGGCGCTCTGTTGATTCCCTGCTTGAGCGTGACGGGCTTATCCTCGGTATCTGTAACGGCTTCCAGGCTCTTATCAAGCTGGGGCTTGTTCCCTACGGCAGGATAATCGACTTTCAGACAGAGGATTCGCCCACCCTTACCTTTAATACCATTAACAGGCATATAAGCAGGATGGCTTATACAAAGGTGGTTTCAAATAAGTCTCCCTGGCTTTCCCTCGCAAAGCCGGGACGCTGCTATGTGAGCCCCGCTTCCCACGGAGAGGGAAGGTTTGTGGCTTCGGATGAATGGATGAAGAAGCTTTTCGATAACGGGCAGGTCGCATTGCAGTACTCTGATCCGGAGGGGAAGGTGTCCATGGACGAAAGCTTTAATATCAACGGATCCTTTAGCGCAGTGGAGGGCATCACCGATGAAACGGGCCGCATCCTCGGGAAGATGTGCCATGCGGAGAGAAGGGGAGAAGGTGTCAATATCAATATCTACGGGGAGCAGGATCTTAAGATCTTTGAGGCAGGGGTGAAGTATTTTGAATAAGCTCCTTTAAATTGTTCCTGAAAAAATACAATAATGGACCGGGTTTGGTCCGGCACAATATATAGTGGTGGTCCCCGAGAAATTGCAACAATATATGGACTGATTTACGAAAAAGCGCCTTAAAGAGGCGTTTTTTTGTTGCAATAATAACAAAATATCAGTTGATATATTCCCAAAATTAGATTAATATATGGGCAGATGTGGTAGAAAGTGTCACAAAGTGGTAGAAGGTGGATCCTCACCGGGGTAAATGCAGATGTTCATGGGGGAATACAGCCATACCATAGATGCCAAAGGAAGGCTCATAATCCCCGCCAGATTCCGTGAGGAGCTGGGGGACAGGTTTGTGGTGTCCAAAGGCTTTGACGGCTGCCTCCAGGCAAACAGCTTAAGCACCTGGGAAAATATACAGGAGAAGCTTAAGGAACTGCCGCAGTTCAATAAGAACACCAGAGAGATAAAGAGATTTTTTAACGGCGGAGCAGTGATCGCCGAGGTTGATAAACAGGGGCGTATCCTTATCCCGGCGGAACTAAGGGAGCACGCGGGATTGAAAAAGAACGTGTCACTCATAGGAACCGGATCAAACGTCGAGATCTGGGACAGTGAAAGGTGGAACGAGTCGGCTCCGGATAATATTGACGATATAGCGGAAAGCTTAAGCGGACTCGGATTCAGTCTCTGATATGGAATTCTCGCATGTATCGGTCCTCCTTAAGGAGACCGTTGACAGTCTCAATATAAAGGAAGACGGCACATATATTGATTGTACGATAGGAGGAGGCGGACACTCCTTTCAGATAGCAAAACTCCTCAGGCCCGAAAAGGGCGCAAAGCTTATCGGATTTGACCAGGATGCGGCAGCAGTAGCAGCAGCCACAGACAGGCTTAAACAATTCTCCCGCCTCCTCACCGTCGTACACAGTAATTTCAGTGAGATCGGTCAGGTTTTAAGTGATCTCGGAATTGACAAAGCAGATGGTATCCTCCTTGACCTGGGGGTTTCATCCTATCAGCTGGATGAGGCAGGACGCGGCTTCTCCTACATGGATGATGCCCCCCTCGACATGAGAATGGACAGGAGGAATCCCGTATCCGCGTATGACATCGTGAACGGATACAGTGAAGAAGAGCTCTTCAGGATAATAAGGGATTACGGCGAGGACAGGTTTGCAAGGAATATTGCGAAGAACATCGTCCGGAAAAGGGAGGCTTCGCCGGTAAGGACAACCTTTGAGCTAAGGGACATAGTGGAGGCTTCGATCCCGGCAAAGGTAAAGAAGACGGGAGGCCATCCGGCAAAGAGGACCTTCCAGGCCGTAAGGATAGAGGTAAATCAGGAGCTTTCGGTCTTAAGCGATACGCTTGATACAATGATAGAGCTCTTAAAAAGCGGAGGAAGGATAAGCGTGATAACCTTCCATTCGTTGGAAGACAGGATAGTAAAGCAGACATTCAAACGAAATGAATCACCCTGTATCTGCCCTCCGGATTTTCCGGTCTGTGTGTGCGGCAGGGTGTCTAAAGGGAGAGTAATAACGAAAAAACCCATAGTACCGTCAGGGGATGAAACGGAGAGAAATCCCAGGTCGAAAAGTGCGAAGCTAAGGGTTTTTGAGAGGGGTTCAGATAGCTGAACCGGATTTTCCGGCTAAGGGGCTGTAAGGAGTTATGGGAGCTTTTTTCAGCCCGAGAGGGAGAGAGAATATGGCCAGGAGAACAGTGAGAAGAGCCAGGGCCACCGTCTATGGAAGGTCAAATAACAGCATTTATATCGACGGGAATACCGTAAGGACCATAGAACCCAGATTTGGCGAGAAAAGGCCGAAAATGGAGGTTGAAAAGGGGCATCATTCGGATCATCTTATACTTCCCCAGGTTTCCCTCGGCTATTATCTGTTCTTTTTTATTGCACTGGCTGTCACCGCGTTTGTATGCATAGGTTATGTAAGAATCCATTCCGATATCACCGCATCCCAGAAGAGGGTTTCGGGGCTGGAGAGTACCTTAAGCCGCTTAAAGGAAGCAAATGACGAGGAATATGAGCGTATTACCGGCGCCATAGATCTGGAGGAGATAAAAAGGATAGCCATGACCGATCTTCACATGAAATATCCCGATGAAAGTCAGGTAGTGCATGTTTCGCTTGAGAGCGATGATTATGTGAGGCAGTATGGAAGTATACCCGAAGAAATAAAGCAGGATGTCCTTAAAAAATAAACGAAAAACAAATCGGGAAACAGATCCTTCGGGATTTGACGGAAAAATGCAGCGAAAGCTGGTGGTACTCTTTCTCCTGGTACTGCTGGCTTTCGTTGCGTTGTCTTACAGGCTTTTCGTAATAAACCGGGATAAGGGCGCAGATTATAAGAGACAGGTCATGCGTCAGCAGGCGGCCTCATCACGGGTGCTGCCCTTTAAGAGAGGGGATATTCTGGACAGAAAGGGCAGTAAGCTTGCCTATTCGGAAAAGGTTTATAACCTCGTGATAGACGCAAAGATGGTATTAAGCGATGAAGGGAAGCATCTGGAGCCTACGATGAAAGCGATCTCAAGCTGCTTCCCGGAGGTTGATACCGCTAAAATACGGGAATATATCAACAATAACCCGGCAAGCAGATACAAGGTTTTCGCAAAGCATCTTGACTTTAATAAGATAGAGCCCTTTAAGGAGCTGCAGAAGGAGGGAATCGAAACTGAGAGAGCCGTGTCCGGCGATGAAGCTGAAAGGGAGATGCTTAACGGGGTATGGTTCGAGGAGGATTATGAGAGAAAATATCCCGGAAACAGCCTTGCCTGCGATGTCATAGGCTTTGTACAGGGCGGAAACACAGGCTTCTACGGTCTGGAGGAGTATTACAATGATGTGCTGAACGGGACGGACGGCAGGGAATACGGCTATATGAACGAGGATTATATAATGGAGGAGTCCATAAAGCCTGCGGTTGACGGTTATACCATTGTTTCCACCATAGACAGCAACATTCAGTCCATAGTGGAGAAGCATATCGCGAAATTTATGACCACCTATAAGGATGCTTACAGGATTGGGGCTGCGGCCGATAATATCGGAGTCATCGTGATGAACCCGAATAACGGGGAGATATACGCAATGGCCGGCTACCCCGCCTTCGATCTTAATGATCCGATGAATATGGACGGAGTGGATCTTACCCAGTTCATGCCCGAGGGGCTTTCGTCAAATGAGATATTTGAGGAAGAGGAGCCTGAGGAAGAAGAGACATTGGAGGAGGATCCGAGCGGGGAAGAAACGGTTTCCGAAGATCAGGTAAAGAAACCTGAGGATCCGCTGACTGCCGCAAGGAATAAGATCTGGAGAAACTTCTGTATTTCCGATTCATATGAGCCGGGCAGCGTTATGAAGCCCTTTACCGTGGCGGGTGCCCTGGATTCCGGAAAGATCACCGGAAATGAAAGCTATCAGTGCAACGGCTATCTGGAGGTCGGCGGCTTCCAGATCCATTGCCATAACAGGCTCGGAGACGGTCTGCTTAACGTACAGCAGAGCATCGCAAAGTCCTGCAACGTGGCTCTTATGGACATTGCCTTTGCAACCGGAAAGGAGCAGTGGCTCAGGTATAACCGTACCTTTAATTTCGGCTACAAGACAAATATAGATCTTTCCGGGGAAACCAACGCGAGCGACCTTACCTTTAATGAGAGCATGGGGCTTACCGACCTTGCGGTAGCATCCTTCGGACAGGGCTTTAACGTGACCATGATGCAGCTCGCAGCCGGATTTTCCGCACTTATCAACGGAGGATACTATTATCAGCCGAGAGTGGTGTCGGAGATAAGGAATGCGGAGGGCGCAGTGGTTGAGGAAAAGACCCCGAGGATCTTTAAGCAGGTCATAAGCGAAAGCGTGAGCGCGAAAATGAGGGATTACTTACGGACCGTAGTGATGAGTGATCCCCACGATTGTACCGGATGGTCCGCAAGACCTGCCGGATACACGGAGGGAGGAAAGACCGGGACCGCTGAAAAGGCTCCAAGAACAAAGAATGATTATCTGATCTCCTTTATCGGATATGTGCCTGCGGAGAATCCGGAGGTCCTCTGCTATGTGGTCATAGATACGCCAAATACGGAGGTACAGTCAGAGTCCACGAGGATGGCTACAAGGCTGAACAGGGATATAATGACTGAGGTTCTGCCCTATCTCAATATCTTCCCCACAGAGCCCATAAGTGAAGAGGAGGCATCCGAGCTCAGGGAAAAGCAGGATGAATTCTACGAAAACAGCTCCTATTACGGCTTATCCGAAAATATGATACCCGATGGGGAGGCTCCGGAGGGTGGGGAAGGAGAAGCCCCGGAGGGAGCAGGAGAGGATGCGATCGTTATCCCCGGGGAGGGAGCAGCGCCGGAGGAAGGCGGAGAGGAGGCTGAGCCCGAGCCGGAAAGGGACAGCGCAGGAAATCCCATTGTGGACAATGTAATACAGTATGATCCCGAAACCGGTTATCCTCTGGATCCTGCGACCGGAGAGATACTGGATCCCGTTACGCTGCAGCCTCTTAACCCCGGCGGCGGCAACGAATATGAGCCGGGGAATGACATTCCGCCAGTCCCCGAAGAAGAGGAGAATGACGCCTGATTAAAAAACGCTGCAATGCTCCGGTTTTCAGCGCTCTGCCGGCGGGCTGAATTGTAACGGACAGTAACGATGACTGTTCCGAATAGTGACAAATCACTTTGTATGCATTATACTTTCTAGGATATAAAAATAGAGGGCGGAGCGTATGTTTACAAAGTTTATAATACATCTTCTGATCGCTTTTGTACTTACGGCGGCTGTCGGACACTTCCTGCTGCCTCTCCTAAAAAAGCTGAAGGCGCGGCAGGTTGAAAGAGAGGAAGGTCCGGAATCCCATAAGAAAAAGACAGGGACCCCCACAATGGGCGGCATTATGTTTCTCCTTGTCTTTGCGCTGATGACCATTTTTGAAGCGGAGAAATACAGAGCTTCAATACCGGTGATCATTGGCACTCTGGGCTTTGGAGCAGTGGGCTTTATCGATGACTATATCAAGGTGGTGATGAAGCGTAATCTGGGTCTTCGCGCCTGGCAGAAGCTGCTTTTGCAGATACTTGTTTCCCTGGCTGTGATCTTCTCTGTATCCCGGTTTACGGAAGTGGGCTTTGATATGCTGATACCCTTTTCTTCCCTGATTTCCCCTGACGGTGCTGGTATCTATGTGAATGCGGGTATTTTTACCGTGCCCTTTCTTGTGTTTGTTTTTCTCGGGACCACAAACGGCTCCAATTTCACGGACGGCCTGGACGGGCTTTTAAGCTCGGTCACTGTTGTCATCGCGTTTTTCATTGCGCTTATTTCCTCATCCCTTGCAATAAACATAACAATGTCTGCTGCGGTAATGGCAGGCGCCCTTCTCGGTTTCCTTGTATATAATCACCATCCGGCGAAGGTGTTTATGGGAGATACAGGCTCCCTTGCCCTCGGCGGGTTCGCGGCATCCTCGATGATCATGCTGAAGATGCCTGTATTCCTGATATTTATGGGGATAATTTATTTTACCGAGGTTTTGTCGGTGATAATACAGGTATTGTATTTCAAGGCAACAAAGGGGAAGAGGTTTTTCAGGATGGCTCCCATACATCACCACTTTGAGCTCCTCGGATGGAGTGAGGTTAAGGTGGTCACGGTATTCACTCTGGTGACCATGGCGGGGTGCGTCCTTACGCTGGTTTTGATGTAGGAGTAAGGATAAAAAAGGAAACAAATTATATGAGTAACAGATACAAAGATAAAAACTGCCTTGTCTTCGGAACCGGGGTAAGCGGCAGGGCCGCAGCGGGACTCCTTATTAAGAACGGGGCAAGGGTCACACTTTTTGATCAGAATGAGAAAGCGGATAAGGAGGCTGTCAGGGCTTCCTTTGATGATGCTTCTTCCCTTAACATAGTCCTTGGAACCCTGAGCGGGGAAGAAAAGGAGAGAACGGATATCCTTGTCCTAAGCCCCGGGGTTCCGCTTGATAATCCTTTAGTCACGGAGCTTTCCGGCCGCGGAGTCTATGTTACCGGAGAGATCGAGCTTGGCTATGAGCTTTCAAAGGGAGAGCTCCTCGCAATAACCGGTACAAACGGAAAGACCACCACCACGACCCTCCTCGGGGAGATCATGAAGGCGTATGCCCGGGGCACTGGCAGAAACGTGCTGGTTGTCGGAAATATCGGGGATCCTTATACTCTCCATGCCCCTGAGACCACGGAGGAAACCATTACGGTTGCGGAAATAAGCTCCTTTCAGCTGGAGACAATACACGCTTTTAAGCCCCGTGTCTCGGCTGTTCTTAACGTGACTCCGGATCATTTAAACCGGCACCACAGCATGGAAAACTATGCCGCCGTTAAGAAAAGCATAAGCTTAAATCAGGATAGCGGTGACACGCTGGTCCTTAACTATGACGATCCCATTACCCGCAGTATGGCGGAGGGTCAGAAGGCGGATGTGGTGTTTTTTACCGGAAAGGAGGTTCCGATCACTGAAAAGAGGGACTTTGTCCACATTAAGGACGGAGCCGTCTATGTAAATGCAAGAAGGATAGTCGGGATCTCAGAGATAAAGCTTCTCGGGAAGCATAACCTCGAAAATGTCATGGCAGCTGTCGCCATGGCAGAAAGATTCGGGGTGCCGGATCAAGTCATAAGGGATACGGTCAGGAATTTCAAAGCCGTTGAGCACAGGATAGAGTTTGTGAGAAATATTGACGGGGTCGATTATTATAATGATTCCAAGGGAACCAATCCGGACGCTGCAATAAAGGCGGTTGAAGCCATGGTAAAGCCCACGATCCTTATAGGCGGGGGCTATGACAAGAAGAGCACCTATGATGAGTTTATCGAAGCCTTTGAGGGTAAGGTCAAGCTCCTTATCCTTATCGGAGAAACGGCGGAGATCATAAAGGAATGTGCCCTCCGCCACGGCTTCGGTGCAGTGATAATGGCGGATGACCTTCGTGATGCGGTGAATATTGCCTGCGATAATGCCGTAAGCGGCGACGCAGTGCTTTTGTCCCCCGCCTGTGCAAGCTGGGATATGTTCAAAAATTACGAGGAAAGAGGAAGACTCTTTAAGGAGTATGTTTCTTCGCTATGAGACATGAGAAGAAGACAAGGCGGTATACGGATTTCAGCCTCCTTTTTGCCGTGATATTCCTGCTCATGTTCGGGCTTATCATGGTATATTCGGCAAGCTCCTACGAATCCAGCCTGAAATTCAATGACTCGGCTTTTTATCTGAAGAACCAGGCGAGGGCAACGGCTCTGGGCTTTTTGGTCATGATAGTGATCTCCAGGATAGATTACCATATCTGGAGGGCTCCGGCCCTTCTTATTTACCTTGTCTCCCTGGTTCTGGTCCTTCTGGTACTTACACCCTTAGGTGTCACGAGGAACGGCGCGAGAAGATGGCTTGACATAGGTATTTCCGTTCAGCCCTCGGAGATCGCAAAGGTGGGGGTCATACTCCTTTTTGCCGCATATCTCTGTAAGTACGGACAGAAGCTTAGCTCAACGGGAACAGGGCTTCTTATCTGCCTCATTGCTGCGGGGGTGCCTGCCTCAATGGTACTCTTCATCACCAGCAATCTAAGCTCCGCAATAATCATCTTCGGTATCGCGGCGGTCATGATATTTGTATGCTCTCCGAGGACCCTGCCCTTTCTCTTTATCGGGGCCCTGATAGCGGGGGTGGCGGCTCTGATCGTCTATCTCGTTATGCATGGGATAATCTCCGGCGAAATGAGCTACCGTATGGCAAGGATAAGAGCCTGGCTTCAGCCGGAGGCCTATGCGTCGGGCACGGGCTACCAGACACTGCAGTCACTTTATTCCATCGGTGCCGGAGGTATCTTCGGCAAGGGCCTGGGGCAGAGCACCCAGAAGCTTGGATTCGTCCCTGAGGCACAGAATGACATGATCTTTTCGATAATCTGTGAGGAACTGGGGCTTTTCGGTGCCATAGCCGTGATGTTCATGTTCGTTATCCTCATTTGGAGATTTGTAGTGATAGCAAATAATGCGCCTGACAGATACGGAGCGTTTATAGCAACCGGGGTTATGGCCCATATAGCCATACAGGTTATACTGAATATAGCCGTTGTAACAAATACCATTCCGAATACGGGTATAACCCTTCCCTTTATTTCCTACGGAGGAACCTCGGTCTTATTCCTTTTATTTGAAATTGGCCTTGTTTTAAGCGTTTCCAGGAGTATAGAGGTTTGAAGAGCGGAAAAGTCCTTATCGTACTTATCATAGTTCTGGCGGTGGCGGCTGCCCTTATGGGGGGCTTTTATTATTTTCTGCAGGAATACAAGGTGTCCACGGTGCATGTTTCGGGAAATTCCCACTATACCGATGATGAGATAAGGGCGATGGTGCTTGACGACAGCATCATAGGCAGGAACGCGCTTTATCTAAGGCTTAAATACAGGAATAAGCCGATTAAGGACGTTCCCTTTATCGAAAGGATGGATGTGAAATTTGACGACCGGGATACCGTAACCATAGAGGTTTATGAGAAGGCTGTTGCGGGCTATGTGGATTTCCTCGGGAAGCGCATGTATTTTGACCGGGAGGGGATAGTTGTGGAGAGCTCCGATGACGAAATAGAGGGGATACCCCAGATCACGGGTCTCAAATTCGATTACTGCATAGTCGGGAAGCCGCTTCCCGTTGAGGATCCGCAGATTTTTAATGAGATACTGTCCCTTACCCAGCTTTTAACCAAGTACAGCATCGTGACCGACGGGATCTATTTTGCCGGAGACAACTCGATCACCCTGTATTTAGGCGACGTAAGGGTGCTTCTCGGAGATATGTCCTATATTGATGAGAAAATGATGAGGCTAAAAAATATCGCTCCCGAGCTTTCCGGAAAAAAGGGGGTACTGCATCTCGAAAACTATACGGAAAATACCTCTGACGCTTTTGTTACCTTTGAGGCTGACTGAAACACTCAGCCGGTTTACGTAAGTATTTTATGTTTACCAAAAGAAAAAGAATGGCTTTTTTGGACAAAATTGTTATTGATTTATGACTGAATAAACTATATTATAGTAACAGACTTTTTTGGGAGATTAAGGAGGAAGCAGTTCGTGCTTGAAATAAAGAATAATGATCAGACAAGTGCCTGTCGTATGCTTGTCATAGGGGTAGGAGGCGCAGGAAACAACGCTGTTAACAGGATGATAGACGAGAAGATCGGCGGCGTTGATTTTCTCGCAGTCAATACGGATTCCCAGGCTCTGCAGCTCAGCAAGTCACCCAGGATACTCCAGATAGGAAAGGACGGTCTCGGTGCGGGAGCAAATCCCGCGAAGGGGCAGAAGGCTGCCGAGGATTCCCAGGATGAGATAGCTGACGCACTGAAGGAAGTGGATATGGTTTTCGTCACCTGCGGAATGGGCGGCGGAACCGGCACAGGAGCGGCTCCCGTCATTGCAAAGATCGCCAAGGATATGGGTATCCTTACCATAGCGGTGGTTACAAAGCCCTTCAAATTTGAGGGAAAGAAGAGGATGGAGAACGCCTTAAGCGGTATCGAGCGTATGTCAGAGGGCGTAGATACCATGATCGTTATCCCCAATGAAAAGCTGAGAAGCCTTCCCAATAATGATGAGATGGACTTCAAGGAGGGGATGAAGAAGGCGGATGAGGTTCTGCAGCAGGCGGTACAGGGTATCACAGACCTTATCGTTCACGCCGGAGATATCAACCTCGACTTTGCTGACCTTCAGACCGCGATGAAGGATAAGGGCGTTGCACATATCGGTATCGGTGCGGCAGACGGTGAAGAGAGGGCGAAGAAGGCCGTACAGCAGGCTGTCGAAAGTCCGCTTCTCGAGACCACCATCAAGGGTGCAACGGATGTTGTCGTTAATGTTTCGGGTCATGTGACATTGAAGGATTCCGAGATAGTCGGAGATTATATCACGGAGATCACCGGAGAGGATGTAAACGTGATCTACGGTGTATATATAGACGAGTCGAAGGGTGACCTTATGCAGGTTACCGTTATCGCTACAGGGATGAAGGATCCCTCGGCCGTTGCCCCGCAACAGGGCAGAGTACCGCTCAATATGGCACAGGGGAATAAGCCTTATCCCGATTTCAGGCAGGATACGAGGAATCTGATCCCCACACCGCAGGTAGTGCCGCCGCGGCCTCCTATCGGTGCAGGAACACTTAATATTTCAACACCCGGCGGTCTTCCCGTTGCTCCGGTTCAGCCGCAGCAGCCACAGCAGCCCTATGAGTCTCTGAGGAGACCCGGAGGGAGGAAGACCATAGACGTACCTGATTTTCTTAACAGGTCAAAGAAAAAGTAGGGATAGAATATGAAGTGTCCGTTTTGCTCTCATGAAAACACAAGGGTCATAGATTCGAGGCCCGCCGACGAAAACAATTCCATAAGGCGGAGACGTATCTGTGACGAGTGCGGCAAGAGGTTTACCACCTATGAAAAGGTGGAGACCATACCCCTGATGGTGATAAAGAAGGATAATAACCGGGAGACCTACGACAGGGAGAAGATAGAGCACGGAGTGCTGCTTGCCTGCCATAAGAGACCGATCCCCGCAGAACGGATCACCAGTCTGGTGGACGAGGTTGAGACCGAGATCTTCAATATAGGAGACAGGGAGATACCTTCCTCGGTCATAGGGGAGCTCGTGATGAAGAAGCTTAAGGATCTGGAGGCAGTCGCCTATGTGCGCTTCGCTTCCGTATACCGGGAATTTAAGGATATAAATTCATTTATGGAGGAATTAAAGAAGGTGCTGCAGTAGCGGCACCTTTTTTCAGGTGATAAATGTTTATAGAAAGATTTTATCCGGATACATTTGTATGCTCTGCCTATGATGTGGATTACGACTCTCTCAGGAAGGCCGGTATCAGGGGTATCGTTTTTGATATTGACAATACCCTGGTGCCCCATGACGCCCCCGCGGACAGGAGGGCAATTGAGCTTTTTAAGAGACTGCACTATATGGGCTTCAGGTGCCTCCTTCTTTCCAATAACAGGGAAAAGAGGGTAAAGAGCTTTGCGGACAGCGTAAAATATACAGACTATATCTTTAAGGGGAATAAGCCCTTAAAAAGCGGTTATATCGAAGCCATGAAGAGGATGAGGACAACTCCCAGTACAACAGTGCTTATCGGAGACCAGCTTTTTACGGACGTCTGGGGAGCGAAGAGATGCGCTATTAGGAGTATCCTTGTTAAAAGGATTGATAACAGGGAAGAGATACAGATAGTGATAAAAAGGCTGTTTGAAAATATAGTTCTCTATTTTTATTTCAGGGATGCAGGGAAAAACAGCCGGGGTAAGGAGAAATGAAGGAGAAGGATATGATTAACGGAGGTACGGGGGTCTGCGCTCTTATCGGAGATCCGGTCGCACATACGCTTTCCCCTTTTATTCATAACAGCCTCTCGGAATGTGAGGGGATAAATTCGGTATATACGGCCTTCCGGGTAAGGCGGGGAGATACAGGGACTGCCCTTAAGGGAGCCTTTGCCCTGGGAATCCGGGGCTTTAACGTGACTGTTCCCCATAAGGAGGATGTGATACCTTTCCTTTGTGAGCTTGATCCGGATGCTAAAGGGATCGGCGCAGTGAACACGCTCTGCCTTACGGATAAGGGCTATAAGGGCTATAATACCGATGTATCCGGCTTTATCCGTGAGATCCGGGAATGCGGCTTTGACATACGGGGGGAAAGGGTAATAATGCTTGGCGCCGGCGGAGCCGCAAACGCGGTCCTGTACGCCCTGTACTCTTTGGGGGCAGAGGGCGTTTATATCCTGAACCGTTCGGTACAAAAGGCTGAGGAAAAGTTCGGATCGGATAAAAGGAACAGGATACTTCCGCTTGATGGTTTTGAGGAGATAGAGGAAGAGGGTTACTTCTGCGTTCAGTGCACAAGTGCCGGGCTTTTCCCCGATACCGGAACGGTACCGATAGAGGATGAGAGCTTTTACCGGAAGATAGACCGTGCCGTGGATATCATATATAACCCCTACGAAACCGAATTTATGAAAAGGGTAAAAAGGAACGGAGGCAGGGCGGTCAACGGTCTTGATATGCTGCTCTTTCAGGCGGTTGAAAGCTTTAAGCTATTCCACGATACGTTAGTCAGCGAAGAAAGCATTGCCACGGTACGGGAAAGGCTTAAGGAAAGGGTGTACGGGAGGCAGTGATGGGAAGGATAATACTCGAGGGCTTTATGGGAAGCGGAAAAAGCACATACGGACAGATCCTTTCAAAAGAGTTCCTGCTTTCCTTTGCAGATACCGATAAAGAGATAGAAAAGGCGGAGGGCTGCAGTATAAGCAGCATTTTTGAAAGAAAAGGGGAAAAATATTTCCGGGATCTGGAAACCTCTTACCTTGAGAAGCTTAGCGTATCCGACATTTGCAAGGACGGGGTGGTATCCCTCGGGGGCGGAATGCCGGTAAGGGAGAAAAACCGGAGTCTTTTACGGAAGTGCGGAACGGTGGTCTATATCAGGGCGTCCCGTGAGCTTTTGAAGGAAAGGCTTCGGGACAGGTCCGCAAAGCGCCCTCTCCTTAAGGGTGAAAATGTTGACGAAAAGGTGGATTCCCTGATGGACGAAAGGGAAGAGCTCTATCTCGACGCAGCGGATCAGGTGGTGGATATAGACGGTAAGGAGATCTATCAGGTCGTTAACGAGCTAAAGCGGATATATAACAGAGGGAGAAAAAAGCATTGAAGATACTGGTGATAAACGGACCGAACCTGAATTTTCTCGGGATTAGGGATAAGAAGATCTACGGCAGCGAAAGCTATGAGGGGCTGGTAATGATGCTCCACGAGTATGCAGGGAAAATGGGTATTTCCGTGGAGTGCTTCCAGTCAAATCACGAGGGAGCCATAATTGACAGGATACAGGGAGCCTATTCCGACGGGACGGACGGGATAGTCATAAATCCAGGGGCTTACACTCATTATAGCTATGCCATCAGGGATGCCCTGGATTCCTATCACACCATACCGAAGGTTGAGGTGCATATCTCCGATATCGGTGCAAGAGAGGAATTCCGAAGGATTTCGGTCATATCTCCGGTTTGCGACAAAACGATAGTAGGCGAGGGATTAAAGGGTTATATCCATGCCATGGACTTTTTGATAGGGTATTGATGCGTTTATTTCAGGGGCTTTGAAAAAGATGTTGAATAATTTCCGCTTTTAGTTTATTATAATCTTTGCTGTATATGTCCGGCCTGTCTTTCGGACGGACAGAGTACATTTCTTTTCAGAACCCGTCGGGTTCTTCGCGGATGTTTATTTCAGGAGGTTTTTAATGGTATCAGCAGGTGATTTCAGGAACGGTCTCACATTGGAGATCGAGGGAACCGTATATCAGATAATCGAGTTTCAGCATGTTAAGCCCGGTAAGGGCGCGGCCTTTGTCCGTACCAAGATAAAGGACATCATTAACGGCGGAGTGGTTGAAAAGACCTTCCGGCCTACCGAGAAATTCCCCACAGCGCGTATTGACAGAAAGGATATGCAATATCTGTATGCTGACGGAGATCTCTATAACTTTATGGATCCCGAATCATACGAGCAGATATCCATCGGTAAGGATATCGCAGGGGATGCGATGAAGTTTGTCAAGGAAAACGAGGTCTGCAAGGTAAATTCCTATAACGGATCGGTATTTGCGATAGAGCCGCCCATTTCCGTGGAGCTTGAGATCACCGAGACAGAGCCCGGCTTCAAGGGCGACACCGCTACAGGTGCCACAAAGCCCGCCATTGTTGAGACCGGAGCCCAGGTCATGGTTCCTCTCTTTGTAAATCAGGGGGACAGGATAAAGATAGACACAAGGACCGGAGAGTATTCATCAAGGGCCTGAGCCTTTCCTGTTTTATCTTCATTCTTTTTTGATCATCAGCTGATCTTTCCCGTTATGCGGGTATTCTGCCCGCATGACGGATTCGGTTTTTTCATTTTTTAATATTCAGAACCCTTCGGATCCTGAATAGTTCCATTTTTTTCATTTGTTCTTTTCTGCCCGAAGGCAGAGCCATTGGCGTTTTCCGCCATTTTTTCACTAAGGTATCCATTATAAAAAAAATATATATATTCGGCAGAAGCCGGGAAAGGAGATGATTATGGATATGCAGCTTATGTTTAAGGAAAGGAGCCCGGAGTATTTCGTTCTGGACTTTGAGGGCTTCAGAGAGGAGGTCATAGAGGAGCTTCTGGAGGTCTGCGGCAATGAATTCCTCGTGGAGAAAAGAGATGTGATGAAGAATAACGGGGTCACACTGTCAGGGATCTCCATTACGGGACCGGGGGAAACGGTCTTTCCGACGATCTACCTTGAAGCGCTCTTCGACGAGTACAGGAAGGGGAAAATGAACATTAAGGAGATCGTAAATGAGATACTCCGTATCTACACTAAGGAGAAGAACGTTTGCGGGGTCAATATGAGCTATCTTACGGATTTTGACAGTGTAAGGGAGAAGCTTATCTACCGGCTTATAAATGCGGAAAAGAATGAAAGCCTCCTTAAAGATATACCCCACAGGAGGTTTCTCGATCTGGCCGTTATCTATACGGTTTACATTGATGATGTGTTCAATTCGGCCGGCAATGTGACAGTAAGAAACGACCTTATGGAAAAGTGGGGAGTTGACGAGGAGGAGCTTTATATTCTGGCAACAAGGAATACGCCACGGATAAAAAAGCCGGTTATAAAGGAGCTTGGAGAAATGCTGGCGGAGCTTATGGATACGGGGGAATGCCGGGATAGCGCGGAGGATATTTTCGGAGAGGGCATGGTGAAAATGTTTGTTCTCACAAACTGCGACAGATATTACGGTGATTCCATCATTCTCTATCCCGGGCTTCTGAAGGATCTAAGGGATATGATGAAGACCGATCTCTATCTCCTTCCCTCATCGGTGCATGAATTCATAATAGTTCCGGCCTCGGGAGGAATAGGAAGCTCGGAGCTTTCAGACCTTGTGAAGAGCGTCAACGAGTCCTCCGTGGTGGCTGAGGATTTCCTGTCTGATAATATATATCTATATAAAAATGACACATTGGACATCTGTTCTTAATAGTTACAAGACTCTTTAATTATTTTTTCCTGATAATTTTGATCTTCAGGCAGTAAGATAAGGCGGGATGTACTGCTGAAAACGGTTCTGAGGGTGTCTTCCGGTAAATTACTGTCTGAAGATTATGTTTGATTATGATTTAAAGCTGTGGTATTATTTTTGATACGTCAGGTTTTTTTCAGATATCATAAGCGTTTGTAGCTCAGCTGGATAGAGCACAGGCCTCCGACGCCTGGTGTCAAGGGTTCGAATCCCTCCAAACGCAGTTACAGTAAATGAAAATATTGTATCTGTATACAATTCAGGCTTGCAGTCAGATACATTGGTTAACATAATTTTGGAGGTTCTTATCGGAAATGAAAAAAAACGGAGCAGAAGATATAAAGGAATTTATAATTGACCATTATCAGTATTTCGCAGTCGGCGTTCTTTTTATCGTGCTGGTGATAGTACTGGTGGTGTTCAGTATCCACAGGAAGGATTCCGACAAAAAGGCTGATACTGTGGCTACGGAGAGCGTGGAGGATACCGATTCCCTCGGAACAGAGCCCATCCCCGTGCCCGAGGGCGCGAAGCTCGAGCAGAATGCCTATGAGGAGATCAATTCCTTCTTTAATGAGTATTATGATGCGGTTGCCGGGGGTGACACCGATAAAATGGCCGAAATGGGCAATACCCTCGACGAGGAGGATAAGGCGAAGATCCAGGTGAAGGCCGGATACACCGAGGACTATGAGAATATGTCCTGCTATACGAAGCCGGGTCCCGAGGATAATTCATACATAGTATTTGTTTATTATGAGATAAAGTATAAGAACATAGATTCGCTGGCACCCGGACTTTCCACCTTCTATCTCTGCACGAATGCCGACGGATCCTACTATTTAAAGGATATTGGTTCCCTTCCCCAGAATATGAAGGACTATATAACCGAGATCGCAAACCAGAGCGATGTACAGAATCTCCTTGCGGAGGTGGACAAGCTCTATGCCACAAATACCGAGTCCGATCCGACTCTGGCGGCCTTTATGGATTCCCTGCAGACAAAGTCGGAATCTGCGGCAGCCAAGGTTCGTGACAACGGAGGAACCGCCGAGGAGGTGGCAGAGGAGAATGCTACAGATAACGGAGCAGAGGTACGTGTGAAGACCACGGATGCCGTCAGGATCCGTTCCGGTGCCACAACGGAGGAGGATAATGTCATCGGTCAGGCAGCGGCGGGTGATACCTTTGTTCGTGTGAGCGAGGACGGTGAGTGGAGTAAGATAAAATATAAGGACGGAGAAGCTTTTATCAAATCCGAGTACCTGACCACCGCCGAGGGCGATACCGTTGTGGGCGGAGAGGTTCAGAATGCTGAAGGAAACCAGGGCGGAGAGGAAGAAGCGGCTGCTCCGGCTCCCGCAGCAGAGACCGCAGCAAGCGGAAAGATCACCGTTAATGAAGCTGTCACGATAAGAAGCGGGGCAAGTACGGATTCCAGCAAGCTTGGCAGCGCCTACAAGGGCGATAAGTATGACCTTACGGGAGAGACCGACGGCTGGTACAAGATAAACTACAACGGGCAGGCAGCATATATTAAGAGTGATTATTGTACTAAGAATTGATGGTAATTGACAATTCCGGACTTGTGTTTTATTATTTTTGAGGCAAAGGCGCCTATAGGATGCAGGGAAGCTCTGCATTGCTTTGGGCGCTTTTTATTTTTAATTAAGGAGGAAGATCGTAATGTCCTATGTTGATGAAGTTTTCGAGGCACTGAAGAAAAAGCACGCCGGAGAGGATGAGTTCCTTGAGGCCGCCGAAAGGGTCATAGAGACCATCAAGCCGGCGGTTGAGGCAAATGAGGAGGCTTACAGGAAAGCGGCTCTTCTGGAAAGGCTTGTGGAGCCGGAGAGGATAATCACCTTCCGTGTTCCCTGGACTGATGACAGCGGCAAAAATCATGTGAATCTGGGCTACAGGGTTCAGTTTAATTCCGCTATCGGACCATACAAGGGAGGACTTCGTTTCCATCCTTCGGTAAATCAGTCAATTCTTAAGTTCCTGGGCTTTGAGCAGATATTCAAGAATTCCCTTACCGGACTTCCGATCGGAGGAGGAAAGGGCGGATCCGATTTTGATCCCAAGGGAAAGAGCGATGCTGAGGTTATGAGATTCTGCCAGAGCTTTATGACAGAGCTCTTCAAGTATATCGGCGCTGACGAGGACGTTCCTGCCGGTGACATCGGTGTGGGCGGAAGAGAAGTAGGATATTTGTACGGCCAGTATAAGAGGATAACCGGACTCTATGAGGGCGTTCTCACAGGAAAGGGTCTTTCCTTCGGAGGTTCCCTTGCACGTCCCGAGGCTACGGGCTACGGTCTTGTTTATATTACCGATGAGATGGTACGTAATGCCGGAAAGAGCCTCAAGGATGCCACCGTTGTTATATCCGGATCCGGGAACGTGGCACAGTATGCTACACAGAAA
>JAFTEC010000143.1 GCA_017453865.1 Lachnospiraceae bacterium
ATATGGACAACCTGTGGAATTTCATGTTCTTTACCGGGTATTTCAAGAAGATTTCGGAACGCTTTGACGGCCTGAACCGATATGTGACAATGGCAATTCCAAACCGGGAGGTTCTATATATCTTCAAGGAAAAGATCCGTGTGTGGTTCGATAAGAAGCTGAAGGAGAGGGATTCAAAGGCACTTTTTGATGCCATAGAGAAAAAGGACACGGAAAGGATGGCCATGGAGATAAAGCGTATGCTTGAAACCTCCATA
Source organism: Lachnospiraceae bacterium (assembly GCA_017453865.1). Taxonomy (GTDB): domain Bacteria; phylum Bacillota; class Clostridia; order Lachnospirales; family Lachnospiraceae; genus NK4A144. The sequence goes on from JAFTEC010000143.1 coordinate 258, forward strand.
AGCTTTTATGACAGCATTGAGGCATTTTATCACGGATTTCTCTTAGGTGTACTCTACGGCTGGGGAGATTATGTGGTGAAATCCAACAGGGAAGCCGGGAACGGGCGATATGACCTGTGGCTTAAGCCCGTGTCCGTCTTTGGCACAGCATACCTCTTTGAATTCAAGGTTGCGGAAAAACAGGAGGAGCTTTTACCAAAGGCAGAAGAGGCCCTCCGGCAGATCTACGACAGGAAGTATTATGAAGAGGTATATAATGACGGATACCACAATATAAGCTGCTTTGGGATCTCCTTTTTCAGAAAGGACTGCGTGGTGACTGAGGGGAATCATCAATCCGTCGGGAAACCGGGATGATAGATACCCCTGGGGGCGGAAGAGATGTCTGCAGTCCGGAGAAACGGCAGTTGAAAAAGGAGATAGTAGAAGAATGGGTGTCAGGCTGATAGATGATGTGGCTTTCAGAAAAAAGTGGTTTTCAATTAGCATTGAAGACCCCAAAAACAGACAGTGGATAGGAGATTTTTAAATGACCTCCACTGATCAGCCCTCACTGAAAATAAACTTCGGGATGAATGCGATCCTAACGGTATCGTCATTTCTATTTCCCATAATTACCTTCCCCTATATCTCAAGGGTCCTGCAGCCGGAGGGAACGGGAAGGGTTTCCTTTGCACTGTCGATCGTATCCTACTTTACAATGATCTCCCAGCTGGGCATTCCCACCTATGGGATAAGGGCCGTAGCGAGGGTAAGGGATAAAAGGGAGGAGCTGACAAGAGTCACCCACGAGCTCCTGATCATAAACCTTATAATGAGCTTTATCTCCTATGGGGTGCTCTTTATATTGTTATTCACGGTGCCGAGGCTTTCAGAGGACCGGTGTCTCTTTCTGGTGGTCAGTGCCTCCATAATCCTGGACGCTATCGGCACGGAATGGCTATATAAGGGATTGGAGCAGTATACCTATATCACGGTCAGATCCCTGATCTTCAAGGTCATATCGGTAATCGCAATGTTCCTTCTGGTGCATGAAAAAAGTGATTATCTGATCTACGGCGCCATATCTGTCTTTGCGGCTTCCGCAGCAAATATCATTAATCTTCTAAATATCGGAAGGCATGTGGATATCCGTCCCGTGGGTTCCTATCACGTAACGAAGCACCTGAAAAACGTCCTTGTTTTTTTTGCCATGACCTGCGCTACCACGGTGTACCTGAATCTCGATACCGTGATGCTTGGATTTATGACAGACAATGAGGAGGTGGGGTATTATCACGCTTCTGTCCGGATAAAGTCTGTCCTTACCGCAATGATCACATCCCTTGGAGCTGTGCTCCTGCCAAGGATCTCATATTACATAGAGCATGGGGAAAGCGAGAGGTTCCGGAAGGTTTGTATGAAGGCCTTCCGCTTCGTGTTTTTTGCGGCGGTCCCGACGGTGGTATATTTTATCATCTTCGCAAAGGAAGCCGTCCTCCTTATTTCCGGAGGGGACTATGCCGGCTCCATACTTCCCATGAGGATCATTATGCCAACGGTTCTTTTTATCGGACTCAGCAATATAGTCGGCATACAGATCTTTATACCCTTCGGAGAGGAAAGGAAGGTGCTGTACTCGGAGATCGCAGGGGCATTGGTGGATGTCCTTATAAACCTCCTCCTTATCCCGCGCTTCAAGTCCACCGGAGCGGCAGTCGGAACCCTTGCCGCAGAGGCAGTGGTGCTCTTTGTCCAGGCGGGGGCTTTCAGAAGGATGGTAAGAGAAAAGAAATACGAAGCCCTGCGCTTCCCGGGCTTCTTTAAGGAGCTGCAGCTTATCAGGATCACAGCCGCCGTGATTATAGCAGCGGCTGCTTCAGTATGGGTGAAGCTTTCCGGCTTCGGGAATTTCATTGCCCTGGCGGTCTCGGCGCCGATCTTTTTCGGGTTGTACACGGGAGTGTATATGCTGAGCGGAGGGAAGGAGCTTTAAGAGATGGTTCCGGAAAAGGATAATTATCAAATACAGGTTAATATGGTAGAATGATTGAAGCACCAAAAGTGATCGTCACAGCACAGAAAAAGCTTGTTGCGGGGATAAGGAGGAGGTTGTTTAATGGTTTACAGGGATTTTAAGGGTATCAGGCTTTCAGAGCTTGGATTCGGAGCAATGAGACTGCCGGTCATCGGAGGTAATGACGGAAATATCGACAGGGAGCTTACCTGCAGGATGGTGGACCTGGCGATCGCTAAGGGAATCAATTATTTTGATACAGCATGGGGGTATCATCAGGGTAATTCGGAGATCGTTATAGGGGAGGCTCTGAAAAAATATCCAAGAGACAGCTTCTATGTTTCTACCAAATTCCCCGGATATGACCTTTCGAATATGCCGAAGGTAAAGGAGATATTTGAGAAGCAGCTTGAGAAGACAGGCTTTGACTATTTTGATTTCTATCTGTTCCACAATGTTTGTGAGATGAACATAGAGCAGTATCTGGATCCCAAATACGGGATCTGTGACTATCTGATGGAACAGAAGAAAAACGGAAGGATAAAGCATCTTGGATTCTCCTGTCACGGTGAGATGGATGTATTAAAGAGATTTCTTGATGCCTATGGGAAGGATATGGAATTCTGCCAGATACAGCTGAATTATCTGGATTGGAAATTCCAGGATGCAAAGGCAAAGGTGGAGCTTCTAAATGAACGGAATATCCCTGTATGGGTAATGGAGCCGCTTCGCGGAGGAAGACTTGCGAAGCTTGCCGGTACTCAGGAAAGCAGGCTTAAGGGATTAAGACCTGATGAGGAGATTCCGGCCTGGGCTTTCAGGTTCCTGCAGTCTGTAAAAGGGGTGACCATGATCCTTTCAGGCATGTCAACTCCCGGGCAGCTTGAGAAAAATCTGAAAACCTTTGAAGAGGAAAAGCCTCTTAATGAAAAAGAGATGGATGAGCTTATGAATACAGCGGATGAGCTTCAGGCAGGAAAGTCGATCCCCTGTACGGCCTGTCATTACTGTGTAAGCCACTGCCCGCAGGGACTTGATATTCCAAGGATCATTTCGATGTATAATGAGCATCTTCTTACCGTTAAAGGCGGTCAGATGGCCTTTATCGCTCCAATGGCGCTTGCAGCAATGCCTGATGACAAGAAGCCGTCAGCCTGCCTTCACTGCAGGAGCTGCGAACAGGTATGTCCCCAGCAGATAAAGATCTCGGAGATGATGACGGACTTCGTGGAAAAGATAGGGTGAAGCATAAAATGAAATGCCTTATATCGGGTATGATGAAGAAGGAAAAACGCATAACGGCGGCAATTTTACTCATACTGCTCCTGATAACCGTGTGCACCGGCGTATATGCCTATACCGGTCTGGAGAAGGATCCCATAAGGTATAAATACGGTGTCTTTCTCGGCGTAAATTCCGGGAAAAAAGCCATGAGGAAATTCAGGAAGTATGAGACCATAGTTCTTGATGTGCAGAACGGATTTGACAGGGATGACATCCGGACACTAAAAGACAGGGGACACAGGGTATTAAGCTATATTAATGTCGGAGCTGTTGAGAATTACAGAGATTATTATAATGATTACCTGGATCTGACTCTTGGGAAATACGATAACTGGCCCGATGAAAGATGGGTGGATGTTTCCGTTTCGAAATGGCAGGATTTCATTTTGAAGGATCTCAGTGAAAGGATAATGGATACCGGGGTGGACGGCTTTTTTGTGGATAATATAGATGTGTATTATCACTATCACAGTGAACCCATTTACACCGGGGTGGAAACCATTCTTAAGGGGCTGAAGGAAAAGGGAGATGTGATCGTAAACGGCGGAGACACCTTCGTCACGGAGTATATAGAAAAGGGGGAGCCCCTTGATCTTATACTTGACGGTATAAATCAGGAAACGGTTTTTTCCGCCATAAAGGATTATGACAGAAATAAGTTCAGGGAGAACAATGAGGAGGAAAGGGACTTCTTCCTTGCCTATACGGAAAGCGTCAGGAGCCGGGGAAAGGATGTTTATCTCCTGGAATATACAAGGAGCAGGAGACTAAAAAAGATAATAGAAAAAGGCTGCAGGGAGCGGGGGTACGATTATTACATTTCAAGGAGCCTGGATCTGAAGTGATTAAGTTTGAAAGTCTTTGACTTTCAAACTTTCATCGGTGCCGCGCAGGCACGTCACCCTTCGCCAGGGAGGCATCCTGCATCTTTGATGCAGGATAAGCGATGGGACACTGATGTCTGCGGCATAAGGTCAAAATATGGTAATTGGCCGGAATACAGGGAGAAAGGTGAGATATGTCTGATGCAAGTATGGTTATGTTCCCTGAAAACGCTGTGATCCTCAGGGAGGGAGAAGTTAACGACAGCATATACAAGATAATAAAAGGGCATGCGGAATATGGCTAAAACAATGATGGCAATGCGAAGCCAGATAGAGCTGCTCATAAAAGAGATAGAGGCGGGGCAGAAGCCGGGTGAAAAGGTATTGAGCGATGTAAAATTAAGAAAAGTACCTGCAGGAGGGGCGGGGAAGACAAAAAAGCGTAAAAATGGTATAGTTATAAGGTGTGAAGCTTTAGAAACGCGGCATTATTTGGGGTTACAGAGGAAAGGATGGAAGTAATATGGTGATCTGGGTAAAGGATAAAGAACTGGATGCCTTTTTGCCGATCATTCCCGAGGATATGAGGGGAAGAGTGAAAAGCGGTGAGTGGTTTTGTCTGGGAGGACTTGCGGAACCAAAGGAAGCGCCTTCACAGTCGCCGGATGAAAGGGTGGCTGCGGGGGTGCTTTTGTTTTCTTCGGAGGAGGGGATAAGCTACGGAGAAGACAGGGTTCCGATGATAGAGCTTCACTGGCTCTATGTCACCGAAGGATACAGGCAGGAGGGGATCGCAAATGAGCTTATGCAGGAGCTTTCCGATATTCTGGAGGACAATCCCGCAGAGGGGATAATCTGCGACATACCCCTTGGAAGTGAGTACGATCTCATAGAGGATTTCTTTTCCTCCTGGGGTTTTTCCTTTGAGGTGACGGAGCTTAACGAAATGACCATTACAAAGGAGGACTGCCGAAGGGAGATAAGTCCGGAAAACAGGGAGGAAGCACTGAAGCTTGCCTCCGGACCCGCAAGGAATATCGATCTCGTCTCCGTATCCGAGCTTTCGGAGGAACAGTTCAAAAAGAGCATACGGGCCATGAAGGAGGAGGAAAGATCCGGCTATTATGACAGGCTTCCCGAGGACAGGGATGCCTATGCGGGAGATATGAGTTACGCCGTGGTACACAATGGTGAGGTAAGCTCAATGGCCCTCTTTGAGAGACTTGAAAACGGAAATCTCCATATGGTAATGCTCGGCACCCTTTCAAAAAGGGGAGCAAAGGAGCTCCTGACACTGCTCCGTTTCTGTGCGGGTTATTATCACTTAAATTACCCCGAGGAGGCTACGGTAAGATTCTCACTGGGGATAGAGCGGAGCCGGAATCTCGCTGTACACCTGTTTCCGGATAAGGAACCGGAAAGGGTACGGAGAGGCTATTTTTTTTGATGTCAGAACAAGGAGACGGCTATGTGTAATAAACAGATGACACAGGAAAAAGTCCAGGCTCGCATACAGGTCAGCGAAGAGCAGCAGAGACGGATGGAGAACAGCCGCTATGTGATCCGCAGGAGGGATGAGGCCCAGTATTATTCCGAAACAAGGAAGATCAGTGATGACACCCATGGAAATTATCTAAGGCAGAATGTCAGGGATGCGATAATAAAGAATCTGGGACGGGAACGTTATGCGGCCTTTGACGGTCTGAAGATACAGGAAGAAGGGAGAGCTGAGGAGGAAGACATCGCTCTTCATCACTCAGTGGGATCAAAGCTTGCCCTGGAGGGTGAGGATGTTCTGGAATTCAATATTGCAGGATCGGGATTTATGAATTACCGGCTTCCCCATAAGGGAATGACGGGATATGGTACCGCTGATGATTATAAGGACGAAAAACAGGCCAAGTGGTACAACAAAAACAAGATCCTGACCTGGACCAAGCTTGTGTCTACGGAAAGCCGGATAGAAGAAAAAAATGCCGCTAAGCATGAGCAGAATATTAAGGTCGAAGGGATCTACGGTAAAAAGATAGAGAACACCATCAATGGCCGGAAGATGAATCATATCCGAAAAAAAGAAAGTGTGAACAGTGAGGGTGCAAATAAGACCAGATTTTATCTTCGGGGACCAAATGTTGCCAATACCGGGAAATATTCAGAGGACAATCTGGAGGAATATATCCTTGAGCTTGGAAAACAAACCCTGAAGAACAAGCTTGATGAATGGGGCTGGCTGTCTGAAGAGGAGCTAAGCCGGGTTAAACCGATAAATATCATCATACAGGGTCACAGCCGGGGTGCCGTCGCGTCCGGACTCGGTGCCATGCGCTTAAAAAAATGGATAAGCAATAAATACCCAAGTCTCCTTGATAAGGTGAACTTTCAGCTGATCCAATATGATCCCGTTCCGGGAGATTATGAATATTTCGGCAATAACGCAAAAATAGATCATACCGGGGAAAAGAGCAGGAAATCACGTTATATGCCCCTCGGGGAAAAAACCGAGACCACCGTTGTTTATTCGATGCATACGCAGTATCCGATGATGTTCACACCCCAGTATGTTAAAAATGCAAAGCGTATCATCCTGACGGCTGCCGATCATGGAGCAAACCTTCATAAGATGGATGAGAGTCAGGGAAAAACCACAAGAGCTACCTATCTTGCCGAAAAGAACGGACAGGTCGAGGCCTTTCGGTCAACGGGCTTAAACGAGCTGGATGAAGGCGTTTATATCGCAGATGATCAGAATAACCTTATAAAGATCAGGAGCCTGGAGGAATACGATGCTCTGGCGAAATCCCTTCTTTCCGGTACCAAATTACAGAAAGACCGTCACGAAGTGGTCAGGAAAGCGGTAGCGGCCTGGTTTACGGGCTATGAAGAAAGAAAGCCTAAGGAAAAAGCGGCTCCGCAAACCAAAGCAAAGCAGAAGACGGACAAAGAGGCCGCAAACAGGGAGAAGCTGAGAAAGGAGCTTACATCCCTTACCACTCCGGTTCAGCTTAAAAAGGTTCAGGAGGAAAAGGAAAAGCTTGATAAAATGCCCCAGGATTCTCCAAAGCAGGAAGAGGAGTATCTGAAGAAAAAAGAAAAATACCTGAAGGCAAAAAAATCCGGACTGATCAATTACATAAACTGGCTGTACGAACAAAAGGGAAGCTTTATCAACAGGACAAGAAAGGATTATCTGAAAAAGCTGATCTCTCTTTCATATCAGCTCGAGAAATTCTACGGGGGCTTTCCCTCGGAGAAACGCCAGGAAAAGATCGCTTCTCTTGCAAAGGAAGTGAGACAATATGCGGAAATTGAAAACCTGGACAGCTTTTTGCCATCTTATCTCAAGAGGGAGCTCTATCTCGGATCAGAGAAGAAGCTAAGGACATTTCTTGTAATGCCTGCCCTAAAAGAGGGGGAACAGGCGGAAGAGAAGAAGGTTGAAGAAAAGAAGATTGAGGAAGAAAAGGCTGCCGGGGTAAAAGAAGAAAAGAAGGTTGAGGAAGAAAAGGCTACTGAGGTAAAAGCAGAAGAGAAGCTTCAGGAGCTGCCCTTCAGGAATTATGATGTTCAGATCACGGGTCTGGACAAGGCCTATGAAAGTCAGGATATAAATAACTGCTACTGCTGCGTGGGAGCCGCTATGCTGAATCAGTTTATTTCCCAAAAAAAGGGCTATAAGAGCGTCCTCAGGAGATATTCACAGAATGACTTAAGAAGCTTCAGGCCTGAGGTCAGGAAGTTCGACCCGGCTAATAAGGCAGGTCTCGGAGAAGAGGTCTATAACGGAATCATACGCGAGATCGATCAGTTTGCCGGATCCGGAAAGACAGCCTTCGGGAATCTCTTTGACATGGGAGACTTCATGTTTGAGAAGCTGTCCAAGGAGGGGATCAATGATGTGATGCTGAACAGATTCATGCTGAGCATCTCAAGGATTGATAGGAATAAAGCGGATGATCCCCTTGAACAGCAGAAAACGGAGACCAAAATAAAGAATTACCGAAGCATGTTTGCAGACAAGATAAATGAGATCCTGTCCTCCGGAAGCGTAGCCGGTGTATACATATCGAAAGGAGTGAACCCGCATTATGTGACCATTACCGGTATCAGGGGTGATGAGCTTACGGTGTATGACTCCAGAGAATACAAGGGACAGCCGAAGACCGTAAAGATCAGTGAATTCGTTAAACAGGGAATAAGCCTGGATGTCAGCTGGCTTTCCGATAAGAAGCCTGTGGAGGAGCTAAAGAAGGAGTATCCAAACCTTGAGACCGGAGAGGATGGAGAAAGCCTGAAGCTAAAGGACGAGTCCTACGGTGAATATTATTCATCTATTTCCCATACAAAGGGAATCACGGTGTCAAAGGATCAGGGCGATAAGGTTGAAGGTCTGAATGATTACGAACAGATGTCCTACATTCCCGTTAAGGATCTCGCGGTCGAAAAACAGAAGCTTGGTAATGCTGTGGCGGCTTCCATTGCCCGGGAGCGGGAAGAGCAGATAAAGAAGAAAGAGGCAGAGAGAAAAGAAGCCGAAAAGAAAGAGCGTGAGCTGCTTGACAGATCTGTCAAGACGCTCTTTAACGATATCTTTAAAGGACGGGGACGCCTTAATGATATCATCAGGGATCTTAACACGGACTTCAAATCGGAAAAAACGGAAACCGCGGTCTATAACAGGTTCCGTGCAGCGGTAGAGAGGGTCATGGCGATCTCCGGGAGGACCGGAGATACGGATAGTATCTTACGTTCCGGAGAGCTTATGGATGCCTTGACAGCTCTTTCGGAGACTGCAAATATCTACTATGACCTCCACAGGGGCCATCAATACAGGGAAAGGGGAAAGAAAAGAAGAGCAGCCTGTGACAGTATAAGAGAGCTTGTAAGCGAATTCTATGACAGGCTCGATATAAAGACCGGAGGAAAGGGTCTTGGCAATATGACAGGGAATAAGCTTCCCGCGGGAGTCACCGAAAAGGAGGTCAAGAGCTCGGGGGAAAAGCTCCGGGAGCTTTACAAAAATTACGAGAACCGGAAGGAGTATTTTGCGTCGCGTGAGGGCAGCGATCGTGAAAACATAAGGGAAAAGGCTGCGCTTTTTGCCTCATATGAACGTTATATCGAGATCTATAAGGCAAGCCATTCGATAAAGAACCGTCCGAAGGAGATCGACGAGATCATAAGGACAGCCGCCTTCTACAGGGTTCAGAATGCCTACCTGGACAGATTTGAGGATAAATGACGGAAGCCTTTCCCAAAAAGAAAGGAGAGAAAAGGATGAAAGAATTTCTAAAGAATTACTGGTTTTTACTGACAATGCTCGTTGGTATCGTCGCGGGATGCATTACAGGAGCGATGTGGCCCGGTGCAACTGCCCTGGAGCCCCTCGGAACAGTATTTATAAATCTGATGTTCTGCGTTGTGGTTCCTATGGTGTTCTTCTCCATATCCTCGGCTATCGCCAATATGCCCGGGGTGAAAAGAGCCGGAAAGCTTCTCGTTACCACGGTCGTTACGTTTTTTGTGACAGCCCTTATTGCAAGTGTGATAATGTATGCCGTTGTCCGCATCTTTCCGGTATTCACCATGCAGCCGGAATATGAAGCCGCTGATCCGGAAACACTGGGCCTTGCGGAATTGATCGTAAACTTCTTTACAAAGCCCGACTTTGCGGAGCTCTTAAGCCGCAGGGCGATACTTCCTCTTATCATAGCCGCCATTCTTTTCGGCTTCGGAGTACAACTGTCCGGCGGACCTCTGACAAAGACTGCGGGGATGCTTAAGGATGTTACCGAATGCATCTTAAAGACCGTAAAGATCATAACCTACTATGCTCCGATAGGCTTCTTCGGATTTTTCGCCAGCCTTGTTGCTACACACGGAAGTGATTTTATGACAAATTATGCAAGGGCGATCATAACCTACTACGTTGTGAGCATCCTGTATATGATCGTTTTCTTCCCGATATATGCCCGTTTCGGAGGCGGAAAGGGCGCAGTCGGAGTCATGCTTAAGCATATCTTCAAGCCCGCGGCCGTTTCCTTCGGTACCTGCTCCTCTGTTGCGACGATACCTACAAATCTTGAGGAGGCGGATGAAACGGGGATATCAAGGGAAGTAAGTGAGATAGTGATCCCCATGGGCGCGACCATGCATATGGACGGAAGCTCCATGAGCGCCATTATTAAGGTGGCCTTCCTTTTCGGAATGTTCGGACTGCCATTTGATTCGGGCCGTGCCGTACTTGCCATAGTGATAGCCGTATTTTCATCGGTAGCTATGAGCGGTATTCCCGGAGGCGGAGGCACGGGAGAGCTTGTGCTCTGCTCGCTTTTCTTCCCCTCACAGATATCGGTGGCATTCCCCATCGCCCTTGCCATAGGAGATCTCGTAGATCCTCCGGCAACCATGGTCAATGCGGCAGGCGACTATGTGGCTACCTTTATCGTTTCCAGATTTACAGAGGGAAAGGACTGGCTGAGTAAACGGAATGCAGGGGTAAAAAATAAGGGAAACTGATGCCCGGGCAGATATTGTCCGACCGAAAACTGCCATAATGCTTTTTCCTTCGTATTATATATTGAGAGCGGGAGAAAGGCTCCCACTCACCGCTTGTAAATGACGGGAGATCACAGGGAATAAAGGAGACGATATGGAAAAAAAGAATCTGAATGCACTTGATGATGACAGTCTTGAAGCAGTAGCCGGAGGAATGGAGGTTGGTGAGGATCCCGGTGATGACTTCACCGGAGAAACCATACCCTTCTGCTGCACGGCTTGTAATACGATAATTCTGATAAAGCCCGGGCAGAAGGAAATAGTGTGCGAAAATCCGAATTGTAAGAAAAAATACCATATCGACGGGTGAACTGCTGCGTTGCTGCAATTCAGCACACCGCCGGTTCGCTGAATTGCAGCGCTGCGTTTACTCTGTTGCGAGGGGTGAGTTTTATTGACAGTGGAAAAGCGAAAACGTTATAATATTTGAGGTTAGGCGACTAACATCAGGAGGTCCGGCCATTCCGAAAGGGATCACCGGATTCTCTTATATTTACTGAGGCGGAGGATAAGCAGGACATGAAGACCCCAAAAAGAAAATCTCTGAAAAAAACGTTGCTAAGCAAGATCATACTCTATGTGGCGATCATAATCGTTATCATCACGCAGATCAGTATTAAGCTGGCAGCTGACAATATCGAGTCCCTTACGGGCAATATCCTTGCAAGGGAGTCCGCAACCTATGCCAGCGAGATCGAGAGCTGGTGGAGTGATATCCGTGAAAGAGTGGGGCAGACAGCCGATGTTATGAGGAATACACCTGAGCTTTCATATGATGACGCTCTTGCTATGCTCCTTAAGCTCACAGAGCTTGATCCGGATTCACAGGATATCTACATTGCTTACGGAGATACGGGAACGTTTCTGGACGGATCGGGCTGGGTTCCCGATGACAGCTTTGTATTTACGGACAGACCCTGGTATACGGGTGCAATAGAGAAAAACGGGGAATTGTATTCATCAGAGCCATATGTGGATGCATCCACCGGAAAGACCTGTCTCGCCTGCTCCGTTATGCTTAAGGATGGGGTGGTCCTTTCCAGCGATATAAATTTCGATATGGTGGCGGATAAGGTTTCGGGCTTTACCTCTGTTTCGCCGGATGCCAGATTCTACATCATAAATAAGGACACCAGGGATGTCCTGATAAGCAATGTGAGCAACCTTGCGGGAGAGAATCTGTCTTCAGCCTCTGACTCCGTGCTGCAGGGTATCTCCAAGGTATTTGATTCGCTTGACAAGAGCAGCAGTGCCGGCGGGAAAAAGGTTGTCACCGTAAAGACTTCAGCCGGATCGCAGATGGTTACGGCCACGGATATAGAAGGCACCTCCTGGACTGTTGTCAGCACGGTTCCTTCATCCATCATAAGCAGCAGCATAATAAGGGTTATGATCATCACCTTTGCAAGTGCTGTAGTACTGCTTATCCTCCTTTCGCTTTTGATCTATTTTATAATAAGCAGGGCGATCAATCCCGTTACCACGATCACGGAGCGTATTACCGATATCAGTAAGGGAGACTTTACCGTAAAGATCGTGCCCGAGGGTAATAATGAGATAACCACCCTTGCGGAAAGCCTGAATGACTATATTGAGAAGATGAGGGCTACTCTTAACAGCCTGTCGAGCATATCGGGACAGATGACCAGCCGTGCCGGTGAATGCTTTGATATCTCACACACTCTGTCGGATGCGAACAGCAATCAGGGTGAATCCATAGAGAAGCTGAATTCCACCCTCGGCGATATGAATGCATCCATCGAGGATATCGCAACATCAGCCACAGAGCTTGCTTCCACCTCAAGCCAGCTGTCGCAGAATGCCAAAGAAGTTATGGATCTTTGCCGGGAGACACTTGATGCCTCCACCAGAGGCAGGGATGAGATGGCAGGAATGACAAGGAATGTGGGTACTCTTAATGAGACCATAAATGAGCTTACTTCACTTATCAGAGAGACGGCGAAGACCGTTGAGGAGATCACGGGTATCACGGATACCATAAATGCGATCTCCAACCAGACAAACCTTCTGTCCCTCAATGCATCCATCGAGGCTGCAAGAGCCGGAGAGATGGGCAAGGGATTTGCGGTTGTCGCTACGGAGGTCGGAACGCTGGCGAGCCAGTCCTCCGAGGCTACCGAGACGATCCGGAAGCTGGTTGACGGTATCACCACCAATATTTCGGATATAAACAACAAAGCCGAGATATGTGCGAAGGATATGGAGGCCTGTCTCAGCGCCGTATCCGGAGCGAATGAATCCTTTGAAACGATCTACGGCGATGTTGCCAAGGCGACGGACGGCATAAGCACCATCGCCGATGGTATCGACAGGATAAATGATGTGGCTTCCAATAACGCCGCCACAACCGAGGAGCAGGCTGCGAATATCAATGAGGTTCTGGATCTCAGCAGCATGATCGTATCCGAAAGCAATAAGCTCCGCACGGAGACTGAGAATATCACAAGTATCTCGGAGAACCTGAACCAGTATTCGGATGAGATAAATTCAGATCTTTCACAGTATACGGTTTAAGCACGGCAGATGACGACATGGGGCGGTTCCGGGAAAGATCCGGAGCCGCTTTTTCTGACAAAGTAACGGATAGTTACGGAGAATATAAATGAATCTTACGGTAACGGAAAGTATATCGGCAATAACGGTGTTTTTGCAGGGGCTCCTAAGCTTTTTCTCCCCCTGTGTACTGCCGCTTCTGCCGCTGTATATAGGATATCTCTCGGGCGGGACCCTTGAGGAGGATCCTGAAGGGAGATTTATTTTCAGCAGGAAGAGGGTTTTCTTTAATACCCTGTGTTTTGTTGTGGGAGTGGGTTTTTCCTTCTTTCTTCTCGGACTCGGTTTGAGGGCTGTCGGAAGGTTCTTAAGCGGTAATCAGATCCTGTTTGCAAGGATAGGCGGGATACTTGTCATTCTTTTCGGTTTATACCAGCTTGGGGTCTTTGGACAGTTACCCCTTCTTATGAGGGAGAAAAGGCTTCCTGTCAGATTTGATAAAATGCGGATGTCCCCGCTCACTGCGCTTTTAATGGGCTTTGTTTTCAGCTTTGCCTGGACTCCCTGCATCGGACCCACATTGTCGGGAGTACTTCTTATGGCGGCTTCCGGGGCGGACAGCCTCACGGGGTTTCTGTTGATAGGCATATACACCCTGGGATTTGCCATCCCCTTCCTTCTTACCGGCTTATTTGCTGCCTCGATATTGGACTTCTTTAAGCAAAACGGTAGCATCGCAGCATATACGGTGAAGCTTAGCGGGGTACTTCTGATCCTTATGGGTATTCTAATGATAACGGGCCGGATGAACGGTATCACGGGATATCTGTCCCGGATCTCAGGAACGCCGGAAAGCAGGGCCGAAGTGACGGCGGAGGGGACAGAAAGCACTATGGAGCCGACGGATCAGAAACCAACGGTCGAAGAGCCGGAGGACACTGATGAAGATATTCCGGAGGAGGCTAGAGAGGAGCTTCCGGAGGAAGAGGACAGCACAGAGGAGCCGACGGATCAGCAACCAACGGTCGAAGAGCCGGAGGATACTGACGAAGATATTCCGGAGGAGGACGAGAGCGGGGAAGGATCGGATCTCATTCCTGCACCGGATTTTACGCTGACAGACCAGTACGGAAAAAAACATACACTTTCAGACTACAGGGGAAGGGTCGTCTTTCTGAATTTCTGGGCCACCTGGTGCCCGCCCTGCCGGGAGGAAATGCCGGATATTCAGGCTATTTACGAGGAAAGCATGGAGTCTGAGGATCAGGAGCCTGTTATCCTCGGCGTTGCGTTCCCCGGTGACGGAAGTGAAACGGATGCAGAGGGAATACGGGATTTCCTTGAGGAAAACGGATACACCTATCCCGTGCTAATGGATACGGAAGGGGAGCTTGTCCTTCCCTATTATATAACGGCCTATCCGACGACCTACCTGATCGACCGGAAGGGAAATGTATTTGGCTACGTAGAGGGAATGCTGACCAGGGATAATATGGAGGAAGCCATAAGGCAGACAATGGAGGAATAGGGATATTTCCATGGAATCGGCGATGCTTAAGGGTTCTTATGCTTCTTGATCTCGGCTATGCTGCCGAAGGGGCAGGTCCTCTGGAGAACCATGACAGCAGGAAGCCCCTGTCGGAAACTGTGAGCTATATGTAATGATATCAGGGTCATAAGTCCGAACCCACTCTGTGCCTGCACAAAGGTGGGTGAGACTTTTGACCCCGACAACAACTGATCTGATCTGTCGGGAACAGACCCTTAGTGGCATTTCTTGTGATTTAGAGGTATAATTAACTCTGTCTGAACAAAATTCGGACGGAAATTCGTGTGGAATTCGGAAGGAGCCGTAATGACGATACAAACGGTTGAGGAAGGAAGCATCCTTAAATTGGACGTTGAGGGAAAGATAGATACTCTTACCAGCAAGGAATTTCAGGATACGGTTTTAAATTCTTTTCGGAAATATTCGGATGTCACCGTGAACCTTGCAGAGGTGACTTATATCTCCAGTGCGGGGCTCCGCGCCTTCCTAATAGGCCAGAAGACTGCCGCTTCAAAGGGCGGAAGCTTTTCGATCATAAATGCCGATCAGAGTGCTATGGATGTTTTTAAGGCTACGGGTTTTGATAAGGTGCTGGATATACGTTAGGACAGACGGCACACAGCATCGGAAGGAGAACGGTATTGAAGGATATAGTTTTGAATAACGGGATATCGATACCTGTTATCGGTTTCGGTACTTATAAGGCCACAACAGAGGATGGATACGGTATCATACTGGATGCCATAAACGCGGGATACAGACATCTGGACACCGCTGCTCTCTATGAAAATGAAGAAGAGGTGGGAAGAGCGGTCCGGGAAAGCGGGATCCCGCGCGATCAGTTCTTTATTACATCAAAGCTTAACCGGAATTATCTCGGATACGAAAATACAAAAACAGAATTTGACAGATCCCTGAAAAAGCTTGGGACCGATCATATCGATCTCTATCTCATACATTGGCCCAGACCGGATTACGGATCAGAGGGCTTTGATGACTGGGAGGAGCTTGACAGGGAGAGCTGGAGAGCGATGGAGGAGCTTTTGAAGGCCGGAAAGATACGTGCCATCGGAGTAAGTAACTTTCTTCCCCATCACCTTGAAAACCTCCTTCAGAGCGCAGAGATCCTTCCGGCTGTGAACCAGCTGGAGCTCCATCCGGGATATCTTCAGAAGGAAACCGTGGATTACTGCAGGAAAAAGAATATAGCGGTCGAGGCCTGGAGCCCTATGGGACGGGCAAGAGTCCTTAAGGATCCGCTTTTATCCGGGCTTGCCGCCAAATACGGTGTGTCCACAGCCCGTCTCTGCCTTTCTTTCTGTCTGCAGAGCGGCTTCATAATCCTGCCGAAGAGCTCCCATTCCGACAGGATGAAGGATAATCTGATGGCCGGAGACACGGTTATTTCCCCTGAGGATATGGAGAGGATAAGCTCTATGCCTGAAACAGGCTGGAGCGGGGAGCATCCGGACAGGGAGACGATTAAGCCCCGGTAGGAAGAGAGCCCGGGGATCAGTAGGACAGACCCGCAAATCCGGAGGAACAGACTCCATGAATAAAGAGAAGTTTATTTCCCTTAGAGTAAAAATATCCCTTGGTGTCATACTTATATGTTTTCTGATAGGGATGCTGGCTATCTATTCTGTTTTCACCATAGCATCAAATATCATTGACAAGGAGTACATGGATAAGGCCGAACAGATCTCGGAGGCTGTTGCAAATACTCTGGATCCCGACGATGTTAAAGAGCTTACCGATGCGGTCATGGAAAGGTACTACGGGGTGGACGAGGTGGTTCCCAGTACAGAGTGGGGATCGGAAGCCTGGAATGCCTATATGTCAAACTATGACGGCATTGAAGAGCTTCCGGTGTTCAAAAAGCTTATCGCTCATTTTCAAAAATATCAGGACATATTCCATGTTGACTGTATATATCTGACGGTCTACAGAAAGTCGGTAGTCCACGCCATCTATATTGCGGACGGGGCTTATGAGGATGCCTGTCCTCCGGGTGTTGTGGATTCTTTTGAGGATGGACTCTGGCCGGGTGACAGTGATCCGGTGATCCCTGCGACCATTACCAATGAGGATGTGTACGGATGGCTGGTTTCGACCGCTTATCCTGTTATGAAGGATGGGGAAGTTGTCTCACACCTCTGTGTGGACATCTCAATGAATGAAATAAAGGCAAAGGAACAGGGGTATGTGGTGACGGCTACAATTGTCATGCTTGCTCTCACCTTGATTGTCCTTTTATTA
The DNA here is from genome assembly GCA_017453865.1 of Lachnospiraceae bacterium. Taxonomy (GTDB): domain Bacteria; phylum Bacillota; class Clostridia; order Lachnospirales; family Lachnospiraceae; genus NK4A144. Next base: position 17,239 of record JAFTEC010000143.1, read on the forward strand.
TCCATTCTCTATTTCAACCGGAATGTTATCGAGCCGGTGAGGAACCTGTCTGAAACTGCGAAAAACTACTGCTCCGAAAATAACGATGTGGTGCATCATGCCTTTGAGAAGCTTCAGATCGATACAAATGATGAGATCGCGGAGCTGCTTTATTCCATGAAACAGATGGAAACAGATATGAATTCCAACATAAATTCCCTGATCGACACCAAGGTTGCCCTGAAGCAGACGGAAGAAAAGGCAAATACAATGCAGGCTCTGGCTGAAAAGGATTCGCTTACCGGTGTCAGGAATAAGACCGCATACGATTATGAGGTTACGGTGCTGGAGAAGGATCTTTCCGACGGCTTTAATGAGTTCGGCCTTGCGATGATCGATCTGAATTTCTTAAAGAGGACAAACGATACCTACGGGCATGAAAAGGGTAATATTTCCATCAGAAGGCTTTGTATGCTGGTCTGCGAGATATTTGAGCATTCTCCGGTATTCCGTATCGGAGGGGATGAATTTATAGTGATACTGAAATTCAGGGATTACCGGAATGTAGACAGACTCATTGAAGATTTCAATGCCCGCCTGGAGGCATTGCAGACGGATGACACATTAAATCCCTGGGAGCAGATCTCTGCCGCGATCGGATACGCTAAATTCGATAAGACCGCGGACAGTACGGTGGAGGATGTGTTCAAAAAAGCGGATCAGGCCATGTATGAAAGAAAGGAAGCCATGAAAGCCAGACGGACGGATTAGAAGCGGGATCGGAAAAGGCGAAAAGCTTAAGCTTTCAGAGTACAAGGGCAAGGTTATTCTTATCGTGAATACCGCTACGGGCTGCGGCTTCACACCCCAGTACGAGCCCATCGAGAAGCTCTATAAGGATTATCACGACAAGGGTCTGGAGATACTGGACATCCCCTGCAACCAGTTCGGAGGACAGGCACCGGGAACCGACGAGGAGATCCACGAGTTCTGCACGCTTCACTACAACACCACCTTCCCCCAGATGAAGAAGTCCGATGTTAACGGTGAGAACGAGCTTCCGCTTTATACCTATCTGAAATCCGAGAAGGGCTTCGAGGGCTTTGACGAGCACGAATTAAAGGGTCTTCTTGAGGATATGTTCAATAAGGCAGATCCGGACTGGGCAAAGAAGAGTGATATCAAATGGAACTTCACGAAATTTGTGGCAGACCGCGAAGGAAATATAGTTGCAAGGTTCGAACCCACCGCAGATATGAAGAAGGTGGAGGAGTGCATCAAATCACTTCTTTAAGCTAAGCTTTTTCGGTCATACAACATCCCATCGGGCAGAGGTGTCATTCCCTCTGCCTTTTTTCGTGGTTTGTAGCGGAAGCCTTTTTTTGGTATGATAAACAATAGTCGTAAAGACCGTGAGGTTCACTGTTAAAGGGGGTTAAAATGAAAAAAGTGATCGTTGCGGGGCATATCTGCCTCGATATCACACCTGCGCTTCAGGCAGCCGGAAAAAAGACCATATCCGATATCCTTTTGCCGGGAAAGCTTATCGAGACAAAGGGAGTCTCGGTGTCCACAGGCGGGGCGGTTGCCAATACGGGGCTCGCCATGAAGTTTTTCGGTGCGGATGTGAGGCTTATGGGAAAGGTCGGAAATGATGAGTTCGGGGAGATGATCTGCAATATCCTTAAGCGGCATGATGCCGGACAGGACTTGATACTTGCCGAAAACGAGACCTCATCCTATACTGTGGTGATTGCGGTTCCGGGGATAGACAGGATCTTTCTTCACTGTCCCGGGACGAATAATACCTTCAGCTCCTCGGACATACCGGAGGAGCTCCTGTCCGAGGCAGCGCTTATCCATTTCGGATATCCGTCCATTATGAAAGGAATGTATGAGAAAGACGGAGAGGAATCGGTCCGCCTTTTTGAGAAAGCAAGGAACAGGGGCTGTGCCACATCACTGGATCTGGCGGCAGTGGATCCCGATTCCGAAGCGGGAAGGGCAGACTGGGAGAAAATAATCCGGAGGCTCATCCCTTTAACCGACTTTTTCGTGCCGAGCATAGAGGAGCTATGCTATATGATCGACAGGGAGCGCTTTGAAAGCTGGCAGGAAAGGGCCGGAGGAAGGGATATAACGGAGATACTTGATACGGAACGGGATATAAGGCCTCTTGCGGATATGTGCATGGATATGGGCTGCAGGGTCCTTTTACTGAAATGCGGAGCAGCGGGTCTTTATTACAGGACCGGTAGCGCTGCCGTTCTTTCGGATATTCCGGACAGGCTGGGGCTTGATACCGGAGCCTGGGCGGATAAGGAGGGCTTTGAAGGCTCCTACGAGCCCGAAAGGATCTTGTCCGGAACAGGGGCGGGAGACACCTGTATCGCAGCCTTCCTTACGGCGATGCTGGAGGGCGACGCTCCCTCGGAATGCATAAGGCTCGCCGCTGCCACAGGGGCCTGCTGTGTATCGGCCTATGATTCCCTGTCGGGACTGAAGCCGCTTAATGAGCTAAGGGAAAAAATTAAAAAAGGTTGGAAAAAGCTGGGTTCGGTGAACCCTTAAGGAGGAAACGCTTATGCTTGTAAATATGGGTAAGATGCTTGAAAAGGCAAAAAACGGAAGGTACGGAGTCGGGTTTTTTAATGCCGTAAATATCGAGATGGCGCGCGCTGTCATAGAAACGGCGGAGGAAATGAAGGCTCCGGTAATAGTCGGAACCGCGGAGATACTGCTTCCCTTTATGGATATGAAAAAGGTGGCGGGATACCTGATCCCCATGGCTGAGGAGGCCTCTGTTCCGGTATGTGTGCATTATGACCACGGACTCACCTTTGAAAAATGTATGGAGGCGCTCCGTCTGGGCTTTACCTCCATTATGTATGACTGCTCGACCACGGGATATGAGGAAAACCTTAAAAAGGTACGGGAAATGGTGAATATCTGCCATGCCATGGATGTGACCGTGGAGGGAGAGCTGGGGCATGTGGGCGATAATGCCGGCAGCGGAAAGCTCGAGAATCCGGAGGATTATTATACGGATCCCGCTCTTGCAGAAAAGTTTGTGAGTGAGACCGGTGTGGATGCCCTTGCCGTCGCGGTGGGAAATGCCCATGGAGACTATGCCTTTCCTCCGAAGCTTGATTTCGACCGCATAACGGAAATATCAGACAGAACGGGAATACCGCTGGTCCTTCACGGGGGCTCCGGTCTTTCGGACAGCGACTTTCAGACCGCGGTAAAGCTCGGCATCAGTAAGATCAATATTTTTACGGATATCGATAAGGCCGGAAGGGCCGGTATAGAAAAGGGACTTAAGGAGGGAGCGGTATCACTGACCGGGCTTATGTCTTATGAGACGGAGGCCATGAAAAATGTGGTCAGGGAAAAAATAAGCCTTTTCGGGAGCCGCGACAAGGCCTGACCTATTTACAAAATCGAACATATGTTCTATAATACCCCTACAAAATATGAGGTATGGGGGTATTGCATATGAAGAAGGAGCCAAGGCCGGTTGATGTGATATGCCAGCATTCCAGGGACGGGACGACCATCCCCATGAAGGTCAGGGTGATGGACGACGACGGGCAGCTGCAGTCATACGCTATCAAAGGCTTTAAGGATCTGTCCCATTCGGGCAGCAGGGAGATGCCGGATGGCATGTATGTCAATAACAGCACTCTCGTATTTGAGTGCTTTATCAGCGATTTCGGGAGACAGAGACTGATAAGGCTTTACTGCGAGCAGAACGAGGATGTGTGGAAGATGACCGTGATGTAAGGGGAATCCGCTGCCCGTTTGAGCGCTGTTAGTAAATATGGTATACTTTGTGGTATCCGGCGCGGTAAACGGCAAAACGAAAAGGGCTTTGGTGTTTGCCATAGGTGTGGGAGTGTTGCCGGACGAAAGGAGTGGCTCTTACGGATAATGAATCGGAGAACCAATGAAAAATTCATCATTCTGCTTGCCACACTGGCATCTGCCGGAATGATCATCGAAAACATACTGGTGGGATGGGAATTCTGGGTTCCTCCCGTGATCCTGGCCGGAATAGCCTCACTGTGGGCTGTCAATCTGTCGGAAAGGATAGATTACGAAATCCGTAAATCGGCTTATTTTGGCTATGCTGTGCTGCTGCTTTTTTATCATGGAGTCCATAAGAGCAGCTTTTTTGATATTTCACTGGCTGTTATCCTGGTGATGGTCACCTATGCGATATTGAACAGCTTCTATATGATGAACGTGCTTTTACTGGAGTTCTTCATTCTTCTTTTCATTCATTTTCTCAATCTTCCGGGAGGGGATCCCATAAACTTTAGCAGGGTTAATGTCTCAAGGATACTATTGCATACGGCAATAGTATTGCTGGTTTTTTACACCAGCTGCAGAACGATCCAGGACAGACTGGAGGACGAAGAGGAAAGCCGGATAAAGGAAGAGAGGATAACCGCCAATGACAACAGCACGGAGGACTTCCTTACAAATATTTCACATGAGCTCCGGACCCCTGTCAATGTCGTTAACGGAATGTCGGATCTTCTTATAAAGAAGGGGGCCGGATATGAGGCCGATACCATAAAAAATGCAGGGATAAGGCTTGCTTATCAGATCGAGGATATACAGGACTATACCGAGTGCAGGAGGGGTAATGTATTCCTGGAGGAAGACGGTTATATGAGCACATCGCTTATCAACGATGTGGTCGCCTCTTTTGGAATGAACGGGAAGAATAGTGACCTGGAGCTGATCGTCGATCTGGATCCGAACGTTCCCTCGATGATGAAGGGGGATATCAGAAAGCTCCATAAGATATTCAGGCATCTTTTGGAAAATGCGGTGAAATTCACGAGAAAAGGCGGCATTTACATAAAGATGTACACGGAACAGACGGAATACGGGGTCAACCTCTGTATCGAGGTGACGGATACCGGAATAGGAATGAACAGAAACGATATCCTGTCACTGACCGAAGGAATGTACCAGGCAAATAAAAAGAGAAACCGGAGCTCCGGCGGCATCGGCCTCGGACTGTATATCGTATATGGCTTCACTCACAGGATGGGCGGTTTTGTAAAGATAGAAAGCGAGAAGCATAACGGTACTACGGTAAGGGTCACGATTCCCCAGAACGTGGTGGACGACAGACCCTGCTTAAAGCTTGATGAAGCATTTGAGGGGACTGTCCTTTTCCATGTGAAGCCGGATAAGTATAAGATACCGAAGATACGTGAATTCTACAGGAATATGGCATCAAATCTCGCTGAGGGAATACATATCCCTCTGTATTCCGCCGATACGCTCTATGAAGTGGAGCGTCTAATGGACAGGATAAATGTGAGCTATATATTTATGGGACAGGAGGAATATGAAGAGAACAGGGGATATTTCGATGAGCTGGCGGAGAAGGGCATTGTAGTAGCGGCATCAGTGGAGCCGGGATTCATGAAGAATGAAGACAGCAGGGTGGTCCTGATACCGAAGCCTCTTTATGCCTATCCCATCATGAAGGTATTCTCCGATGGGGCGGATGTCAGGGATAGCAATGCCGATGAGGGCAAGGCGAAACCTGTATTTAAGGATGTGAAGGCTTTGATCGTAGATGACGAGCCTATGAATCTGGTGGTGGCGTCCTGGCTTTTCAGGGATTATGAAATGATAATCGATACCGCAGACAGCGGCAGGGAGGCGATACGGAAATTCCACGATAATGATTATGATCTGGTATTTATGGATCATATGATGCCGGAAATGGACGGAGTTGAAGCCATGAAACAGATAAAGGCCCTTGCCCGCGACCTTGACAGGGAGATAAAGGCGGTTGCACTTACCGCAAACGTGGTGTCCGGAGCCCGGGAAATGTTCATACAAGAGGGCTTTGACGGCTTTATCGCAAAGCCCATAAATACAGCCGATTTTGAGAGGGTGATGCTAAGGATCCTCCCGGGATCCGCTTCGGCAGAGGGAGGTGGCAGAGGATGAAAATTTTCGGGATATTTAAGTCCGCTGCCGATGCCGTAAAGGATCCGGACAGGGATTTTAATGAAAGGATATATTTAGTCCTAACACTTGCATCGGAGCTTACGGCATTAGTTGCTCTGATCGGGGACATATACATAAAGGAGAATCCGAAGGAGATAATAGTCATTGCGGCAACACTTGTGTTTGTACCGCTTATTGCCCTTGTCTGCCTGCACTTCGATAAGCTTAAGCTGGGAATAAGGATAACCGTTATAGGGATCGTTACTCTGCTGCTTCCCGCGCTGTTCTTTTTCGGAGGAGGCGTAAAAGGCGGGGGCATCATCTGGATAATCTTTGCATTTATGTATATAGGTCTTGTTCTGAACGGTGTACTGCGGAATATCATGTTTATCATTATTACCGTATTTGCCGTAGCGGGCTATATCATAAGCTACTACTATCCCTGGTGGGTATACCGCCATTCACAGAGGGTTTTCTTCGTAGATTCCCTGATCTCCCTTATTCTGGTAGGAATTCTCAGCTTTGTCATGACCTGGACCCAGGGGCAGCTCTTCAAGGCCGAGAATGAGCGTGCAAAGAAGGAGGCGGAAAGAGCAGAGGAGCTTACTCGCTCCCAGAACCGTTTCTTCTCAAGCATGAGCCATGAGATACGTACTCCCATCAATTCCATACTCGGACTGAATGAGCTGATACTGAGGGACCGGAGCGCTTCCGATGATATCGTCAGGGATGCTTCGGGCATACAGGGCTCCGGAAAGATGCTCCTTGCCCTGATAAACGACATACTGGATTTTTCAAAGATAGAAGCGGGGAGCATGGATATAGTTCCCGTTGATTACAGTATAGGCGATATGCTGTCCGAGATAGTCAATATGATGTGGCTCAGGGCACAGGACAAGGGCCTGATGTTTGAGGTCAGCGTGGATCCGGAGGTTCCTTCGGTCCTGTACGGAGATGAGATCCGAATAAAGCAGATCCTTATCAATATACTGAATAACGCTGTCAAATACACACAGAAGGGGCGTGTGGAGCTTCGTGTCGAAAGCAGGATGGCCGATAAGGATACGGTGGAGCTTCTGATGTCCGTTACCGATACGGGAATAGGTATAGAGAAGGAGAGCCTGCCCTACCTCTTTGATGCCTTTAAGCGTGTGGATGAGGGAAAAAACAGGCATATTGAAGGAACCGGACTGGGTCTCAGCATAGTCAAGCAGCTTGTGGAGCTTATGGACGGCAGCATTTCGGTAAACAGTATTTACGGTGAGGGATCGATCTTCTCCGTAAGACTGAAGCAGGGAATCTCTGACAGAAAGAGGCTGGGCGAGCTGAATATCCATAATAAGAGCGTGATCCGGCGGACTGCATATGAAAGCAGCTTCTATGCTCCCGAGGCAAGGATACTTATCGTAGACGATAACGAAATGAATCTGAAGGTCGAGAGCAGGCTCCTTCAGGATACGGATATTGGCATAGATACGGCAGCCGGAGGCAGGGAAGCCCTGGAAATGACCTTGAAGTGTCATTATGACGTTATCCTGATGGATCATCTGATGCCTGAGATGGACGGGATAGAATGCCTCGAAAATATCAGAAACCAGACGGGAGGCTTAAACAGGAATACACCGGTCATTGTCCTTACGGCAAATGCCGGCAGCGAAAACAGGGAAAAATATAATCTCGCGGGCTTCGACGGGTATCTTGTAAAGCCGGTTTCCGGTGACGCACTTCAGGAAACCGTTATGAAGCATATCGCCGTGGATAAGATCGTCCGTAAGAATGCCCTGACCGGAGGAGGCGAGGAGCTCCGTGCCGCGGATAAATACACGGAGAAGGTTCCGGTGATGGTAGCAGCCTCCAGCATGTGTGATCTTCCGGATTCAGTCGTAAAGAAGCTGCGTATTCCGATCATCCCGTTCATAGTGCATACGGAGGGTGGGATTTTCAAGGACGGAGTCCATATTGACGCAAATGAGCTGATAAGGCATATGAACGCAGGACATGATGCCTTTTCATCGCCGCCTGACGAGAAGGTCTATTCCGAATTTTTCTCCGATGTGCTGAAGAAAGCAAACCATGTTATTTATATCTCAATAACCTCGGGTATGAGTAAGGACTATGAGGTTGCCTGCGAGGCCGCGAGATCCTTTGACAATGTTTCGGTCGTTAACTCCGAGTGCCTGTCAAGCAGCGCGGGAATCCTGGTGCTTATTGCCCATAAGCTGATACAGCAGGGGCTGCCGGTCAGAGACATAGTTTCAGAGCTGGATAATATAAAGCACCGCCTGAAGTGCAGCTTTATCATCAATACTACGCACTATATGTCAAAGAGAGGACTGATAGGCGGCAGGCTGAATAAGATAACCGATATGCTGGGTCTCCATCCCGCCATAAGGATAAAAAACGGCAGGGCGGGTATCGGCGGATTATGGTTGGGAAAGCTTAAGAGAGCCTACAGGAATTATATCAGGTGGGCGATTCCCGCGGACACCATACCGGATCCCGAGGTGGCATTTATCACCTATGTGGATGTGCCGATAGATACTCTTAACTGGATCGAGGAGGAGATCAGAAGGACGGCATATTTCGAAAATATCATCTTCCTTCAGGCCTCGGCCGGCATATCATCAAACTGCGGCTCAGGTACCTTCGGAGTGCTCTATTTCCTGAAGTCAAATAAGTCTTATAATATCGCTTCGTACATAGATCATGTGGTTCCGGGCGAGGAGGTGCAGACAGAAGAGAGAGAGGCTGAGGCTGAGGAGCCAACGGAAGACGGTGACAGACCTGAAGAGGGGGCAGCGGACGGAGGACGTACTGAAGAGAACAGGGAAGGATCAGGGCTTACCGGAGAGGAAGGCCCGTACGGGGGCCTTAGCTGTATCGACGTGGAGTCAGCCATAAAGAACAGCGGCTCCGAGGAAGCATTCAGGGAAATATTGAAGATCTTCTATGATTCAATAGAAGAAAAGCAGGCGGAGCTTGAAGGATATTACGAAGCGGAGGACTGGGAAAATTATACTATAAAGATCCATGCGCTTAAGAGCTCTTCAAGGATCACCGGCGCAATGGAGCTTGGGAATAAGGCAGAGCTTCTTGAAAATGCAGGGAAGGAACGGGATATCGCCTATATCAGAGAACACCACCGGGAGGCAATGGAGGAATATCTTTCCTTCAGGGAAAAGCTTGCCAGTGTTTTTTCCGTGGAGGCTGACAGCTTTCTTATGGAGAGCGTGTATGCGGAGCTACTCTCTGCGGCAGAGGCGGGAGACGGCGGGACGATAGAGGCTATAATGGAGGAGCTCTCGGAATTCTCGATACCGGCAGCTGATAAGGAGAGGCTTGCCTTAATACGTGAAAAGGCCGGGGCCGGAGACTATGAGGGAATAAAAGAGGTACTTAAATAATAAATTGGACCTGATAATAGAAAGAGTCATAAAAATAAATGATACGATAAACGGCTTTGCCTGGGGAACCTTCGGTCTTTCCCTGCTCCTTGGCACCGGCCTTATCTGTACCCTTATCACGGGGTTTTTCCAGATCAGGTTTATCGGGCACTGGTGGAAGAAAACCTTCGGGGTAATGAACAATGAGGGCCGTATCATTAACGATGCGGGAGCATTATCCCAGTACAGGGCATTCTGTACGGCGCTCTGCGCGACCATAGGAACGGGAAATATTGCGGGTGTTGCCACAGCCATTTTTTACGGGGGACCGGGTGCGGTCCTCTGGATGTGGGTTGCCGCATTTTTCGGAATGATGGTTAAATTTTCGGAAAATGTTCTCGGAATGTACTATAGACGCCGTAATTCCGAGGGAGCCTGGTCCGGCGGACCCATGTATTATCTTCAGGACGGTCTTGGCTCGATTAAATACTGCAAAAGACTGGGGAGGGTGCTGGGCATGCTGTTCTGTATCTTCACGGTACTTGCGTCCTTCGGTATCGGCAACATGGGTCAGATCAACAAGATCACCATAAACCTCGAGTCTGTTTTTCTGCCCGGTATCTATACGGAAATGTTTATGGGTGCGAAAAAGGTAAACTGGATTATAGGTATCGTCCTGATGATCGCAACGGCTATCATAATACTCGGAGGCTTCAGGAGGCTTGCCGCCGTTTCCGAAAAGCTCGTACCCTTTATGTCCATATCTTACATCATCGGCTGTCTGGTCGTGATCCTTTTTCACATTTCAGAGATCCCGGCGGCCTTTTCCTCTATATTCAGGCTTGCCCTCGGCCCTTCAGCCATAAAGGGGGCTGCAATGGGGATATCCCTCCGCCTTGCCCTGACCACGATAAAAAACGGTTGTAAGCGGGGAGTATTTTCCAATGAGGCGGGACTGGGCTCGTCGGTCATGGTACACAGCAACAGCTGTGCAAGGGAGCCTGTGAGACAGGGTATGTGGGGGATCGCGGAGGTATTTATCGATACGATGGTGATCTGCACCATAACTGCAATGGTGGTGCTGACATCGGGAGGAGTCGATCTTCAGACCGGACTCATAAGGGCGGGATATAATGATTCCACACTTGTAACCGTGGCCTTCGGCAAATCCTTCGGAAGTCCCGGGAAGTGGTTTATTATTACGGTGATAACCCTTTTTGCCTTCACGACGGTTATGGGCTGGTCCTACTACGGGGCAAAGGTTACGGAGTATCTCTTCGGCGTGACCTGGAGCAGGATATACAGGCTGATATTTATAGTGCTGATAGTTTTTGGAGCCATAATGGAGTCAAATCTCGCCTGGGATATTTCGGATACCTTTAACGGTCTTATGATGATCCCGAATCTGATAGGCATCATATTTCAGACGCCGCTGATCATCAGGCTCACGAAGAACTATATTGACAGGAGGATAAGGGGAAAGAAGATCGAGCCGCTGCTATCCTATGATCCGGATATCCAGAGAGACGCGGCTAAGGTGGTAAGTTCAGGGAAGGATTGAGGGATCAGAGCTTATTGCTCCTGATCTCTTCCGCCCGCTTGATTATCTTTTCCTTCCAGTCGTCATCCTCCGCATTAAGCTGATAGGTATTGTATCCGTACTGTCTTCCCATAGAGCAGACTATGGATTCGTCATCTATGTGGAGTGAGATCCTGTAGCGGTTCGGAAGCTTCTGGGGAAGGATCTCCTTCCTGTTTCGCTGGACTTCTTTAAGATGTCTTGTCCCGTTTACGATATCATCGAATTTCACGCCGTAGAAAAAGAAAAGCAGCCTGATATAGCGTATGCTCCGGAAGGAAGAGGTGTAGACCCAGACCTCGTAGCCCATATCCTGCAGGCTGTTTATGAGGTCCGGAGTGCCGAGACGGAGTCTTTCCTTAAAGATCCTGTTCAGGGGAAAGGGAAGAGCCGGTTCTGTCTTGTGGGTTTCGGGTGAAACGAAGAGCACCTCGTCCAGATCAAAGGAAACCCGCATTTTTCCGCTGTATGCCTTTTCACTCATTTCAGTTTGTCAATAACCGACATTACTTCCTTTGACCATTCGAAGGAGGACGTACTTAAGGGGTATTCATTAAACTCCTTTGTGCGGCCGTAGGTCTGTATCAGCATATCCCGGTCGATGTGAATCGTCTCACTGTACTTCTTTGATACAAGGCTTTCGATCTCTTTTTTTTCGGCGGCCTTTTTCGCGTTTTTTTTCGAGGTACCGGTAATCACGCCGTCCACCTTTGCATTGTAGCGCTTAAAGAAGGACCGGATGTAGTCGGTGGAATAATAGTCGGCGGAAAAGACCCAGATATCATAGCCCTTTGTATTCAGATAGTGGAAAAGCGCAGGAATACCAAGGCGTAATCTCTCCTTGAAATAAAGACCGGCGGGAAAGCCGATGGGCTTTTCGGAAGCTTCGTTTTCTCCGGAACAGAATACCACCTCATCCAGATCAAAGGTGACTCTTTTTTCCTGATCGGTGGAGGCCAGCATCTTCCGGATATCCTCTATGGTAGTGGGATTTATTATCTCAACCGGTATCCTTTTTATCCCGCATTTCAGCGCAGCAAGCCAACGGTGATGTCCGTTAAGTATGAGATAACCGTCGGGATGCATCTTTTCAACGGTAAGCGGTTCCATTGAGTCGGGATTCCGCCTGAAACTGCTCTCGTATTTGGAAACGATCGAAAAAGAAGGACCTACGGACGG
>JAFTEC010000144.1 GCA_017453865.1 Lachnospiraceae bacterium
AGGCTCAACCACACTTCTCTTCGCGGTTGTTGACAAGGAGGTTTCAAAGGAAGATATCAACAAGGCTATGAAGGCTGCTGCTACAGAGTCCTTCGGATATACAGAGGAGCAGATCGTATCCAGCGACGTTATCGGAATGAGATTCGGTTCACTCTTTGATGCAACACAGACCATGGTAAGCCCTCTTGACGGCGGCAAGACCCAGGTTGAGGTTGTTTCCTGGTATGACAACGAGAACTCCTATACTTCACAGATGGTTCGTACCATCAAGTATTTCGCTGAGCTCGGATGATAAAGCTTTTTGACATTATGCGGTCCGGTCCGGTTTGTATCGGATCAGGACCGCTTTTTGATCCTGTGGGAGCGTTCCGCAGGATCACCGAAAACAAAAAGGAGAAGATATAATGGCATTAAACAAGAAGACTGTTGATGATTTTAACGCAAAGGGCAGAAGAGTTCTGGTCCGCTGCGATTTCAACGTTCCCCTTAAGGGCGGCGAGATCACTGACGAGACAAGGATCAATGCGGCTCTTCCGACTATCAAGAAGCTTATGGGCGACGGAGCAAAGGTTATCCTCTGCTCACATCTCGGCAAGGTTAAGACCGCGGACGACAAGGACGGCAAGTCTCTTGCACCCGTTGCAAAGAAGCTTTCCGAAAAGCTGGGTAAGGATGTAAAGTTTATAGACGACGATAACGTTACCGGCGCAAAGGCTACGGATGCCGTAAATGCAATGAATGACGGCGACGTTATCCTTCTTCAGAACACCAGATTCCGTTTAGAGGAAGAGACCAAGCCCGAAAAAGCCGGCGAAAAGTTTGCTGAAGAGCTGTCAGACCTTGCAGACGACTATGTATGTGATGCCTTTGGTTCTGCGCACAGGGCTCATGCCTCTGTTGCCGTAGTTACAAAGTATATCACGAAGAAGGGCGGAACAAACGCGGTCGGCTACCTTATGGAAAAGGAGATCAAGTTCCTCGGAAATGCGGTTGAGACACCTGTCCGTCCCTTCGTTGCGATCCTGGGCGGTGCCAAGGTTGCAGACAAGCTTGCGGTCATCGATAACCTCCTTAATAAGTGCGACACGCTTATAATCGGCGGCGGTATGGCATATACCTTCGTTAAGGCACAGGGCGGCAAGGTCGGAAAGTCACTTATCGACGATACCAAGCTTGACTACTGTAAGGAAATGATGGACAAGGCAGAGAAGCTCGGAAAGAAGCTCCTTCTTCCCGTCGACACCGTTGCTGCCGATTCTTTCCCCGATCCCATTGACGATCCGAACCTTCAGACCGTTATCGTTAATACGGATTCCATTCCCGATGACAAGGAGGGTCTTGATATCGGACCCGAGACCAGGAAAATATATGCGGATGCCGTTAAGTCTGCAAAGACCGTTGTATGGAACGGACCTATGGGTGTTTCAGAGAATCCCGTTCTTGCAGCCGGTACCGTTGCTGTTGCCGAGGCTCTGGCGGCTACCGACGCTACGACCATTATCGGAGGCGGGGATTCCGCTGCCGCTGTGAATAACCTTGGCTTCGGTGACAAGATGACGCATATTTCCACGGGCGGCGGCGCCTCTCTCGAATTCCTCGAGGGCAAGGAGCTCCCGGGCGTTATTTCTGCAGACGACAAATAAAACGATTTATGTATTGATTGTTTTCGACAGGGTCTCGCGGAAGTTAGTATTTACTCACGGCTCAGACGGTTCTAGGACTTGAACTTCGCACTGTAACAGGCGCCGCTATAGAAGCGGGCGGCGCCACAGTGCTCGTTCTCGTCAAGAACCGCTGGCTAATTGTGAGTAAATACTAACGTTCCGCTTCGACCCTGGTGAAGATATTCAAGATACGTTTTCTTTTCAGCACAGCCGCCACGGATTTCAGGTTTTTCTGAACAATTAGCCATAAGTTCTTAATGAGTCGGAGTCCTGTGGCGCCGCCCGCTTCTATAGCGGCGCCTGCTACAGGACGAACGACGAATTTAGAACTTGATGAGCCGTTCAGAAAAACCTGTAGCCGGGGCGGCGAATGAGGAAGAAAAAGCGGCGCCTGCTACAATGCGAAGCCCGAGTTATAGAACCGTCTGAGCCGTTCAGAAATACAGGGGTTCAGCGGAGGCGGATGAATAAGAAGACCTGTAACCGGGGCGGCGGACGTGGATTAAAGAAAAACCTGCCGTGTAGGCGGACGTGGATTAAAGAAAAACCTGCCGTGTAAGCGGCGGATGAATAATAGGCGGAGGCGGATTAAAGAAAAACCTGCCGTGTAAGCGGCGGATGAATAATAACAAGAGAAAAGGAGAATTAATATGGCCAGAAGAAGAATTATTGCAGGAAACTGGAAGATGAACAAGACTCCGAGTGAGGCAGTGGAGCTTTGCAACACATTGAAGGATCTTGTGAAGAATGACGCGGTGGATGTGGTTTACTGCGTACCCGCTATCGATATCGTACCGGTTGCGGAGGCTGTAAAGGGAAGCAATGTGCGTGTAGGCGCAGAGAACTTCTATATTGAGGATAAGGGTGCTTTTACCGGAGAGATCTCCGCTCCGATGCTTAAGGATGCGGGAGTTGAGTACATTATCATCGGACATTCCGAAAGAAGGGATATCTTCGGTGAGAATGATGTGCTGATTAACGCAAAGGTAAAGAAGGCATTTGCAGCAGGCTTAAATCCCATACTCTGCTGCGGTGAGTCGCTTTCACTCCGTAAGGCCGGAACCTATAAGGAATGGATCGCACGTCAGATCAAGTGGGATCTGGACGGTGTGAGCGCAGATCAGGTAAAGAAGCTGGTTATAGCCTACGAGCCTATATGGGCCATCGGAACCGGTGAGACTGCGACTGCAGATCAGGCAGAAGAGGTTTGCAGGATGATAAGAGAGCAGATCGCTGAGATGTACGATGCTGCAACCGCAGAGGAGGTACGGATCCAGTACGGCGGTTCAATGAATGCCGGCAATGCCGCAGAGCTTCTTAGTAAGGATAATATCGACGGCGGACTTATCGGAGGCGCTTCACTTAAAGAGGACTTCGGAAAGATCGTCAATGCATAAATAAATCAGGGTAACTGAGTTGTTAAGATTTATGGAGGAATTCTCATATGGGTACAGTCAGGGATCCGGAAAAAAACGGAGCCGGTAAAGTAAGCTTCCGGGACAGTATAAAGACGAAGCTTCTTTTGGTCATGGTTCTGATAACCGCAATACCGCTTATCATTTCCAGTATTGTAAGCTATAATACCGCCAGGGCAAAGGCCATTGCAGATGCCCAGGACTCACTGGAATGGCAGGCCTGGTATCTGGAGGACAGTTTCTCGAAGATAATCGAGACCAATATGGCCGCAATGAAGACTCTGGCGGAAGCACCAAGTACGATTGCATATTTGAACGATCCCTCGGGAGCAACCGTTCCCGAGGAAAATATGATGACGCAGCTTCACGGGGTTGATGATTTTCTGGCAGACGGCAACGGAACCTGTATCACTAATGCCGAAGGTATGCAGATCCTCCGGTCCAAGGGAGACTGTGTTGATGTTGCTGACAGAGAGTACTTCAAGCAGGCCATGTCAGGTCAGATGTATGTATCTGACCTTATCGTAAGCAAGTCAACGGGTAAAAGGCAGATAACCATTGCTGTTCCGGTATATGCCGAGGGCTCTGATAACGAAACCATAGGTATTGTGCAGAGAAACTATGAGCTTTCGGATCTCCATGCTTTTCTTGCGTCGGAATCCGGTGATGCATTTGTCGCCGACAGAAACGGTGACCTTTTGGCACATGCCCAATACGAGTATGGCGAAGGGGCACATGAGGAAGAATCAAGAGCCACAAGCGAATTTATGACCTCCGGAAAGGAAGAGGGTTTTTATGTTGCCGATACCGGAAAGGGTTACAGCGCTTATATAGCCTATGTTATCGAACCGAAAACCCATTTCGCGGTCGTTACGGCCAATAATTCAAAAACGGTGCTCTCGGATGCCAACCGTTCCGCTATAATAACTGTTATTGTGGGTATCATAATGCTGATAATTGCCATTATCATTTCAATAATTATGGCGAACAGCTTTACTTCTCCCATAACGGCCATAAGTGCCTCTCTTGATGACCTGTCGGACGGACGGTTCACCAAGGTGAGGGGGTTTGACAGGAGAAAGGATGAATTCGGACTCATTTCCGGATCTACAAATACGGTCATAGACAGGCTTTCGGAGATAGTATCTCATATTAAGAAGTCTGCCGAGGGAGTGGGGAGATCCTCAGAGGATCTTTCCGAGATGGCCAACCAGATATCCTTGACAACAGAGGACGTATCAAATGCGGTTCAGCAGATCGCTAGCGGTGCGACCCAGCAGGCGGACGAGATTCAGTCTGCATCGGAGAATGTGGGAAGGATCGGGGATGCCGTGCAGGATGTAAAGGGTTCATCGGGAACATTGCAGGAGCTTGCCGGAAAGATGAAGGAGGCTTCGGAGATTTCCGGAAGGTCGCTTGAAGCACTGCAGAATTCCTCCGGCGAGATGACCTCGAAGATAGACAATATCACAAGCGCCATTGAGGCTACACAGAATGCGGTCTCTAATATCAATGACAGGGTGGAGGGCATTTCCTCCATCGCGAGCCAGACAAACCTGCTTTCACTCAATGCTTCCATAGAGGCGGCAAGAGCGGGAGAAGCCGGAAGAGGCTTTGCGGTCGTTGCCGAGGAAATCGGAAAGCTCGCTGACGATTCAAGGATAATGGCTGAGGAGATCCGCAAGGAAATGGATGTCCTTTTACAGCAGTCCGGTGCGGCTGTCGGCGTTGCCGATGAGGTCCGTCAGGGCAATATGGAGCAGCAGACGGCTCTAGGAGAGACCATTGAATCAATTAACGGAATGATCACCGATATCAACGAAACCGTCGGTGGTGTTCAGCAGATCTCGGAGGGCGCCGAGACCTGCGATACTTCAAAGAATACGGTTGTGGACGCCATGAGCGCACTCTCAGCCATATCTGAGCAAAATGCTGCATCAAGTCAAGAGACCGGGGCTTCGATGGAGGAGCTTTCCGCTACGGTTACCACACTGGCGGGTGAGGCAAACGGCCTTAAGGACATCGCAAAGCAGCTT
Source organism: Lachnospiraceae bacterium (assembly GCA_017453865.1). Classification (GTDB taxonomy): domain Bacteria; phylum Bacillota; class Clostridia; order Lachnospirales; family Lachnospiraceae; genus NK4A144. The sequence goes on from JAFTEC010000144.1 coordinate 5,116, forward strand.
AATGACGAAATGGCGTTCTTTAAGAACTAGGAGCTATGTCAGATCTTGTGACTGACAAAAAAATAAAGAACCTTATCAAAGCGGGAGGCATTTTTCTCATATGCCTCTCCGCTTTTCTTGTTGTGTTTTATCAGGTCTACGGGCATTACAGGAACCGCAGGATGAAGCTTGCGATAGATACCGGGAATGCTGTGGAATCCCGTTTGATCGAATATATAGATGCCGGCATGTACTGCACGGACATGCTTAATATCATATGCACAGGCTATGGGATCAGAGAAAAGGAGAAGATCGACTCCGCCTGTGAGAAATTCATGAACGGGGAATATGACATCCTTAAGATGGTCATGATCTTTAACGGGGATGAGCTTGAATACATCTATCCTTCAAATTCCAGAGGGGTTATAGTTCCGGATCTTCTGACAGAGGGAAACACTCTTTCGAGTGAGGCCGCCTATTCCAGAGTAAACGGGAGGAAGATAATATCCGATTCCTTTAACCTTTTAAGCGGTGAAAAGGTTTTTGCGATCGTACAGTTCTTCAGGGAGGAGTCGGGTGATGTGCCCGAGGGGTCCGAGCGTATGGGCTATGCGGTCGTCGTCCTCGATCAGGATGAGCTCTTAAAGCGCTCCGGAGTATATGACTTAAGCAGTCAGGGCTACAATTACAGGTTCTACAGGATAAATCCAGCCACCGGTACAGTAAAGAATCTGGCTGACTTCGGAGAGAAATTCATATACCAGCCCGTCGCTGTCGATATGTCAATGCCGAATCAGGAAACCTGGCATCTTCTGCTTTCCTTAAACGGAGGGTGGGTAAACACCGCGGAAATTGCCGCGGGACTGGCTGTTGCCTTTCTTGTGTCCCTCCTCACCTCGATAGTTTTTTATCTCTTTTTCTCCCTGAAGGGAAGGGAGGAGGAGCTGAGCCGCCTTTCCTATTCCGATCCCCTTACAAAGGTCAGGAATTCCAGAGCCTATACGGATTCCCTTGAGGAGCTCAGATCAAATCATGAAAAATACGGAATAATCTATATAGATGTAAATGATTTCAAGAAGATAAACGATACATACGGCCATAAGACCGGCGACGAGATACTCCATATCACGGCAGAAAGGCTTGCAAATGTCATACGCCATGGGGATACGGTTTACAGGATAGGAGGAGATGAATTCGCTGCCATTATCCGCGGGGAACATGAAAAGAGCTTTTTCGAGGCTATCATCCGCAGGATGAAGGAGGTAATGAACAGAAAGGTCACCTTATACGGAAAAGCCGTAAATGTGTCCATAAGCTGCGGCTTTGGACGCTATCCCGAGGACGGTACCGACTATGAATCAGTGATACAGATCGCAGATTCTGAAATGTACAGGGACAAGGCGCTGCAGAAGAGCATGGAGACCGGGGGTTCCTACTGGTTCGATCATGATGTGATGACGGGGCTTTATAACAGGGATGGCTTCTTTAAGGCGGTATCCTTAAGGCTTAAGGAAAACAGTATTTCCGGCTACTATATGATAAGCACCGACATCCGTAACTTTAAGATAATAAACCAGCTCTACGGTATGGGAAAGGGAAATGAGGTACTTGTAAACGAGGCGAGGCTTCTTACCATCGAATACGGCGAAAAGGGAATGATCTGTGCCCGTATTAACGGCGACCTTTTTTCACTCCTTATCGACAAGGATGCATATAATGAGGAGGAGCTTCTGTCCAGTATAAAGGATTTCGCAAAGAATGCCGTGGGTGACGGATACCGTATGGTCATAAAGATCGGTGTTTATGAGGTGGAGGATCCCGAAATGAGCCCCGCCATTATGCTCGATAAGACCGCCATGGCACTGAAGAGCGTATATGATGACGAGGAAACGGAGCTTGTCTACTATACCGAGGACATGATGAAGGACACCCTTATCGAGAATGAGGTGCTGTCCCGCTTTGACAGGGCGTTAATTAACGACGAATTCAAGATGTACCTGCAGCCCCAGGTTGACAGGTACGGAAATCTCCTCGGAGCGGAGGCTCTGGCCCGCTGGGTTTCAGACGGAAAGGTTGTATCTCCCGGGGAGTTCATTCCGGTGCTTGAAAAGACAAACCAGATCTACAGGCTGGATGAGGTCATTTGGGAAAAGGCAGCGAAGAAGCTTAACGAGTGGAAGGGCACCCCTCTTGAAAAAATGAGCATTTCGGTAAATATCTCCCCGAAGGATATCTACTACCTTGATATAGAGAATAATCTCCGGACGCTTAGGGCAAAGTATGACCTAACCCCGGACAAGCTTAAGCTTGAGATCACCGAAACCGCCGTAATGCTTGACAGGACAGACGGCTCGAAGCTCGTTGACAAGCTGCAGGAGCAGGGCTTCCAGGTGGAGATGGACGACTTCGGCAGCGGCTATTCTTCACTTAATATGCTTAAGGATATAAAGATCGATGTACTGAAGATAGATATGGGCTTCTTAATCAAGACAGAGGACGAGGAAAGAGCAAGGGTCATCCTGGATTCCGTCATTTCCATGGCAAAAAGGCTTGGGATGACTGTTATTGCAGAGGGTGTCGAGAGTAAGAAGCAGCTTAGCTTCCTTTCGGAAATGGGCTGCGATATATTCCAGGGCTTCTATTTCTCAAAGCCGTTGTCACCGGAAAGCTTCGAGCTTGTATACAGGGATACGGAGATCAATTCGTAAGGGGATATTCGCAGGTCCAGGGCCACTCCTTATTGTATGGGAAGAAATTATATCTGATGTATTCGTATTCACTGCCGCGTTTTTCCGCATTTCCCTTTATGGCCTCCTTAACAGCCTCTTTTATTTCAGGCTCCACGCCATAAAGGGCATACTGGTTTATCTTTGTGACGCTCCCGGGTATCTCTGCTTTGTCAAGGGCCTGGGGAAAGCAGATAAGAGTGGTCATATCCTTGTCGTAGAGACAGTAGCTAAAGGAAGTAAAATAGGGGTTTCCCGCTGCCACCTCTATGTATTTAAGGTTTATCTGGTTTCTGAAGGTGTCCGCCGCAATGGATTCCACACCTTCGCCGATATGTATCCCCATAACGTTATTATTGGGTCTCATGGAATGGTTATCGAGGATCACCAGAGGAGGACCGTCTATTTCCGCCCTCGCTTCAATGGATCCCGGGATCCCCAAACCTAAGAAAAATATTACTGCTGCAAGAAATACTGATTTTTTCAATGATCTATGTCCTTTTCCCGGATCCCCTCTTCGTCAAAAACGATCTCAAAGCTTCCGTAGTCCTTCGTATCATAGATATCTATTTCCTTCTGCGTTAATTCCTCTAAAATGTCATCCGACGCAGGCTCTTCAATAGATGATGTGATAACAGCCATTTCGGGAGTCGTGATATCAAGGAGCTCGTTGACGCTTTCAAACTCCCTGCCGTGGGAAGGTACCTTCAGAACATCACAATCAAGATCGTCCCGTCCTAAAACCTCCGAAAGCCTGTAATCCTCGGCATCTCCGGTAAACAGCATGGATCCCCTCGGGGAAGAGACCTTCACTATGAGGGAGGAATTATTGTCGTCGCTGTCGGGATAATCCGATATTTTTGGTGGGATGATAAGGATACTAAGATCACCCCCATCTATATTTATATCGGATGACGGCACCTCATTTTTTAGTCCCCTCTTTTTCATAGCATCAAAAAACTTTTCTGTCCTCTTATCGGAGTTGGTTTTGTAGGTGCTTATTATCCTTTCAACGGGATAGTTTTTTATTATCTTTGAAGCTCCGCCCACATGATCCTTGTCAAAGTGGGAGATTATCATAAGATCCAGAATACCGTCCGTATTATTTCTCAATCCCGAAAGGATCTCTTCCGCATTATCCTTATAGCCGCAGTCGATAAGAAGATCAAAATCCTTTGAGCTTACGAGAAAGGAGTCCCCCTTACCCACATCAAAGCAGGTGACACGGAAATCACCGCCTTCCGTATCGGGAGCTTTGTTCCCCTGTTCTTCGTAGGCGGTATCGGACTGGTGAGAAAAGTCAGACCCTCCCGGTACGGAGGTATCGGCGCAGGAACTGGACAAAATTAAGAACAATATGAGAAAAGACAGGGTTTTCGTTCGCTTCATTATTTTCAAATCCCTTTCCGAGTGATAAAATATACGTTGGTTTATTGTGCATTTGGAGATCCTCTCGGATTAAGATTATTGTATGATAATTTAGATTCGGAAATCAATCCATGAAGAATAAGTTTTTTGCTTTCGGTATAGCTTTTATAGTTCTGTTTATCGGATTTATCATAGTGATCCTCTTGTATTCCAACGGCAGCAATGAGGAAAACAGCAGACTTAAGATCGGTCTCGTCCTTAACGGGACACATGATGACGGGGGTCTGTCCCAGGTGCATTATGATCCGCTTTATGACATTGCAAAAAAGAGGGATCTGGTTCTCGAGTATTATGAGAATGTCCCCTATGATATCAGGGCAAAGGATGTACTTGAGGAGCTTGTTCTCGACGGCTGCGACTTTATAGTCGTTAATTCCGCATACTATGAGGATTATGCCCGGGATGTCTCATTAAAATATCCTGATGTATGCTTTGTCTGCTTTTACGGGAAAAGCTACCGGAATAATTTCATGACCTTTTCGGGAAGGTTATACCAGGGTCAGTATCTGACGGGAATAGCTGCGGGACTTCAGACAGACAGCGGGAAGATAGGCTATTACTCCCCAAATCCGGACCGTATGCTTATCTGCGGTGTAAATGCCTTTACGCTCGGGGTTAAAAGGGCAAACCCCTTTGCCGATGTGATCCTTAAATACAGGAACGGAAGAAAGGATTCCGATAATATTAAGGAATTAAAGGATGAATATGATATAGATATACTGGCCTGCGACGGCTATTCCGACAGTCCGTTGGAGACCGCGGATGAACTGGGTATAGGGACCATAGGGATCCTTCGCGATAACAAAGCCCTTTATCCCGACACATACCTGACTGCAGCGGTATGGGATTTTCATGCCTTTTATGATGAACAGATAGAAAATTGTGAAAACGGTGAATTCAGGGGAGCAAACATTAATCTGGGTATGGATGATGGCGCCGTGGACATTGCCCCCTTATCAAAAAACGTTAAGGAAGGCATAGCGGAAAAGATCTCCTCGGAAAGGACGCTTCTGAAGGAAAGAAAGACTGATGTTTTTTACGGACCGGTTTACGATAGTAACGGAACAGAACGGGTTTTCAGCGGTGAATCCATGCCGGACAGGGAAATATTATACAATCTGAACTGGTATGTTTCCGGAGTGAAGATAGATGAATAAGAGGAAGCATCTTACAATACATCTTCTTTTTGCGCTGTTATTCATACTGATATCACTGGCACTTTACTATACGATCACCACCTTCGGTGCCGGCAGCGGATCAGGAAAGATAAAGATCGGCTTTATACTGGACGGTGATATTAAGGATAACGGATGGAATCAGAGTAATGCAGAGGGGATTTTTGCCGCCCGTGATAATCTGGATCTCGAGCTTTATATTCAGGATAATATAGGGGACTCTGAAACAAGGCTCTATGAGACCGCGAAGCAAATGGTGGCAAAGGGCTGCCGTGCCATAATCTTAAGCAGCGGCAACTTTGAGGAAATGATGGAGAAGTATTCACGGGAGTTTTCCGACACTACCTTTTTCTGTAATGCCTCCGATGCCGGAGTATTAAATTTTGTAAACTATTCCTCCAGGATCTATCAGTCGAGATACTTATCCGGTGTTATAGCCGGGATGATGACCGAAAATAATGAGCTCGGATATATCGGCGCTATCCCCGATGCTGAGGGAAACCGCGGAATAAATGCCTTTGCCCTCGGGGTTCAGTCGGTCAATGCTGATGCAAAGGTGCACGTGATCTTTACAGGCAGCTATTCCGACAGAAAAAAAGAGATCGATGCCGCGGAGAAGCTTATCGGCGACTATGGCTGTGATATTTATACGGCCCACACAAATGCAAATAACACGCTTGAGACTGCGATAAAGCACAATGCCTATTATATCGGCTCCCATATCCCTGCCGGAAATCCCGTGGAGCTTGCCAGCGTGGATACTGACTGGGAAAAGGTTTATACGGATCTCATAAGGGAGTTTATTAAGGGCAATATCGTCAATGAAAGCTGCTACTGGTACGGACTCGATGGAAATTACGTGAAGCTCGGCTCCATTTCCCATCTGGTTCCGGAAAGGGTGAAATACAGGGTGGATTCGGACAGGAAGCGGATCATAAAGGGTATGGATGTATTCAGTAATATGATAAAGGACAATAAGGGTAATATGATCTGCCGTTCGGGAGAGATCATGCCCGATATAAGGCTTATAAATGATATGAACTGGTATGTCAGGGGAGTAGATGTGATAAATGAAGACGATCAGTGAGAGAATAAGGATCATAATAGTCTGGATCCTTTTCATATTGGTCTTCGTGGTGTCGGGTGTTCTCTTAAATAACCGTTTAACGAATATCATTCAGGGTTATATAGAGAGCCAGGTCTGCGAGCAGGCTGACCGTATGGCTTCCGTGGTGTCTGAAAGGTTTTACAGGGTAACGGATCAGCTTCGTTACATTTCAAAGGTGACCGAACTTCATGGAGGTCTTGTGGTAGATGCGGTATCGTCCGACAGTATCCACAGAAAAATGGGAGTCCAGACCCTTACCGGCAGTGCTTTAAGCGGGGAAGCACTGGATGTGATGATCTTCCCGGGCATACAGGAGGCCTTCCGCGGAACATCCTCCATAAGCTATATAAAGAATGAGGGACTTTTGTTTACTTCACCCGTGTATAACAAAAAGAATGTACGCTATGTGATATATGAGCTCTTTGATGAATATGCCATAAAGGAAAGTATATCCCTGCTTTCCGATGACAGCAGAAAGATAGTCATTACCACCAGGGGCGGAGATATCATAATGCCCTTCAGTGATGTTACCGATAATGAGGCTGCATATTTTGCAAGCCGTACCTACAGGGATATCTTTAATGATCTAAGCCACAGTATGGAGCTCAATTCTTCCGCTGCCGGCTTCTATTCACCGGACGGCGACAGAAAGATCTTTTTCATGGCGGATATTCCCTATACGCCATTCAGGCTGCAGGGCTATATGGAGCCGGATGTTATGTCGGCAGGGATCCTTGACGCCTCCAATATCGTGATCTTTGCCTTTGCCTTTCTTCTGATCCTCTACGCGGTGGGGAGTCTCTATCTTATAATCGCAACCGAAAAGGCGGAGGAGAGCGATGAACTCCGGAAAGCAAAGCAGCAGGCCGAGGAGTCAAGCCGTGCAAAGAGCGACTTCCTTGCCAGCATGTCCCATGAGATAAGGACACCAATAAATGCTGTCCTCGGAATGGATGAAATGATCATCCGTGAAAGCGACAATGAGCATATCCTGGAATATGCCACAAATATAAATAATGCCGGTAAATCCCTCCTTAATCTGGTCAATGATATCCTTGACTTCTCAAAGATCGAAGCCGGAAAGATGGAGATCTTAAAGGATGAATACAAAACCAGCTTTATGGTCACCGATCTTGTAAATATGATCGCGGTCCGTGCCCATAATAAGGGTCTGGAATTTATAGTAAACGCCGATCCGGCCCTTCCATCGGTCCTTTTCGGGGATGAGGACAGGGTAAAGCAGTGTATCCTGAATCTCCTTACCAATGCCGTGAAGTATACGGAAAGGGGAAGCGTCACATTCGATCTCAATTTTACTAAATCCTCGGACAAGGAGATCATCCTCGATGTAAGCGTAAAGGATACGGGAATCGGGATAAAGCCCGAGGATCAGATAAAGCTGTTCGCACCCTTCGAGCGTGTGGATATGCAGAGAAACAGAAATATAGAAGGCACCGGCCTTGGCTTAAGCATCGTTCAGAATCTCCTGCATATCATGGACTCCAAGCTGGAGCTTCAAAGCGAGTACGGCAAGGGCTCAACCTTCTCCTTCAGACTGAAGCAGGAGGTTTCCGACTGGAAGAGCATGGGCAACTTTGCCGAGGCTTATAAGAAGTCCATTCTTACACAGAATAAATACACGGAGCTTTTCAGGGCACCTGAGGCCTGTATCCTTGTAGTTGATGATACCGAGATGAACCTTACGGTATTTAAGGGTTTATTAAAGAAAACCAGGATCAATATCGATACCGCCACCAGCGGTAATGATGCATTGAAGATGGTACGCCACCGCCGTTACGATATGATGTTCATTGACCACCGTATGCCGGTAATGGACGGGATAGATACCCTGAATGCAATGAATGAGCTTAAGGAAAATAAGAGCATGGGTGTTCCCTGCATCGCCTTTACAGCAAATGCCGGTGCCGGTTCCAGGGAAAAGTACAGAAGCTACGGCTTTGATGATTATATTTCGAAACCCGTTTCGCCCTCTGAACTGGAGGAGCTTATCATAAGGTATCTCCCTCCCGAAAAGATCGAGCTTATCGATCCGGACGAGGCGAAGGCGGAGGAGCAGCTGGAGGAAGTAAGAGATGAGGATCAGGAATTCATCAATGCATATCAGGCTGCGGAGGGCTTAAGCTACAATGTGGCTATTGCAAGCTGCGGGGATGTTTCGGTACTTAAGGATTCCGCGATCACCTTCTATAAGACCATAGACGAAAGGGCTGAGGAGATCCGGAGCTTTATGGAGAAGATGGATGTGGAAGCTTACACGATAAAGGTTCATGCCCTGAAGAGCTCCGCACGTATAGTCGGGGCAGTGGATCTCTCCATTAAGGCGGAGTATCTGGAGCGCTGCGGTAATGAGGGCAATATTGATGAGATAAAGAAGCGGACAGACGATCTTTTGGATGATTTCCTTGCGCTTAAGGCTGTGATGTCCTTTGTCTTCACCGACTATCTCGAAGCAGATGAAAAGGACAATGATTTGGCAATGAAGGATCTCTTCAGGGAGGCATTAAGGAGAGAGACCCTTATGCAGTTTATCCTGGATGTCAGGGAGGCTGCGGATGATTTTGATTTCGACAGGATAATGGATAATATCCGGCTCATTAAGGAGTATAAGCTTACCGAGGAGCTTAAGGAGGAGCTTAAGCGCTTAAATGATGCCGCAGACAGATTTGATGATGTCAGGGTAAGGGAGATACTGGACAAGCTCGAGGTGATACTGTGATCGGAGATGGATTGACAAGCGAAATATAAAAAAATCGACAAAAAACATCAGAGATATTTTTTGTCGAACGCCTCATCCTTCGACAAGCGAAAGATGAGGCGACAAGAGCCGCTAGACAGACTCGAACTGTCGACCTACGCATTACGAATGCGTCGCTCTACCGACTGAGCTATAGCGGCTTTTGAAATCAGCTTTATTAGTTTACTATATGGCAATGCAAAAATCAAGATAAAAAAGAAAGGGTGTATGTAATTATGAAGATCAGTGATTCAGTAAGGTATGCAGGTGTTAATGACCATAAGGTCGATCTTTTCGAAGGACAGTATGATGTGCCGAACGGCATGGCATATAATTCTTATGTCATTATGGATGAAAAGACCGTGGTAATGGATACGGTGGACCGGAATTTTAAGGATGAATGGCTGCAGAATGTAGAGGAGGCACTCGGGGGAAGGAAACCGGATTATCTCGTGGTTTCCCATATGGAGCCGGATCATTCGGCCAATATCGCCGCCTTCGTTTCGAAATATCCGGAAGCTACGGTGGTTGGAAATGCCCAGACCTTTAATATGATGGGACAGTTTTTCGATCTCCCCTCCGATCTGAAGAAGCTTATTGTAAAAAACAATGATACCCTGGAGATCGGAAAGAATACCCTGACCTTTGTCTTTGCCCCTATGGTGCACTGGCCGGAGGTCATGGTAAGCTATATGACTCCCGAAAATGTACTGTTCTCGGCGGATGCCTTCGGCAAGTTCGGAGCTCTTGATGTTGAGGAGGACTGGGCCTGCGAGGCGAGAAGATACTATTTCGGTATCGTCGGAAAATACGGAGTACAGGCGCAGAACCTTCTGAAGGCCGCTTCCGGCTTAAAGATCGATGTGATCTGTCCTCTCCACGGACCGATCCTCACGGAAAACCTCCCGTATTATCTGGATCTCTATGATAAGTGGTCAAGCTATACACCGGAGGATCCGGGCATATTCATAGCATATGCTTCTGTCTACGGGCATACCAGGGAAGCTGCGGAGCACTTAAAGGAGCTTCTTGAAAAGAAGGGTGCCCCGAAGGTTTCGATTACCGACCTTGCAAGGGATGATATGGCGGAGGCTGTGGAGGATGCCTTCAGATATGACAGGCTTGTGCTTGCCACTCCCACCTATAACGGTGATGTGTTCCCCTTCATGAGGACCTTTATAGATGCACTGCTTGAAAGGAATTATCAGAAGAGGAAGATCGGGATAATCGAGAACGGCACCTGGGCGCCGATGGCTGCGAAGGTGATTAAAGGGATGTTCGAGAAGAGTAAGGATATCACCTTTGTTGAGCCGGTCGTGACCGTGAAGTCCGCCCTGAAGGACGACAGCCGCGCAAAGCTCGAGGAGCTTGCGGAGGCGATGAAGTAGCAACTCCCGCAATCTCTGTGCCCGGCACTATTGAGATGTTTTTTTAGTCGATTGCTCCGTTGCTTCGCAACTCTCGCAATCGCCTGCCGGCACTCGCATATCGCTCCGCTCGTATACACTCGCGTAGCTTTTATGCTCGTGTCGGACAGGTCCTCTAATGCATATCCGAATGATCGCATAAATGCGACATTCGGATATGCATTGAGGACACTAAAAAAGCACGGTACGGGAGTCGGACCCGCCTCCTCAGCTTGGGAAGCTGATATACTACCGATGTACTAACCGTGCTTAAGTAAAATACTCTGCGGATTTTGCGGAGCCTATTTATAATAAAGTATTTTACACGATAAGTCAAATTTTATTGTTTAGGTAGGATTTTAAAGGCTGTATTGGCGGCGATGGATTTATGGTATAATAAAGTGACAGCGGATCCGCCGAAAATGCAGGAATTCCTGCAAATACCCTTATAAATTCAGTGAAGGAGCATTCCGGCGGTGAAGAAATTGAAGGATTTGCTTCGCTGTCCGTCGGAATCGGAAAATAGAAGCAAAGCATAGAAAGAAGGTAAAACATGGCTGAACAATCGGTACTTGCATACACCTGTCCGGAGTGCGGGGGTTCCATGCTCTTTAACCCCAAGGAAGGGAAGCTCCAATGTGAATATTGCGACTCCCTTTTTACAAATGAAGAGGTGGAAAAATATTTCGCCGAAAAGGAACAGAAGATCGCGGATAAGGATCAGAATAAGGAATGGGGAGAGGATGAGGACTCCATGCGGGGCTATAACTGTTCCTCCTGCGGTGCGGAGCTTATGGCGGACGAGAATACCGCCGTTATGAGATGCCCCTACTGCGGAAACCAGACCATCGCACCGGTCCAGTTTGCAGGAGCATTGAAGCCGGACTATGTTCTGCCCTTTGCCTTTGAGAAAAAGGAAGCCATTGCGAAATACAAGGAGTATTACGATAAGCGCTTCCTCCTTCCGAATGACTTTAAGGTATCCTCGAAGATCGATGAGATACAGGGTGTATATGTGCCCTTCTGGCTTTTCAGCGGCACCGCGGATGCGAACTGTAAATATGATGCCAGGGATTCAAAGACCGAGGGAGATTATGAGATCACTGATTTCTATGAGTGTGACAGAGCCGGAAAGGTGGGCTTTAAGCTTGTTCCCGCCGATGCCTCGGTACGTATGGCGGATGACCTTATGGATTCCATAGAGCCTTATAAATTCGACGCACTGGAGAAGTTCACCACGGCGTACCTGCCCGGATTCCTTGCGGAGAGATTTGATGTCAAGGAGGATGACGATCGCGAGAGAGCAAGGAAGAGGGTTGAGGAATCCGTAAAGAGCAAAATGAGGGATACGGTTAAGCATGATCAGTGTAATTCCATGACCGAGGATATAAAGATAAGCTTTAATGACACGAAATACGCGCTTCTTCCGGTATGGCTCCTTACCACAAACTGGAACGGAAAAACCTGGACCTTTGCAATGAACGGACAGACAGGAAAATTCATAGGTGATCTTCCTGTGAGCGGGTCGAAGCTTTCACTCGTCGCTATCGCTACCTTTATTATTTCACTGATAATCACCTCGCTTATCTGGTCTGTTTCGTAAATGGAACGGAGTGTTACTGTTTCGCGTAGCGTAGTCATCTTGCTTTAGATCAGAGATTTTTGGGTCGAATACTTTTTTCGGAGGGAGAAAAAATGTTTATCTGTATTATCTTATCAATAATCATAACGGCGCTCGTGGTGCATTTTTGTTATAAGAGCATGAAGCCGGTTTCAGAGGCATCCGATGCCGCAAAATATATGGACAGTGAAGTAAAGCTCAGTATCGAAACGGATAAGTTTATTAGAACAGAGAAAAAGAGGAAGAAGGATGACTGAGCTACCGGCTGGGATTATCGACACTCTTATCACAAAAGCCCATGAGATGCAGCAGAGCTCCTACTGCCCTTATTCCGGCTTCGCTGTTGGAGCTGCGCTTCTTACAAAGGAGGGCAGGATCTATACCGGCTGCAACATAGAGAATGCCGCTTATTCGCCGTCAAACTGCGCTGAACGCACCGCTTTTTTTAAGGCCGTATCCGAGGGGGAAAGGAGCTTCAGGGCATTAGCGGTCGTAGGAGGGAAAAACAGGGAGATAGGGGAGCTATGCTTTCCCTGCGGGGTCTGCCGTCAGGTAATGTCTGAATTCTGCAGCCCCGACGAATTTCAGGTCATAACCAGGGACAGTACCGGAACCACGGTAATAAGAACCCTGCGCCAGCTTCTACCGGATTCCTTTGAGCTTTAAGCTTTGTTATTCCGGGGGCGCAGCCCGAGGGATCTCCCGTATTTGACAAATAGCTGTAATAATGGCATTATTAAAAGAACGTCTAATACTTTAAGGATTTGTATATATGGATAATTTAAGCGGACTCAGTCCTGAACAACAGGCATTATTTGCCAGTATAATGGGTAATTCGTCACAGGTAGCGGCTCAGAATCCTGTTATTCCGACCATGCCTCAGGCTGCTCCTGCAGCTCCGGCTCCTTCACCTTTAGCTCCGGCTCCCGCAGGCGGCGGAGATGACGGAAGAGTCCTGAGCCAGGCGGAGATAGACGCGCTTATTGCGTCGATGGCGAATTAGGGGTAAGTCATGCCTACCGTAAAGGTTAAGGGCAACTTTCCCGTGGAGGATATGCCAATAATTCCCATGGCAGTCTTTGAGTGCTTTCTCGCTATCATGTTCTTTACCTGCAGGGCAGCAGGTGTTTTTCTTGCCGAGGTCATATTCGGTTTTCTATGGTTTTTCCTGACGGTTTTTATATGGTTAAAGGCTCAGTTTTGTGTCACCGGTGTGGTCGTCACGAAGCATTATATTGTCGTGAAGCATGGGAATGAGATAAAGCATCAGATACCGATATCCGAGGTCAGGTCTGTGGAGATCGGAAAGACCGGCAGTGTCACCGTACACGGCTCGAAGAATTACAGGGTCGGGAAGATGCGGCAGGCCGCTGCCTTTGAACAGATGATAAATAAGATGATAAGCTAAAGACTATCCTTCATTACTCTTTCAAGCTCCAGTGCGCGGTTATACCAGCTGTGATGGAGATGTGCGTTTTCATAGCCAAAGAGGGCCATATCCTTTATTTTTCCTTTATCTGAAAGAAGATCCGCAACCCTTTCCCCGAGATCATCAATATTTTCGATATCAAAGAATGCGATATCCTGCATATCCTTAAACTGCCTTTTAAGCGCCTCTGAAGGGTCCGACAGGCAGAGAGCCCCGTTTAGGCAGGTGTTGTATACCCTGTCGTGACCGCCCTTTTTAAACCAGGGCATTATATTAAGTGAGATCCTTGAATTTGCAATGGCTTTAAGGCAGCTTATGGAATCGACATTGCCCATATTTACGATATTTTCGGGGTGGCGGCAGTCAAGCTCGTCATAGCCCGCGCCGTATACCGTGATCTTTATCCCTGCGTCCGCTATGGAGGACACGGTTAGACCCCGGAAATAGTGGCGTACCATAAGATCAAGGAATATCATGTTTTCGAGGCAGTCCCGTAAATAGGGATCGTCCGCATCATCCCCGAATTCCGCCTTTATCTTCTTTATTGCGGTCTCTTCAAGGGTTTTTTCCGGAGCAGCCTTTATTTCCCCGTATAATTCCATATAGAAATCAATGACGGTCCTGTCGCAGTCCTTCAGATATTTAAGGAAGTATTCGGGCCTCATATAATTACCGCAGAAGATGATATCATCCCTTCTCTTTTCAAAGGGGAGAAGGTCTGATGCACTGCATTCCCTTATCGTCATTCCCTTTTTATATACTCCCGATTCAAAGGGGATAAGCTGGGTCCCGCCGAGATAGATCACGGTGGATGCGTTTATTTCGGGGAAGAATCTCTCCATATAGGCGGCATGGTTTTCGTCGATGGAGATCTGTATATATTTTTCGGGGATATTTACGAACTCCTTATGATAATAATATGGGTGGTCCACCACTATATTGATTATCGGAATACCGGTCTTTTTAAGGTAAACCGGGTCCTTCCCGTTCTTTTCGCAGAGCAGGGGATCATTTATCATCCCGTTAAAATTGAAGGATAAAAATACGGTTTCGCCGGGGGACACAAAGCTGTCAAGCGCCCTCTTTGAAGAGATCGGATCGGCGCAGTCATAGATAAAGATCTCGTGCCCCAGCATGGAAAAGCATTTGGCAAGCTCAAAGGAGAAAAACTCCTGACTCTCCACGGTGTTTTTGAATAAGACGATCTTCATGATCAAATATTATACCACACAAGTAAGCTTATGCGGGTGCGGGATAAACGCATCACTCTTCCTGCAAATTCTTTCGAAAATATGTTCGATTATTCTTGAAAACAGCCTTATTTTGTGTTAAAATCGCAAAATGTGGCGGAGGGGAGAGTATATTTTTAGTCCTGAAAAGCGCCATAGATCCTTTATAATGGAGAGAGCATGAGCGATACGGTTAATTATGATGAGGCTTCGATACAGGTCCTGGAGGGACTGGAGCCTGTAAGGATGAGACCCGGCATGTATATCGGCAGTACCGGCAGCCGGGGCTTAAACCATCTGGTATATGAAATAGTCGACAACTCTGTTGACGAGCATCTGGCCGGAAACTGTAGCGAGATAAAGGTCACTCTTAACCGCGACGGAAGCGCCACGGTGGAGGATAACGGCCGCGGAATACCCGTCGGGATGCATGAAAAGGGTGTAAGTGCGGAAAGAGTTGTGCTTACCACACTGCACGCCGGCGGTAAATTTGATGATACTGTCTATAAGACCAGCGGAGGACTGCATGGCGTCGGTTCCTCCGTTGTTAACGCGCTTTCCGAATGGCTGGATATCACTATCTGCAGGGAGGGCCTTATAAACCACGACAGATATGAAAGAGGAAAACCCACTGTTGAGCTTATTAACGGGCTTCTGCCCTGTATCGGCACCACGAGGAAAACCGGTACGAAGATAAGCTTTAAGCCCGATCCCGAGATCTTTGACACGGTGCGCTTCAAGGCCGAAGAGATAAAGAGCCGTCTTCATGAGACCGCTTACCTTAATCCGGAGCTCACGATCAAATTCAGGGATGACAGAGGGGATCAGGCAGAGGAAGAGATCTTCAATGAGCCTGACGGGATAAAGGGCTTTGTCAGGGATATGAATAAGGCGAGGGATGTCATAACTCCGGTCATCTATTTTAACGGCGAATCCGAAAATGTACAGATAGAATGTGCCTTTCAGTATATCAATGAGTTTCATGAGGAGGTATTGGGCTTCTGCAACAATATCTTTAATTCCGAGGGCGGTTCCCATCTAACAGGCTTTAAATCCACCTTTACGACCGTTATGAACAGCTATGCGAGGCAGCTCGGGATCCTTAAGGATAAGGACGCGAATTTTAACGGGGCGGATATACGTAACGGTATGACCGGGGTCATAAGCATAAAGCATCCGGATCCCAGATTTGAGGGACAGACAAAGACCAAGCTTGATAATCAGGACGCCGCAAGGGCTGTGGGAAAGGTTACCGGAGACGAGATACAGCTCTATTTTGACAGAAATCTGGACGTCCTGAAGTCCATACTCGAGTGTGCGGAAAAGGCTGCAAAGATCAGGAAGTCAGAGGAAAAAGCAAAGACAAATCTATTAACAAAGCAGAAGTACTCCTTTGACAGTAACGGAAAGCTTGCAAACTGCGTAAGCCGTGACGCTTCAAGGTGCGAGATCTTCATAGTGGAGGGAGATTCCGCCGGAGGATCTGCAAAGACCGCAAGAAACAGGATGTTCCAGGCTATACTTCCCATAAGGGGAAAGATACTTAATGTGGAAAAGGCATCGATCGACAAGATCCTGGCAAACGCGGAGATAAAGACCATGATAAATGCCTTCGGCTGCGGCTTTTCCGAGGGCTACGGACAGGATTTTGATATTACGAAGCTCCGTTATGACAAGATAATAATCATGGCCGATGCGGACGTGGACGGTGCCCATATAGCAACCCTCTTACTTACTCTCTTTTACCGCTTTATGCCGGAGCTTATCTATGAGGGGCATGTTTATATCGCAATGCCGCCTCTCTATAAAGCCCAGCCCTCAAAGGGAAAAGAAGAGTACCTGTATGATGACAGGGCTCTGGAGGAGTACAGAAGGAAGCATAAGGGAAGCTTTATCCTTCAGCGCTATAAGGGCCTCGGGGAAATGGATGCCGAGCAACTCTGGGAGACCACCCTGGATCCGGACCGCAGGTTACTTAAGCAGGTAAACATTGATGATGCAAGGATGGCTTCATCCGTGACCGAGCTTCTGATGGGTAATGATGTTCCTCCCAGAAAGGAATTCATCTATTCCCATGCTCTGGACGCGGAGCTGGATATATGATCAGAGGATCTAAAATTAAGTTTATCAGAGGAAATAAATGTCTTCAAAGATCAAGGAACAGATAATCGGAACCGAGTATTCCGAGATAATGCAGAAAAACTATATTGACTATGCCATGTCCGTAATAGTGTCCAGGGCGCTGCCGGACGTGAGAGACGGATTAAAGCCAGTGCAGAGACGGACTCTCTACGATATGAGCGAATTAAATATCCGTCATGACAGACCCTACAGGAAGTGCGCGAGGATCGTCGGAGATACCATGGGTAAGTACCACCCCCACGGGGACAGCTCCATCTATGATTCCCTGGTCGTTATGGCGCAGGACTTCAAAAAAGGGCAGGTATTGATAGACGGACACGGCAATTTCGGTTCCATAGAGGGGGACGGTGCCGCTGCCATGCGTTATACCGAGGCAAGGCTCCATAAGATCACCGAGGATGCCTTTTTATCGGATCTTGACAAGAATACCGTCGACTTCATACCGAATTTTGACGAGACCGAGAAGGAGCCCGAGGTACTGCCCGTAAAGATCCCGAATTTCCTTATTAACGGGTCCGAGGGAATAGCCGTTGGAATGGCGACCTCCACACCGCCACATAATCTCAGGGAGGTTATTGAGGCAGAAAAGGCCTACCTTAGAAATGAGGATATCAGCACCGAAGAGCTGATGGAATACATCAAGGGACCGGATTTTCCGACAGGCGGTATCGTTATAAATAAAGACGATCTTAAAGAAATATACGAAAGGGGCGAGGGGAAGATCAAGCTCCGTGGCAGGGTCATTGTCGAGGATTCAAAGGGCGGAAAGCAGAACCTTGTTGTTACCGAGATCCCCTATACCATGATAGGCTCCGGCATAGGCAAGTTTATGTCGGATGTGGCTGCCCTTGTGGAAAGCCGGAAGACCAATGATATCTCTGATATTTCAAACCAGTCAGACAAAGAGGGGACCAGGATCGTCATTGAATTAAAAAAGGGCGCGGATCCCGAGAACATAAAAAACCTTCTCTACCAGAAGACCAGGCTCGAGGACACCTTTGGGGTAAATATGCTCTCCGTATGCCACGGCAGACCCGAAACCCTCGGGTTAAAAGAGATACTTGCCTCTCATGCCGGCTTTTTATATGAGATAAATACCCGTAAATATACCGAGCTCTTAAAGAAGGACCGCGAAAAGAGAGAGGTCGAGGAGGGTCTCATAAAAGCCGTTGATGTTATAGACATCATCATCGCGGCTTTACGGGGTTCAAAGAGCAGGGCGGATGCCATGGACTGCCTTATGACCGGAAATACCGAAAGGATAAAGTTCAGGAGAGCGGAGGATGCGCTCCTTGCCCAGAATTTTTCCTTTACTGAGAGACAGGCAAACGCCATACTGGATATGAGGCTTCACCGCTTGATAGGTCTTGAGATCGAAGCGCTGCTTCGTGAGCATGACGAGACAGTTAAGCGGATCTCCGAATACGAGGATCTTCTTACCCACTCCGAATCTATGAAGCGTGCGATCATCCGGGATCTGGATAAGTATATGAAGGAGTTCGGGCATGACCGGAGGACCGAGATCATAAATGCCGGTGCTGCCGTATTTGAGGAAAAGCCCATAGAGGAAATGGATGTGTACTTCCTGATGGACCGCTTCGGCTATACACATACGGTGGATACCGGAACCTTTGAAAGAAACGAGGAAGCGGCGAGAGCCGAGAACAAATACTGTATTCCGGTTAAGAATACGGGACGGATAATGCTCTTTACCGCCTCCGGACAGGCTCATCTTATCAAGGTCACGGATGTCCCCCACGGTAAATTCAGGGACAAGGGAAAGCCTGTTGACAATATCAGTAATTTTGACAGTTCAAAGGAGGAGATAGTATATATCGATGATCTTGAAAGGATAATACGTTCAAGGCTCCTCTTCCTTACGGAAAAAGCCTTCGCTAAGATGGTGGACGGCAGTGAATTCGATGTACTGAAAAGAAGCGTTGCGGCAACGAACCTTTCCGACGGTGACAGGATACTTCTTATCTCCCCGGTCAACGATGAAACGAGGCAGATCCTCCTTCAGAGCAGGAAGGGCTTCTTCTTACGCTTTGCCCTGGAGGAGATACCCGAAAAGAAAAAGGGTGCGGTAGGGGTACGTTCCATGAAGCTTTCCGACGGGGATTCCCTTGAAAACGCATATCTTATGAACTATGCCGACGAAAGAACCATTGAATATAAAGGCATAGACCTGCCTTTAACATACGTTAAAAACACACACAGGGATACGAAGGGTACAAAGATAAGAGTATGAGAGTCATAGCCGGAAGCGCGAGGCGTATGCCCCTGAAAACCCTGGCGGGACTTGATACGAGACCCACCCAGGACATCATAAAGGAGACCCTGTTCAATGTGATACAGATGAGGGTGCCGGGAAGCAGGTTCCTCGACCTTTTTTCCGGAAGCGGGGCAATAGGGATAGAGGCTCTGTCAAGAGGGGCGAGAGAAGCTTATTTTGTGGAACAGAACAGGAAGGCTGCAAGTATTATCCGGCAGAATCTTGAATTTACCCATCTTTCCGACAGGGCCGGGCTATTCCAGACCGAGGTAATGATAGCCCTTAACCGCTTTGAAGAAAAAGGAATTTTTGATATAATCCATATGGATCCTCCCTATGAAAGCGGACTTGAAAAAAACGTTCTGGAGTACTTAAGCACCTCCGGTCTTGTTGGTGAGGACAGCCTTATAATTGTTGAAGCCTCGAAGAAGACCGACCTTTCCTATACGGAGGATTTGGGGTATATTATAGAGAAGGACAAGCAGTATAAGCATAACCGTCATCTGTTTCTTAAAAGGGGTTAATGTTATTTTATGAGTAATGCGGTTTATCCCGGTTCCTTTGATCCGGTCACCAAGGGGCACCTGGATATCATCAGAAGAGCAGCAAAAATGTTTGACCGGCTTACCGTCAGTGTTCTCAACAATTCGGACAAGTGTCCGTTGTTTTCCTCTGATGAACGTGTTAATATGTTACGCGTGATCTGTCGGGACATTCCGAATGTGGAGATAGATTCCTTTTCCGGTCTCACGGCGGATTATGCGAAGAAAAGCGGTACAGATGTCATTATTAGGGGCTTAAGAGCGGTAACGGACTTTGAGTATGAGCTGCAGATGGCACAGACCAACAGAAAGATACTGCCTAGCCTTGATACGGTTTTTCTGACCACCAGTCTGGAATATGCCTATCTCTCGTCGTCGATAGTCCGGGAGGTGGCTTCCTACGGCGGGGACATAAGCGAATTTGTGACACCCGAGGTGGCAGAGGCGGTATACAAAAAGCTTGAAAACAGCCGGGTTGAAAAAAGCAAGAGGAAATACTAATGGTTAGTAAGATCGAACAGATAATCGAGGAAATGGAAGAGCTTATTGACGGCTGCAAATATGCAACCTTTTCCAGCACCAAGATACTCGTGGACAAGGAAGAGATCGATGAGCTTCTTCATGAGCTGAGGACTCATACACCTGATGAGATCATGCGCTGCCAGAAGATCATCAGCAATAAGGAGGCCATTCTGGCGGATGCACATGCAAAGGCTGATGAGCTCGTGAAGAAGGCTCAGGATTTTTCGGATCAGATGGTAAGCCAGCATGAGATCATGCAGCAGGCCTACGCCCAGGCAGGAGAAATAGTTAAGCAGGCTAATCTTCAGGCTCAGGAGATCATGGGGACGGCTTCCGTTCAGGCCGAGAATATCCAGTCCTCCGCCATTCAGTATACCGACGATTCACTGGCAAATATACAGCAGATCCTTATGGCTTCCATTCAGGAGACACAGGATAATAATAATAATCTGATCAATTCGCTCTCACAGATATTGAGCGTTGTCAATGCAAACCGCGCCGAGCTCCATCCCGATGAGGAGGAGCTTGCTAGGAATGCTGCCATTGCGGAGAGAGCCGAGGCAGAGAGGATGATGAATGCGGCGCTTAACCCGGCGGAGGAGCTGCCCTCCTATGCGGACAGTGTTTCCGCGGGCAATACGGCTACTGCTCCCGTTACGGATGATGCCGTTAACGTTCAGGCTCCTACCGTTACTCCCGCTGCCGCCGATACCGCAGACAGTCCGGCGGACAATACCGGGGCGCTTCCCTCAGCAAAGAGCTCCGGCAGGAAGTTTAAGGGCGGTGTATCAAAAGCTATTTTAGAAGCAGAGGAACGAGGTAATAAGTAAATATGGCTGTTCTTTCCGATCTGGAACCAAAGGAAGTATTTAAGTATTTTGAAGAGATAAGTATGATACCAAGGGGTTCTCACAACACCTCCGGCATATCTGCTTATCTCTATAAATTTGCCCTTGATAACGGCTTTAAGGCAAGACAGGATGAAATGGGAAACGTCGTGGTCTTCGTTCCTGCCGCGGCAGGTTATGAGGAAAAAAAGCCCGTGATCCTTCAGGGGCATATGGATATGGTCTGTGAAAAGGCCTCCGATTCAAAGCATGATTTTATGCATGATCCGCTGGATCTCCGTGTTATGGATGATGAGATCTTTGCCGGAGGGACCACTCTCGGCGGAGATGACGGTATAGCCCTTGCCTATGCGATGGCTGCCGCCACGGACAAGGAATTGAAGCACCCCGCCCTGGAGCTCGTCTTCACGGTTGATGAAGAGATTGGCATGGAGGGCGCTGTTTTTCTCGACACCTCGGATCTGAAGGCCGGATATATGCTGAATATCGATACCGAGGAGGAGGGAGAGATAGTTACCAGCTCCGCAGGGGGATTAAATGCGGTAATGTCCGTTCCGGTTAAGTATAAGAAGATGTCCGGTGAGGAATATAAGATCGTTATAAGCGGACTAAAGGGCGGGCACTCCGGAACCGAGATCGACCGTTATCACGCAAATGCCATCATCATTATGGGAAGGCTTCTTCATTTCCTCCGCACAAAGGAACTGGATTTTTACGTTTCAGGTCTCGACGGGGGACTTATGAATAATGCTATCCCCCGTGATGCGGAATCAAATATCCTTCTTTCAAAGGAGGACATGGACAGGTTTGAGGGTCTTATCGGTGAATTTGAAGCCACGATAAAGAATGAGTACCGTGCCAATGAGAATAATATAATGATCTACTGCGACCACAAGGGCACGGTTGAAAAGGAAGTACTTCATAAGAAGCATCAGGAAAGGGTCATTTTCCTCTTAAACACTGTTCCGGACGGAGTACAGAGGATGAGCCAGGAGGAGGCAACTAAGGGGCTCGTTGAAACCTCCTTAAATAACGGTATCATGCGGCTTACGGAAAAGGAGTTTTACTTAAATGCCTCGGTGAGGAGCTCCATTTCCTCGGCAAAGCAGGCTCTTTCCGATAAGCTTAAGTATCTTACCGAGACCATAGGCGGACGTTATGAGGCAAGCGGGGATTATCCCGCCTGGGAATTCAACGATGATTCATACCTTTTGAAGAAGACCGTTGAGGTATTTAAGTCCCAATACGGCTATGAGCCGAAGGTCGTAGGCATACACGCCGGTATCGAATGCGGCATTTTCTTTGATAAGATGCCGGGACTTGACATTATTTCCATCGGACCTGAAATGGACGGCGTACATACTCCCCAGGAAAAACTCCATATAGGCTCTGTAAAAAGGACCTGGGAGCTTATAAGGGGTATTCTGGAAGATCTTTAATGGGAATAAAGCTTGAAAACATAGATGCGGCACTCTTTGATATGGACGGAACCCTGGTTGATTCCATGTGGATGTGGGCAAGTATTGACAGGGAACTGATGGAGAAAAGGGGTATTGCCTTTGACAGGCATTTCCAGATAGAGATCGAGGGAATGTCCTATAATCAGACAGTCGCCTATATGAAGGACAGATTCGGTCTCAGTGAGAGTATCGATGAGATCAAGGCTGAGATCAATGCTCTTGCCAGAGATAAGTACGAATTTGAGGTCACATATAAGCCCGGCGCCCTGGAGTTTTTAAAGGAATGCAGGAAAGCCGGGATCAAATGCGGCATGTCTACAAGTAACAGTAAAGAGCTCCTGTCCGCCTGTGAGAGGAATCTTCATTTCATGGAATATTTCCAGTCTGTCAGGACCACAAACGAGGTAGAGAACAGTAAGCCCTTCCCTGACTGCTATCTTCTAAATGCTTCGGATCTTCAGGTTGAGCCCTCCCGCTGTGTGGTCTTCGAGGATATCATACCCGGCATCAGAGCGGGAATAGCCGCAGGAATGCGTGTTTATGCGGTTAAGGACGATTATTCCGTTCCGGTCGAGGATGAAAAGAGAAGGCTTTCCGATGGCTTTATCTCGGATTTCAGGGAGCTTATAATCTAGCGCTTATCTTATTCACCTTTCCCCGTAAATATCTGCTTCACATACCGTTATTATCTGTGATATAATCCGCGTGAGGAGTTTTTTTGAGGAGTTTTATTATGAAGAAGTTTGCTTGTTTTTTTATGCTGCCCTTAATTATTGCGGCTTTGTCGGGGTGCAGCGGTTTTCTCACAGGCTATGATGATCTGCCTGCGGATTCCGGACTGAGGACCGAGGCCGTAAAGGAGATTATTCCTCCCGGAGCCCTTCCCGGGAATGTATATCTCAATGTTTCCGCCATTACATTGGATGAGCCTGTCATCAATCTTCATGCCCTTACTTTGGACGAGGCAAGGAAGAAGATAGGTGACAGCTATGATTTTTCCCTCCATGTGAATAACGCTAACCCGGATATCGATGAATTCAGGAGCTATTCTCTTTCCGGCAACGTTGCCGAAGGAAATACGAGGTCCTTTGATCCGGATAGTGTGTCCGGGGATAAAATAGCTTCTTCATCCGATATAGTCGGCGAGGACAGCTATGAGCTTCCGGATATTATTTCGGATGAAGCGGATAAGCTCTTAAACGAGATCTATGATCAGCATATGGACGATAAGCCCGGGGCTGAATTCAGCTACAGTCTTGATATTCCCTGCGATGAATATTCCGAGTTCTATGCAAAGCTTATACATGACGCCTGGAGCTCCGATGCAGCGGTTAATGTGATAACCGCCTTTGACAGGGACAGCAATGAATTTCTTTTCGGCGGCGGACATAAAGGCTATGAGGTGGATCTTAATAAGCTTACGGCAGACATCAGGGAGCACTTTGATACCAGGGATTTTACCTCCGATATAGAGGCTGATGGTGACAGCTTCACTGTTTCCGCCGATGAATTGAAGAATAAATATCAGGAGCTATCCTCATTCGAGACCCATACCACAAATGTTGCCGTGAGAAACAGGAATGTTTCCCTGGCTGCGGATTCCATTAACGGGACCATCGTTAAGCCGGGAGAGGAGTTCTCCTATAACGGTACCGTCGGAAAGCGCACAAAGGACAAGGGATACGGAGAGGCAGGAGCCTATCTTAACGGCGAGGTAGTTCAGGAAATAGGCGGCGGAGTCTGCCAGGTATCAACGACCCTCTATAATGCTGTATTCCGTGCCGGCCTGCAGAGTACCGAGAGGACCAGCCACACCTTTGCGCCGAGCTATGTGACTCCCGGACTTGACGCGACGGTTTCCTGGGGCGGTCCGGACTATAAATTCGTCAATAATTCGCCTTATCCTGTCGGCATCAAAGCCCATTACGAGAACAGGGCAGTTAAGGTATCGATATACGGGGTTCCGATCCTCCCCGAGGGAGAAAAGTGGGATCTGGTGTCAAATAAGACAGCGACTCTTGGTGTTCCGGCACCCGTCTACATTTCCTCCGGAAAGGCGGAAAACGGTTCCGCGGGAAGTATCTGGGAGGCGTACAAGGTTGTCTATAAGGACGGGGAAGAGAGCGCAAGGGTATTTGACCATAAATCAAAGTACGTGGGACATACCCCAAGGATATATGTGAATCCCCTTATACCGGAGGGTATGACTCCGGAGGAATACAATGCAGCCATGGCTGCTCTTGCACTTCAGGCGGCACAGGCTCAGCTTCAGCCCCAGACCCAGTAGGACTGTGAGGATAATAACGAATGTCAGACAGGCTCACCGCTATAGTAAACAATAAGGATTTCATCGCGAACGGTATCTCTGCCATGCCGGGCGGATTTTTTGTCTATCGTGCGGATTATGAAACCGAAGAGATCATTTATGCCAATAAGGCTTTACTTAAGATCTTTGAATGTGAAACGGAGGAGGAGTTCTTAGAGCTTACCGGGGGGACATTCAAGGGTCTCGTATTAGATGAAGATTACGCTCATATCGAAAAGAGCATAAAGGACCAGATAGAAAAAAGCGAAAATAAATTTGATGATGTCACCTACAGGATAAAGACCCGCTCCGGACAGATCAAGTATATCGAAGACTTCGGCAGCTATGTCGAGGATCCTAAGGAGGGGCCTCTTTTCTATGTATTTGTTTCAGATCCGCAGGGTAAGATCGATCCTGTCACCGGTCTTCCGAACAGGAAGGCATTTTTCAAGTCCGTTGAAAAACGTATAGCTGAGCTTGACGGAGAGGGTTATCCCGAGATCGTTGCCTTTGACCTTAACGGTATGAAGGGCTTTAATTCAAGGTACGGCTTTAAGGAGGGAGACAGGCTTTTACGCTCCTTCGGGGATATCCTCAGGATCAACTTCGGGAGTGAATTCTGCTCGAGATTCGGGGAGGATCATTTCTGTGCCTACTGCGACCAGGGAGGTGCGGAGGATATCTTAAGCGATGTCATCGATTCCTTCCAGAATAACAGGGACGGCAGGACCCTTCCCGTAAAGATCGGTATCACGACCTACGATAAGGATATTTCTGTATTTGACCACTACGAGAGAGCCCGTCTCGCCTGTCAGACCCAGAAGAAGTTCTACGGGTCCAGCATAGGCTACTATGACGACTCTATGACAAAGGATTTCTCGAAGAATGAGTATATATTGAGCCATGTTGATACGGCGATTGCGAATGGCTGGATAAAGGTGTTTTTACAGCCCGTGGTCCGTACCCTTACCGGACAGGTTTGCAGCGGAGAAGCACTTACACGCTGGATAGATCCGGAATACGGCTTCATTTCCCCCGGAGATTTTGTGCCGCTTCTTGAAAGCGCCGGTCTTTCCTATAAGCTTGATACCTATATGGTAGAGAAGGTTACCGAGATCCTTTATAATGAAATTAAGGAGGGAAAGAACCCTGTCCCGGTTTCGGTTAATCTTTCAAGGACAGATTTTCTCTACTGCGATCCGGTACAGATCATTGTGGAGGCACTGGACCGGTATAATCTGAGCCGTTCCCTTATCTGCGTGGAAATAACGGAGAGCGCATTCACCGAACAGCCTGAGTACATTAAGGATGCCATTGAACGCTTTCATTATGAAGGGATAGAGGTCTGGATGGACGACTTCGGCAGCGGATATTCCTCCCTTAATGTCTTAAAGGACTTTGATTTTGACGAAATTAAGATAGATATGGCCTTTCTCCGTAATTTCGGTGATAAATCCAGGATAATCGTGACAAAGGTCGTACAGATGGCAAAGGAACTCGGCATCCATACCCTGGCGGAGGGCGTGGAGACCCTTGAGCATGTGGAATTCTTACGTAATATCGGCTGTGAAAAGATACAGGGCTATTACTATGCGAAGCCGATGGCATATCAGGAGCAGATGGAGAATCTCTTAGAGCATGGTTTTGGTTTTGAAAATAAGGAAATTGCTTCTGTTTATGAAAAGACCGGACTTGTGAACCTGGCCACCACTCTTTCCAGAGCTCTTTTCTTTTATGAAAACGGTATTTTCAAGCCTGTTTTCCTTAATGAACAGTATATTAAGACCATTGCGAAGACCGGCCTGACCTCGGAAGAGATCATAGAAAAGAACATGAATACCTCAAGCTCCCGGATAAGCAAGCAATTCCGTGATCTTGCGGAAAAGACCATTAAGAGTAAGCAGACCGAGCGCATGACCTTTGTATTAAGGAATAATTACTTCCATTT
Organism: Lachnospiraceae bacterium; assembly: GCA_017453865.1. Classification (GTDB taxonomy): domain Bacteria; phylum Bacillota; class Clostridia; order Lachnospirales; family Lachnospiraceae; genus NK4A144. The sequence goes on from JAFTEC010000144.1 coordinate 32,014, forward strand.
TTCCTTTTTGGACGTGGCAGATTCAAGGTTCGGAAACATGCTTCTTGCTTCCATTGACCGCTCTGTTTTCGAGGAACAGGAATCCAGAGCTGTCATGGATGATATACTCCGGAATATAAGTCTTGTTTATGACAGCATATATCTCATAGATATTGATGATGATTCAAGGACAGTCATCTCATCAAGCCTCACAAATGAAGCAGTAGGTGACGTGGTCTACGGTCTTAAACACTTCTATTCCAAATATTCCGCCCGTGATATATATCCCGATGACTATAAGCGCTGGATGGATCAGTTAAGGAAAGAGGATTTTTACGGTATTTTTAATGACAGGGGAAAGGGCATCTTTGCTGACGCTGTAAGGATGAAGGACGAGAACGGGAACTATACCTGGATAGACTTTACGGTTATACATATCCCCGAGTCCGACGGGAAGCGTTTCCTTCTCTGTGTTCGTCCCTCGGTTCTTGAGTTCCAGCCTGATCTTGCCGAGGTTGCCACAAATGCAAGAATTGATACGGATGCCATGAATCCTGATTCCGATCTTATCCGCTCCATGGTGGAGGCCTCCGATATCAGGATCTTCTGGAAGGACACCGAGAGACGCTATGTGGGCGCCAGCAAGGCTTTTTTGGAGTATTACGGCCTTGATTCAATAGACGAGATCAAGGGAAAGACCGATGAGGAGCTTGGCTGGTTTGTAAATGACAGCTACTCCGTAAGCTATGAGAAAGATGTGATAAAGCGCGGCCAGGTGGTCAAAAATTCCGTGGACAGCGTTTTGATCGACGGGGTGCTCAGAAATATCCTTATGACCAGATTCCCGGTTCATACCAGAGGGAAAATATCCGGTCTCATGGGCTATATGATAGATCTTGATTTTGACGTGGAGGCGGATGACGGAGTTGCCAAGGGCATGCTGAGGGATCCGGTAACGGGACTTATGAATATGCAGGGCCAGATGCTTTCACTCATAAGTCTTTATGACAATTTCCTTAAAAACAATGAGGATTTTGCCAGCATCGCCATAGAGGTCAAGCGCTTTAACGATATCATCAAGGATTACGGCAGCGAGGTGGCGGATGATCTTATAAGGATGGTCGGTATAAAGATATTGAATGCTTACGGAAGGAATGCGATCATCTCAAGGATCTACGGCTGCACCTTTACTGTGATCCTGAAGAATGTGACCGGGGAGAGGGTCATCACACTTTCCGAAAAATGTATGGATTCCATAAACGGGATACATGAAATAGACAACAGGCAGTGCAGGATCAAGGCCGTGTACGGAGCCTCCTTCGGGTCCGAACGTGACACGGTGCAGGATATCGCTGAGCTTGCGAGACTGCGTATGAAGGGGGAGTGGATACCGCTGTCACCGTGAGGACGTTTTTGGCGGGGCACTGCCGCGCCTGGCGCATCAGATCATGCCTGTCAGGTGTCCGCCGGACACTTCACCTCTTCGTGATCTTGCAGACTACGTAGTTCATTTCATCCCGGAAGAAATTTACAACCTCCTCCATAGCGGATTTCACATCCGAAAGCTCTCCCGTGATTATCAGGGTGCCGGTCTTACGGTCCGCCTCTCCGAGATCGATATTCCCGCTCTTTACCGCAATATCCGAAGCAATGACCGCCGACTCCGGCGGGGTAAGGTTCATGATCCCTATGGCTGAGCTTTTGTAGTCCTCATGGGGACTCAGACCCAGCTTCTGATAAATGACGGGGGATGGACCTCCCAGTATATGGGCGAAGGTTATCTCTCTTCCCGCAACGGTCTCCTGTACTATCCTCATTCTCTCTGTTTCACTGCTGTTATTTTTTAATTCCATAATCCTTTGCTTTTCGTTCCTTTCTGTTTACGGATCCTGCCGGTAAAGATCAAGGCACATCAACATAAAAAAAGACATCGCCTGCAGGCAGTTATGACATTATATCATGACAAAACGGAAAACCGATGCAGGTCTTTAAAATTTTTTCCAAATTGTTTAAGATAGTGTTACGGTTCACCCTTAAAAAATTGTCAGGGCTTCGGGCTCTGTGCTTAGATCAGCCTGTTATTCACGGGATCGGGGAAAAGTGATATGTATAAGACTGTTGAGATCGATGATATTTTCGGGATATCAAGCCTCCTTACGGAGCAGAGATTCAGGCCGGACCTTAATAGGTACAGGTCACTGAAGATATACAGGGGAATGCCGGATTCCAGCTTTAAGATAGTCACCTCCTTAAGGAGAAACTGCAAGGATAAGAGGCGGCAGCTGGAGCCCGCTATTTTATCCAATTTCACAAAATACGCGGCTCTGGAGGATCCCTCCATTGAACAGAGCGTATGGAGGCAGATGATCCTCGGGCAGCACCACGGACTTCCCACGAGGCTCCTTGACTGGTCTTTTTCGCCGCTTACGAGCCTCCATTTTGCGATGAGCGAAAAAGACCTTGAGAAAATGGATAAGCATGACTCGGTGGTATGGAGTATCGATGTGGATGAGCTCCATGAGATGCTTCCCGAAAAGTACCAGAACATCATGCGTAAGGAGCAGACCACTGTCTTTTCCCTGAAAATGCTGCAGGAGGCCTGTGAGGGACCGCTGGAATATGATGAGGACATGCAGGGAAGAGCCATGCTCATAGTAGAGCCGCCTTCCATCGAGCAGCGCATCATTAACCAGTACTCCTTCTTTTCGATAGTTCCCTATGAGATGGACGACGTGGAGGCCTTCCTTAAGGAGTACACGGATAAAACCATCCGTTATGTAATAAAGAAGGAGATACGCTGGCAGGTGCGTGACCTTCTGGACCAGCTGAATATCAGTGAAAGAATAGTGTATCCCGGGCTTGACGGCCTTTCGGAGTGGCTTGCCCGCCATTACTATGTGAAGGACTGACGGATGCTGTACGATAAGGATATCAGAGAGCCGCTTTTTGATTTTCTCGAGGAAAAATACGGAAGGATAAGGATACTTGAAGAAAAGATGACCGGTACTGCCCGGGCGGACGTCCTTATGATAATGCCCGACAGCCTCTGCGGAATAGAGATAAAAAGCGATGCCGACAGCTATGCAAGGCTCAAAAGGCAGGTAAAAAACTACGATATCTACTATGATTTCAATATGGTTGCCGTGGGTTCGAGACATGCTTCCCATATCGAGGAGCATGTGCCGGATCACTGGGGCATAATCACGATAGATGAAACCGAAGAGGGAGCGGATTTCTATATCCTGAGATCATTTAAGAAAAATCCCAATGTGTCTGTGGAAAATAAGATAAACATACTATGGAGGCCGGAGCTTGCCCATATCCAGGAGCTTAACGGCCTGCCCGTATATAAGCAGAAGAGTAAAGCTTTTGTCCGGGAAAAGATACTTTTATCCGTGGATAAGGAGCTCTTAAATAAGCAGATTTCGGATGAGCTTTTTGAAAGGGATTATAATACCATCGCAGAGCGTATAAACGCATACAGGAAGGGTATAAGCCAAAAGCCAAGACGGAAAAGGAGGAAGACAAAGTATAAAAAATCATCGGGAATTTGAGGATTGTATACAGCCTTTACTGATTGTCTGTCAATAAATACAGAATTTCAAAGTTATGTTGACAAAAAACTGTATATTTTGTCAGAGTCATGATATAATAACCAAGTGTAGTACCACATTCAGAGCAGAAATATGAGCAGAACAAGCATAATACCTGATCTGCTCTGAATGTGGTACTACACTATTGTACCAGATCGCGCCGGGTATC
>JAFTEC010000145.1 GCA_017453865.1 Lachnospiraceae bacterium
AGGCTGTGGAGTTCCTTCGTGAAAAGGGACTTGCGGGAGCACAGAAGAAGGCAGGACGTACAGCGGTTGAAGGTCTCTCTGTCACGGCAGTATCGGATGACGGAAAGAAGGCAGCTGTTGTTGAGGTAAACTGTGAAACCGACTTTGCCGCAGGTTCAGATCCTTTCAAGGATTTCGTGAACGGTGTTGCGGCGCAGGCGCTTGATTCTTCCGCGGCTGATGTTGACCAGCTTCTCAATGAGAAATGGATCAAGGATCCCTCGGAAACAGTGGCAGATGAGGTTGCTATCCAGATCGGCCAGAAGATCAGGGAAAATATAAAGATCCGCCGTTTTGCAAAATTAGAGGAGCAGAACGGTTTCGTATCCGCATACGTTCATGCGGGAGGAAAGATCGGCGTACTCGTTGACGTTGAGACGGACGTTGTAAATGATGCGGTAAAGGAAATGGGTAAAAACGTTGCTATGCAGGTGGCAGCCATGAACCCCCAGTATATAAGCCAGAATGATATCTCTGATGATGAGAAGTCCCACATAAGGAGTCTTACCGTTGACAGTGCATTAAACGATCCCGCTTCACTTCCGAAGCCGATCTTAAATAAGCTGATTGATAAGGCTGTAAGCGGGAAGCTCTGGAGCGATGAGGATATCGCCATTTATGAAGAGAAAAAGAGCAACATGAACTACCTCTTCAACTTCCTTTCAAAGGAAGCGGCTGCAAAGCTTGCCGAGCTCGCCATTGAGGCAAAGGCCGAGATCTCTGAGGAAAAGGTTTTTGCGGGACTTGTACAGGGACGTGTTTCCAAGCAGTACAAGGATATCTGCCTTGCAGACCAGGTATATGTAAAGGCCGAGGACGGAAAGCAGTCGGTTCAGAAATATATCGATGAGGTCGGAAAGGCTAACGGTGCAAAGATCAGCATCAAGGGCATAGTCCGCTTTGAGACCGGCGAGGGAATGGAAAAGGTTGAGGAGGATTACGCCGCAGAGGTTGCAAAGACCATGGCGGAGGCTTCAAAGTAAGCAGGATCCAATACAGAAAGCAAAAGAGGCTCTCCGGGGAAAATGCCGGAGAGCTTTTGTGACCTAATATGACTTTTTGAGGGCCTTCGGCGGATTACGGGAATCATAATATGAGCATTACTGGGTTTAATTTCGGGGCTGCGGCCTGCGAGGGCATAATGGCATCCCTTATACTGGGTCTCGTTTCAAAGAAAAGGCCGGATTTCAGGAGCTTTGTTTATGCGGCGCTTATACTGTGCGAGCTTATAAGTACGGTGCTCCGTTACAGCGGCTATGAAAATCCCACCTTCTTTTTTGCCCATCCCTATATTGCTTTTCTTGTTGCGGATATTTCCGATTATTCCAACTATGTCAGGGGTCTAAGACCCGCAAAGGAAGCGGTTTTTGAAAAGCTGATCCTGTGGCCCCTGATCGTGATCCCGATCTTTTCAGCATTTATCACGACTACGGGGTGGCTGATAAAACTGTACGTAATTTAAAAAAGGATTATCTTCAGGCAGGGGGTATATTCTATTTGTAGGGAAAAAGGGGAGCCAGATTAAGTGGTTAATATCAGGGAAGAAATTGAAAGAAAAGAAGAAAGATCATTAAGCCCCTATGCCGCACTTTCGGTAAAGTCGAAGGGAAGGATGCAGGAAGAGCCCGAGGATCTCCTGCGACCGGTCTTCCAGAGAGACAGGGACAGGATCATTCACAGCAAGGCTTTCAGAAGACTGAAGGACAAGACCCAGGTTTTTCTTACCCCGGAGGGGGATCACTACAGGACAAGACTTACCCATACGCTGGAGGTTGCGCAGATCGCGAGGACCGTTTCCAGATCCCTTGATCTGAATGAGGATCTGACAGAGGCAATCGCCCTGGCACATGATCTGGGGCATACTCCCTTCGGCCATGCGGGTGAGAGAGCCATAAACCGTGTATGCCCCCTGGGCTTCCAGCACGCGGAGCAGTCGGTAAGAGTGGTACAGCTTCTTGAAAGGGACGGACGGGGCTTAAATCTTACTTATGAGGTTCTGGACGGTATCAGAAACCACGGAATGAGGATGAAGCCTGAGACCCTGGAGGGACAGGTGGTGAGGCTTTCCGACAAGATAGCGTATATGCATCACGATCTGGATGATGCGGTTAGAGCAGGGATCCTTCCCGATGACAGGGTGCCGGAGCATATCGCGCGGGTTGCCGGGAATACCCTGGGTGAGAGACTTGATACCTTTATCACCGATATGATCAGGGAAAGCTACGGGACCGGAGAGGTACGGCTAAGCGAACCTGTATTTTCCGCTCTGATGGACTTAAGGCAGTGGATGTTTGAAAATGTCTATACCAATAAGATCGCCAAGAGCCAGGAGGGGAAGGCGGAAAAGCTCATAGAGACTCTGTATGCCTTCTTTACGGAAAATCCGGAAGAAATGCCGGAGGAATATATTTACCTTATAGAAGAAAAGGGTGAGAAAAAGGAGCGGATAGTCAGCGACTATATTTCATCCATGACTGACAGATACGCGATCGGTCTTTACGAGGATATGTATATTCCATATCCGTGGAAACTGAAGTGAGATAAGGAGTGCGTAGGCAATACCCCTTCGGGGCATTACAGGATAAGGAGCACCGCCGATGAGAAGCGTGCCTTCGGCACGGCGGCGGTGCGTAGGCAATGCGCCTTTGGCGCATCACAGGATATGTTTTACCCGGATGATATAATAGAAGAAGTACGATTACACAGCGATATAGTGGACGTGGTGGGACAGGCGGTGAAGCTAAAAAGGTCCGGTTCGGGCTATAAGGGCCTCTGCCCCTTCCATAACGAAAAAACCCCGTCCTTTTCTGTGGTGCCCTCAAAGCAGATCTACCACTGCTTCGGCTGCGGCGCCGGCGGGGATGTTTTTTCATTTTTAATGGAATATGACAATCTGACCTTTTCGGAGGCCGTAAAGACCCTGGCGGACAGAGCCGGGATCACGCTTCCCGAGATTTCGGCATCTGAGGAGAACAAGGCCCGTCAGAGGGAGAAGGACCGGATAATGGCAGTCCTTAAGGATGCGGCTTTCTTTTATTTCAATAACCTTCGTTCCCCTTCAGGGAAGAACGGTATGGACTATTTTGTTAAGAGGGGCCTTAAGCCTGAGATCATGCGATCCTTCGGTCTCGGGTATGCGGGGAAGCATAATGAGGTCTGTGCCTTTCTTAAGGAAAAGGGATATACGGACAGTGAGATAAACGCAGCGGGTCTTGTTTATGCCGATGAGAAAAGGGGCATAAGGGACAGATTCTTTAACAGGGTCATGTTTCCGATAATGGATGTGGGGAACCATGTCATAGGCTTCGGCGGAAGAGTCATGGGGGAGGGAGAGCCCAAATACCTGAATTCCCCGGAGACCGCTGTTTTTGATAAAAGACGGAATCTGTACGGCCTTAATGAGGCGAGAAAGAGCCGGAAGGGCTATCTCATCGCCTGTGAGGGCTATATGGATGTGATAAGCCTTCATCAGGCAGGCTTTACGGAAGCCGTGGCAAGCCTCGGCACCGCCTTTACCGAGGAACACGCAAGGATCCTAAAGCGCTATACGGAGGATATACGGCTTACCTATGATTCGGACAGCGCAGGCGTGAAGGCGGCATTGAGAGCCATACCGATACTGAAGTCCGCGGGGATAAATTCGAGGATAATACATTTAGAGCCCTATAAGGACCCGGATGAATTCATTAAAGCCCTGGGAAGGGATGAATTTCAGAAGAGGATAGATTCCGCGGAGCAGAGCTTATTTTTCGAGATACACGTTTTGCAGCGGGACCACGACCTGAGCGATCCCGGGGAAAGAACCGCCTTCCAGCAGAAGATGGCGAGGAGGCTCTCCCTTGTCGAAGATGAGCTTGAGAGAAATAACTATACGGAGGCTCTGGCCGCGGAATATATGATGGACAGCGGGATGCTTAAAAGAGCTGTCGAGAGCTCCCGGCTTATCGAGCCTGATCCCGGTGAAGCAGGGGGGATCAGAAGCACAGGCATAAAAAACGACAGGAAAAAAAGCTCCGGTAAAAACGGCCTTATCGAAGCCGAGAAGCTTCTCCTTACCTTTATCAGTGATGATCCGGACAGGGTATATGCAGCTGTAAAGCCGTATATCGAAGCGGATGACTTTTCGGAAGGAATTATGAGGATATGCGCGGGAGAGCTTTTTAAGCAGATAGAAAAAAAGGAGCTCAATGTCGGAAGCATAGTCGGACTTTTCCGGGAACCGGAGGAGCAGAGGCTCGCAGCCGCGATATTTGATACAAGCCTCGACACCGGACTTTCAAATACGGAAAAGGAACAGGCACTCACGGATCTTGTTATACGGGTAAAGAAGGAGAGCCTAAAGAGACAGAGCCATGAAAATGAGGATGACCCGATAAGCCGCACGATCAGGGAAAAAAAGGTGCTGGAAAAGCTTACAAGGGTCAGGATCAGCTTACAGTAACGAAAAAGGCAAAAGAAAGGGAAGACAATGGCAGAAGACACACAGGCACAGTTCGAGGAAAAGCTGAAGGAGCTTATCGAGCTCGGAAAAAAGAAAAAGGGGGTTCTGGAGGATAAGGAGGTTGCGGATTTTTTCAGCGGCTTTACGCTTAATGAGGATCAGTATGACAGGATACTCGAGACTCTGGAGCAGAACAATCTGGAATTTTTGAAGATCAATGAGCCCGATGAGGATGATCAGGAGCCGAACCTTGATGATGAGGATGATGAAGAGGTTCCGGATGTTGAGAACATCGATCTGTCCGTTCCCGATTCCGTCTCCATAGAGGATCCGGTAAGGATGTACCTTAAAGAGATCGGAAAGGTACCTCTTCTTACCGCTGAGGAAGAGATAGAGCTTGCAAAGCGTATGGAGCTCGGAGACGAGGATGCAAAGAAAAAGCTGGCGGAGGCAAACCTGCGTCTAGTGGTTTCGATTGCAAAAAGATATGTGGGCCGCGGTATGCTTTTCCTTGACCTAATTCAGGAAGGGAATCTCGGTCTTATCAAGGCTGTTGAAAAATTTGACTACAGAAAGGGCTTCAAGTTCTCGACCTACGCAACCTGGTGGATCCGTCAGGCTATAACCCGCGCGATAGCGGATCAGGCGAGGACCATACGTATCCCCGTTCATATGGTGGAAACCATAAACAAGCTTATCCGTGTTTCAAGACAGCTCCTGCAGGAGCTTGGCCGTGAACCTACCCCGGATGAGATAGCGGAAGCCATGAATATGCCTGTCGAAAGGGTGCGTGAGATCCTGAAGATCAGCCAGGAGCCTGTTTCCCTTGAAACACCCATAGGGGAAGAGGAAGACAGCCATCTCGGTGACTTCATTCAGGATGACCAGGTGCCGGTGCCTGCGGATGCGGCTGCATTTACGCTGTTAAAGGAGCAGCTGGAGGAGGTGCTGGAAACACTTACGGAACGTGAGCAGAAGGTCCTCCGTCTCCGCTTCGGCCTGGATGACGGCAGAGCCCGTACCCTTGAAGAGGTGGGACGTGTGTTCAGCGTTACCCGTGAGAGGATAAGGCAGATAGAGGCAAAGGCTCTCCGGAAGCTCCGTCACCCCAGCAGGAGCAGGAAATTAAAGGATTATCTTGACTGATGAAGAACCTGCCGGAAAGGCTTTTCATAGCGGCGTCCTTCGTGGAAAAGGGATCGGTCGTTGCGGATGTTGGCTGTGACCACGGACTTCTGCCACATTACCTCATAAAGAGCGGGATCTCGGACTTTGCCTACCTTATAGACAAGAATAAGGGCCCCCTTTTAAGAGCCGGTGAAAACACAGAAAAGTACGGACTGTCGGATAAATGCGCTCTTGTACTGTCAGACGGGCTGAAGAAGCTCCCGGAGTTTATCGGAGGAGGCGGTGGAAGGGCAGACCTTCCGGATACGGTTATCATCACCGGAATGGGAGGACCGCTTATCTTAAGGATATTGGACGAATGCCCGGAGGAGATAAGAAAAGCTGTCGCTACCTGGATACTGTCTCCACAGTCTCTTATAGAGGAATGCAGGGAGGGCTTAAGCAGAAGGGGCTTCGTCATTCTTGAAGAAAGGACGGCGGAGGATAAGGGTAAGCACTACGTTATCCTGAAATGCAGCTATAATTCCGAGCGGAGAAAAGGATCTTATACCGGTATATATAAAATAATCAAGATAACCCACCACCTTTAGGTGGTGGGAATATCTTGATTTCGGGTGCGGGGTTATAAGCCCCGTACCCGGAGAGCTGCGTCAGCAGCGATTTTATAACTTCCGGTAATATAAGGAGAAAAAATGAAGTGCCGTGATATATTATGTAAACTCTACTCGCTGGCGCCTCCGGAGACCGCGGAGGAATGGGACAATGTGGGGCTTCTTGCCGGAAGACCTGAAAAGGAAGTGAAGAGGGTCTATATCGCCCTCGATGCAACGGATGACGTTATAGAGCAGGCAGCGGAGAAAAAGGCAGAGCTTCTTTTAACCCACCATCCGATGATATTTAAGCCCATGAAGTCCGTTACCGGTGATGATTTTACGGGGCGGAGGATAATGGAGCTCATCCGTCACGATATTTCCTATATTGCCCTCCATACCAACTATGATATCTGCCGTATGGCCGATATTGCGGCAGAGAGGCTTAATTTAAGGGATACGGAGCCCTTATGCAGCATAAGGGAGGATGATAAGGGAAGGATCCTGGGCCTCGGAAAAGCAGGTGCCTTAAGCGCTCCCTGCACCCTAAGGGAATGTGCGGAGCTCGTGAAAAGGGTGTTCAATATTCCGGACGTAAGGATTTACGGCGACGCGGACGGCCTTATGGAGAGGGCTGCGGTGCTTCCGGGCTCCGGGGGCAGCGAAAGCGGCTATGCACTTTCAAAAGACGCTGACGTATATATCACCGGGGACATAAGCCACCATCAGGGGCTTGACGCCGTTCTGCAGGGTCTTTCGGTGATAGACGCGGGGCATTACGGAATAGAAAAGCTTTTTATCCCTGATATGGAGGAATGGTTTAGGAAGAACCTTCCGGAGCTTAAGGTTTTTACGGAAGAAGTAAAGGAACCGTTTTATACGGTGTGATGAGAGGTGACCATGGACAAGGTAAAGGTTAAGATCAAGGGAAAAGAGTACGAGTATCCGAAGGGTACGGCTCTTTTTGATATAGCGCGTGATTTTCAGAAGGATTACGAGTACCCTATCGTTCTTGCAATAAGGAACCATAAGCTGAAGGAGCTCTTTCATACCGTTAAGGAGGATACGGAGATACAGGAATTCGAAACCCTGTCCGGACACAGCGGACATAAGGCCTATAAGAGAAGTGCCTGTATGATACTGATAAAATCCCTTTATAATGAGCTGAATGACAGGCTTGAAAGGGTCAAGGTGGAGTTTTCCATAGGGGACGGCTATTATATTTCCCTTAAAGGTGATTTTACCCTTGATGAGGCTCTTGTGGAGCGTGTGAAGGAACGGATGCAAAGCATAGTCGACAAGGATGTGAAGATATTAAAGAAGAGCTTCCCGATCGACGAGGTCCGGGCTCTCTGCAGGGAATACGATATGAAGGACAAGGAGAGACTCTTCCATTACCGTATGAGCTCCTCCGTCAATATGTATTCCATAGATGAATTCAGGGATTATTATTACGGCTTTATGGTGCCCTCCGCAGGCTATGTAAAATATTTCGATCTGGTAAAGTATGATGAGGGTCTGATCCTTCAGCTTCCGAAGAGGCTCTCACCCACAGAGGTATCGCCTGTTTCCAATTCACCGAAGCTATTTAATACAATGATAAATGCCACCAAATGGAATGAGATCATGCGTATAGAGACTGTAGGTGATCTGAACGACAAGATCTCCGAGGGCAGGATAAATGATATAATCCTCGTACAGGAGGCTCTGCAGGAGAGCAGGATATCCGAGATCGCAAGGGAGATCGTTAAGGAAAAGAAGAGATTTGTAATGATCGCGGGACCCTCCTCCTCAGGAAAGACCTCCTTCTCCCACAGGCTCTCAATACAGCTTGCGGCATTCGGGATGAAGCCCCATCCCATCGCACTCGACAACTACTTTGTGCCAAGGGAGGAGACCCCTCTCGACAGCGAGGGGAAGAAGGATTTTGAGTGCCTGGAGGCCATAGATATCGAGGTCTTCAATGAGAATATGACGGACCTCCTCAAGGGAAAGACCGTTGACCTGCCAAGCTATAATTTCATTACGGGCGAACGGGAGTATAAGGGTAATTTCCTGACCATGGGACATGAGGACGTACTTGTTATCGAGGGTATCCACGGTCTCAACGACAAGCTTTCCTATACCCTTTCACGGGACGACAAATATAAGATTTATATTTCCGCACTGACCACCTTAAATATTGATGACCATAACAGGATCCCGACCACCGACGGAAGGCTCATAAGGCGTCTGGTACGGGACTTCAGGACAAGGGGTGCGGACGCGGAGAGGACACTCGGAATGTGGGCGTCGGTGAGGCGCGGTGAGGAGAGGAATATCTTCCCCTTCCAGGAGAGCGCGGATGCGATGTTCAATTCAGCACTTATTTATGAGCTCGCAGCATTAAAGCAGTACGCGGAGCCCCTCCTTTTTACGATCAAAAAGGAGGATCCGGATTATCAGGAGGCTTTACGGCTCCTCAAATTCCTGCAGTACTTCCTCGGAATCTCGACGGAAGCCCTGCCGAAGAACTCGATCTGCAGGGAGTTTGTGGGCGGCAGCTGCTTTGAGGTTTGAAAAAGCACACTGCTTCGCAGTATGCTGCAATAAATAGGAGCACCGCCGATGAGAAGCGTGCCTTCGGCACGGCGGCGGTGCGTAGGCAATGCCCCTTCGGGGCATTACAGGCATAGGCAGACCGGGCGGTCGCTCGGGGGGATCATACAGGTTCCCACGGGAGGAAAGTCCGGGCTTCACAGGGCAGGATACCGGCTAACGGCCGGCTGGGGTAACCCACGGGATAGCGCAACAGAAAGTATGTAACCCTTGTAACGCTCTCGCAGAGAGCGTTACCTGCGCACCGCCGCTCGTCCGAAGGACGATTTTGTCGGCGGTGCTCCATAGAGGGAAATAGTGACAAGGCGGTGTAAGAGACCACCGGCCGGGCAGTAATGTCCGGCGCATTGCAAGCCCTATCCGAAGCAAGACCAAGTGAAAACCATGGGGCTGCCCGTCCCGTTTTCAGGTGGGTCGCTGGAGGCGTATGGTAACATACGTCCAAGATAGATGACCGTCCAAGACATAACCCGGCTTACAGGTCTGCCTATTATAATAAACGGAACCGAGAGGCTTCGATCAGGGATGATGGATCTCTTCAGTAAAAAAAAAGACAGAACTCCGGGGAAGGTACTCAGGACCATAGATACTGAGTACGGGAGGTTTGTCATAAGAAACGGAACATACAGAGGGGAAGAGGCGAGACTGTATGAAGTCAATGACGTCAGGGAGTCCGCTTCTTATTTTGATGAAAGAAAGAATGATCTGGTCTTTGATTATATGAAGAGCCTGACCGCCCTTCTGAATGAGAAGCCGGATGCGAAAAGGATACTGATGTTCGGCGGTGCGGGCTTCCAGTTTCCGAAGTTTCTGATAAGCCACTATCCGGAAAAGAGCATAGATGTTGTAGAAATAAATCCGTTGGCAGTGCATCTTGCGAGAAAATATTTTTTTCTGAATGACCTTGAAAAGGATTATAAGGCCGAGTCCTCAAAGCGTCTCCGTATTTTTATCGAGGACGGGATGGAGTATCTGAAAAGGAGCGGGGAAGGCTATGATATCATCATAAACGACGCATATCACTCGGATATTCCCGATGAAGGGCTTGCTTCCCCGCAGGGGATCATGCTTATAAAGGAGCATCTTAATCCCGGCGGATTATACGGCTTTAATCTGATAACAGCGCTGGAGGGGAAGGGGTCAATGCCCTTTATGCTTATGAACAATACCTTCACCTATCATTTTAATAATGTCAGGTATATCCGCTGCTCACCGGATATGAAGCCGGAGAGTAAGCAGAATATTCTGTATATGATGAGTGACTGAGGCAGCTTATGGTGTAACTGATGTAAAGCTTTTGAAGAAAGGAAGGAATGAAATGACGGATATTATTATCATCGGAGCGGGACCTGCGGGGCTTACTGCCGCGATATATGCCCTGAGAGCCGGAAAAAGCGTGGTTTTACTTGAGGCAAAGGCGTATGGCGGACAGATCGTGAATACGCCGGATATCGAGAACTATCCGGGGCTGAAGCACGTTTCCGGCTTTGAATATGCCACCACACTCTATGAGCAGGCGACCTCCTTCGGGGCGGAGCTTAAATACGAGACTGCCGTCTCCATAGAGGATAAGGGGGAGAGCAAGGTGGTGAAGACAGACAGCGGCACCGATTACGAGGGAAGAGCCGTTATCATAGCCACCGGTGCAAAGAACCGCCATATGGGTATAGACAGGGAGGAGGAGCTTACCGGAAGGGGAGTATCCTACTGCGCCACCTGTGACGGAGCGTTTTTCAGGGGAAGGGACGTGGCTGTATACGGCGGAGGCAATACCGCACTTTCAGACGCCCTTTTCCTTTCTGAGTACTGCAAAACCGTTTATATCATCCATAGAAGGGATCAGTTTAGAGGGAGTGATGCGGATGTTGCAAAGGTCAAGGGCAGGGAGAATATAAAGCTTGTCCTTAATTCCACGGTGGAGGGACTTAAGGGCGACAAGACGCTCTCTGCCGTCACCGTAAAGAATAAGCTTACGGGAGAGCTCAGTGACATCGAGGTACAGGGGATCTTTGTGGCAATCGGGCAGGAGCCGGAAAACAAGGGCTTTGAAAACGTGGCTGAGCTTGACGGAAAGGGCTATGTGCTTTCGGGAGAAGGCTGCACCACGAAGACTCCGGGCGTTTTCACAGCCGGTGACTGCAGGACAAAGGAAGTGAGACAGCTCACCACAGCGGTTTCGGACGGCGCTGTTGCGGCGCTTGCTGCCTGCAGCGGATTGCTGTATTGAAAACATAAGGGTCTTTTGGTAAAATGGTTTGGTTGTCCGTTCAGCGCTAAGGAGCTCTGCATAAATTATTTTACATTTGTGCAGGGATCCTGAGAGAGGCAAAGCAAAAGAGCATGAGTATTATTGAAAAGATCTTCGGTACCCACAGCGAAAGGGAATTAAAGAAGATACAGCCTATGGTGGATGCGGTTTTGGCATTCCATGACAAGATCGCGGCTATGAGTGATGATGAACTGAAGGCTCAGACCGCGAAATTCAGGGGCATGCTGGAAGAGGGGAAGACCCTTGACGATATCCTTCCCGAGGCTTATGCCACCGTAAGGGAGGCCGGAAAGCGTGTCCTCGGGATGGAGCATTTCCCGGTACAGATCATAGGCGGGATCATACTTCATCAGGGGCGTATCGCCGAGATGAGGACCGGTGAAGGAAAGACCCTTGTGGCAACACTGCCTTCATACTTAAACGGACTCGAGGGCAAGGGAGTATTCGTGGTAACCGTCAACGACTATCTTGCAAAGCGTGATGCGGAGCAGATGGGTCAGATCCACGAATTTCTGGGTCTCACGGTGGGCCTTATCCAGAACGGCATGACAAGCGCGGAGCGGCAGAAGGCTTATGCCTGCGACATAACCTATGTGACGAATAATGAGCTGGGCTTTGATTACTTAAGGGACAATATGGCGATCTACAAGAACCAGCTTGTTCTCCGGAACCTCCACTATGCCATAATCGACGAGGTTGACTCCATTCTTATCGACGAAGCCCGTACACCCCTTATCATCTCGGGTCAGAGCGGCAAGTCCACAAAGATGTATGAAGCCTGTGAGATACTGGCGCATCAGATGCAGCGGGGTGAAGCCAGCAGCACCGAGCTTTCGAAGATGGACGCGATTATGGGCGTTGAGATCGAGGAGACCGGAGACTTCATCGTAAATGAAAAGGATAAGATAGTAAATCTCACGGAGCAGGGAGTAAAAAAGGTTGAGCAGTTCTTCCATCTGGAGAATCTGGCAGATCCCGAAAACCTGGAGATACAGCACTGCATCATACTTGCGCTCCGTGCCAATAACCTGATGGCAAGGGATAAGGATTATGTGGTCAAGGACGACCAGATCCTCATAGTAGATGAATTTACCGGACGTATAATGCCCGGAAGACGTTATTCCGACGGACTCCATCAGGCAATAGAGGCGAAGGAGCATGTGAAGGTAAAAAGGGAGAGTAAGACCCTTGCGACGATTACCTTCCAGAACTTCTTCAATAAATTCGAAAAAAAGTCGGGTATGACAGGTACCGCTCTCACCGAGGAACGGGAATTCCGTGAGATATACAGTATGGACGTCATCACGATACCCACCAACCGTCCCGTTATGAGGAAGGATCTTCAGGACGCGGTATTTAAGACAAGAAGAGAAAAGCTGAACGCTATCTGCGATGTGATCGAAGAGGTACACGCCACCGGACAGCCTATCCTTGTGGGAACCATCACCATTGAAGCCTCCGAGGAGCTTTCTAAGCTTTTAAGTAAGCGGGGCATAAAGCATAACGTTCTTAATGCAAAGTTCCACGAAATGGAGGCGGAGATAGTGTCACATGCGGGAGAACACTCCGCGGTGACCATCGCCACGAATATGGCGGGACGTGGTACAGATATCAAGCTTGATGAAGAGTCAAAAGCAGCAGGCGGACTTATGATCATAGGGACCGAGCGGCATGAGTCGAGACGTATCGACAACCAGCTCCGCGGACGTTCCGGACGTCAGGGGGATCCCGGCGTTTCCAGATTCTATATCTCTCTCGAGGACGATCTTATGCGTCTCTTCGGATCGGACAGGCTTATGCAGGTATTTGAGGCCCTGAACGTTCCCGAGGGAGAGCAGATAGAGCATGGCATGCTTACAAGGGCAATTGAAAAAGCCCAGATGAAGATAGAGGAGAATAACTTCGGCATCAGAAAGAATCTCCTTGATTATGATGCCGTAAATAACGACCAGAGAGAGATAATCTATGATGAGCGCCGGAAGGTTCTGGACGGCGAGAATATGCGGGATTCGATCTACGGAATGATCACTGATATAACGGAAAATGCCGTGGATATGACAATAGGGGAAGACCAGAAGACCGAGGACTGGGATCTGGAGGGCTTAAATCAGCTCCTGCTGCCTGTCATTCCGATGGAACGCATAAGGACGCCCGATATAAAGGGCTTAACTCCTGCGGAGCTAAAGCACAACCTGAAGGAAAAGGCTGTGAAGATATATGAGGACAAGGAAGCGGAATTCCCGCAGCCGGAGATGCTTAGAGAGATAGAGCGTGTGATCCTTCTGAAGGTCATTGACAGAAAATGGATGGATCATATAGACGATATGGAACAGCTCCGTCAGGGCATAGGCCTGCAGGCCTTCGGACAGAGGGATCCGGTCGTGGAGTACAGGACTGCCGGCTTCGAGATGTTTGACCAGATGACCGCGGGCATCAAGGAGGATACGGTGCGGCTCCTTATGCATGTCCACGTGGAAGAGAAGGTTGAACGTGAGCAGGTTGCAAAGGTCACAGGCACAAATAAGGATGATTCCGTAAAGAAGGGACCTGCAAAAAGATCGAATAAGAAGATCTATCCGAATGACCCCTGTCCCTGCGGCAGCGGTCTGAAATACAAGAACTGTCATATGAAGACCGGCGGATTGGAGTAAAAATGTTAGAGCTTGACAACCTGAAGGTGGAGCTTGAAGGCTACAGGACACCGCTAAAGGACCTGTACAAGTCCCTCGACCTTGAGAATAAGAAAAACCGCATAATAGAGCTGAACCGAAAAATGGAGGAGCCGGACTTCTGGAATGATCCAGAAAGCAGCACGAAGCAGAGTAAGGAGCTGGGATCCTTAAAGGAGGACGTCGAAACCTTTAAGAAGCTTGACAGCCAGTTTACCGATATGTTTGACCTTATAGATATGGCAAACGAGGATAATGACGAAACCCTGGCGGCTGAGATCAAGGAGGAATTCGGAAGCTTCAAGGACGACTACGAGAGGATACGCTTAAAGACCCTGCTGTCAGGTGAATATGATGCCGATAATGCGATCCTGCGTTTAAATGCCGGAGCCGGAGGCACAGAGTCCTGTGACTGGTGCAGCATGCTCTTCCGTATGTACAGCAAGTGGGCGGAGTCACATGGCTTCAAGACCGAGGTTCTGGATTCACTGGACGGGGATGAAGCGGGACTGAAGAGCTGTACCTTCCAGATAAACGGAGAGAACGCTTACGGCTATCTTAAGTCCGAGAAGGGTGTTCACCGGCTGGTCCGCATCAGCCCCTTCAATGCCCAGGGAAAGAGGCAGACCTCCTTCGTATCGCTGGATGTCATGCCGGAAATAAATGATGATGTGGATATAGAGATAAAGAATGATGATATACGGATAGATACCTACCGTTCCTCGGGAGCGGGAGGACAGCATATCAACAAGACCTCCTCGGCGATAAGGATCACCCACTTCCCCACGGGTATAGTGGTGACCTGCCAGAATGAGAGATCCCAGTTCCAGAATAAGGATAAGGCCATGCAGATGCTGAAGGCAAAGCTCCTTATGCTGAAGGAGGAGGAGAATGCCGATAAGCTTTCCGAGATCAGGGGCGAAGTAAAGGATAATGCCTGGGGTTCACAGATAAGATCCTACTTCCTGCAGCCCTACCAGCTGGTAAAGGACTTAAGGACAGGCGTGGAGATAGCCCAGGCGGACAGTGTCCTTAACGGAAATCTGGACCCCTTCATAAACGGGTATCTGGTGTGGCTTGCAAACGGATGTAAAAAATTGAATGTTAAGGATGATGAGTAAAATGGTAAATATCGCGGTTCTGGGATACGGTACGGTGGGAAGCGGAGTAGTAAGGGTCCTTACCGAAAACAGCAAAAAAATAGACAAAAAGGCCGGAACTCCCGTAAGGGTAAAGTATGTTCTGGATCTCAGGGATTTTCCCGGGGATCCGGTGCAGGAAAAGATAGTACATGATTTCAGTATTATCTTAAACGACCCTGAGGTAAAGGTGGTCGTTGAGGTCATGGGAGGCTTGAAGCCCGCATACGAATTCACAAGGGCTGCCCTTGAAGCCGGAAAGAGCGTATGTACCTCCAATAAGGAGCTGGTTGCCGAGCATGGGGCGGAATTTCTGGATCTTGCCAGGGAGAAAAACGTAAATTATCTCTTCGAAGCCAGCTGCGGCGGAGGCATACCCGTCATCAGAGCCTTAAACAGCTCCCTTACCGCAGAGGACATAGATGAGGTCTCGGGGATACTTAACGGGACCACAAATTACATCCTGAGCGAAATGGGAGAAAAGGGATCCGGTTTTGATGATGCGCTGAAGGAAGCGCAGGAGCTTGGCTATGCCGAGAGAAATCCCGAGGCTGATGTGGAAGGGTATGATGCCTGCAGGAAGATCGCCATCCTTTCGTCCCTCGCCTTCGGCCATACGATAAAATACCGGAATATACACACGGAGGGCATCACAAAGATAAGCCATGCCGATATGGTCTTTGCTAAAGAAGCGGGCTTCGCGGTAAAGCTCCTTGCAAGCGCCTATAAGGTTCCGGATGATAAAGGAGCTAACAGCTATTTTGCTCTTGTGGCTCCGTTCCTCGTGAGAAACGGACATCCCTTATATAACGTAAACGGAGTGTTTAACGCGGTATATATCCACGGAAATATGCTGGGTGACTCAATGTTCTACGGGAGCGGCGCGGGAAGCCTTCCCACAGCCAGCGCCGTGGTGGGCGACGTAATAGATGCGGTCAAGCATCTTTCCAGAACTCTCTTTGTTTTCTGGGATTCGGAGGAGCTGAAGCTCGTCGATAACGGCAGCGCGGAGAGAGCCTTCTTCATCAGGGTTCCCGTAGAAAAATTAAGCGATGCCAGGATCAGGTTTGAGGCCAAAGATGAGATCCTAAGCGATGAGATAAAGGATGAAGCGGCTCTTATCACTGCGGTGATGAGTGAAAATGAATTTGAAAGGAAATTTGCCGAAGCGGGATACGTTATCAGCAGGATAAGGATAAACAAATGAAGCTACTTGTAAAGAAATTCGGCGGGACCAGCGTCGGAGATAAGAACAGGATCCTGAATGTTGCCAGGCGCTGCGCCGCAGACTGGCAGGCGGGAAACAACATAGTAATGGTGCTGTCCGCCATGGGAAAACAGACCGATGCGCTTATTGATCTCGCCCGTGAGATCAACCCGGATCCGCCGAAGAGAGAGCTGGATATGCTTCTCACGACGGGAGAGCAGGTCAGTGTGGCGCTTATGTCAATGGCCTTTGCCGGGCTGGGGATACCCTCGGTTTCCCTGAATGCATTTCAGGTCTCCATGCATACCACC
Organism: Lachnospiraceae bacterium; assembly: GCA_017453865.1. Taxonomy (GTDB): domain Bacteria; phylum Bacillota; class Clostridia; order Lachnospirales; family Lachnospiraceae; genus NK4A144. The sequence continues at coordinate 16,392 of JAFTEC010000145.1, forward strand.
AGGGTATATGGAAATGCAAGGCTTAAGCGTATAGACACCGACCGGATCGAACACGAGATAGAGAGCAGGAAGATCGTGATAGTAACGGGCTTTCAGGGTGTAAATAAATACGACGATTACACTACTCTGGGTCGCGGGGGCTCTGATACGACGGCGGTTGCCCTTGCGGCAGCGCTCCATGCCGACAGCTGTGAGATATTCACGGATGTGGACGGAGTATATACCGCGGATCCCAGGATCGTAAAGGGGGCAAGGAAGATGAAGGAGATCTCCTATGACGAAATGCTGGATCTTGCAACCCTTGGCGCAGGAGTGCTCCACAACCGCTCAGTGGAGCTTGCAAAGAAATACAACGTACCGCTTGTAGTACGTTCAAGTCTCAATGAATCCGAAGGAACAGTCATCAAGGAGGTGGCAAAAGTGGAAGGAATGCTGGTTTCAGGAGTTGCGGCAGACAAGAATACGACACGTATCTCCGTTCTGGGACTGGAAGACAGACCCGGCGTGGCTTTTAAGCTCTTTGACCTTATCTCAAAGAAAAACATAAATGTGGATATGAACCTTCAGTCAATAGGACGCGACGGAACCAAGGATATCTCCTTTACGGTGGGCTCCGACGACGGACAGACAGCCATCGACGCCATCAGGGAGAATCTGAAGTCGCTTCATGCAAAGGACGTGAGCTTTAATGATCACGTTTCAAAGATCTCCGTTGTGGGTGCAGGTATGATGAGCTCTCCGGGAGTTGCTGCAAAGATGTTTGAGTGCCTTTACAATTCGGGGATAAACATCAATATGATATCCACCTCCGAAATAAGGGTAACGGTGCTTATTGACAGGGATGATACGGACAGGGCGATGCAGGCGGCTCACGACGCCTTCGGACTGGAGGACTAATTCCAATAGTCCTGCTGATAGTATGTGTTTTCCGATCCTACGGGATCTCCGGCTGTACCCTGTGAGATCCCCGAAGTCTCCGGTGAAGAAGCATATATGTCCTGATAGAAATATGCGGCGGCAGCCGTGATATTCGGGCTTATCCATAGAAAGGCCAGTCCGCAGGACAGGATGCCGAGAATTAAGAAGCCTGCATAGCTTAAATAAAGCTTGAAGAGACGCAGCTTTCTGCCCTTCATCATCTGCATGGAGCTTCTGACCAGATCCCCGGCCTTCATTCCGGGGTTATCAAAGTACAGGAAGCAGGTCATTGACACGGAAAGACCGATCACTGCCACCCATACGATGTAGAAAAGGGTGGTGATGAGGAGGATTGCCGTTCCTGCAAGGAGTGCAGTATCGCTCTTCGTAAAGATCACCAGTGCCGCGAAGATTCCGGCTCCTGCAAGCATTGCAGCAAGAGCGGGCAGCAGGTAGAGAAGTATCCAGAGGCAGGAGCACACAACAGTCAGCGGATCATGTGTAAAGCAGTAGAAAAGATTTCCGAATTCCGCTCTTTCTCCCTTAGTCACATCAAAGACCATCTTGTCCACCCCGGTATTAAATAATACGGATACCAGTGAGATAACAAGTGAAGCCGGTACAGTAATAATGCTGCCTGCGACCACCATTCCGGTCAGGTTTCCTATTCCGGAAATGATACTTAAGGGTGCAGTCAGCATATTCATAACTATCGTACATATTATTGAGGCGCCGATAACGACGCCGTAATTTCCTGCGAGACTCTCTCCCGCCATCCTTCTGTATTCCCTGCTGTTTCTCATTATTATGCGGATAATGAAAGGTTCATTCCCGAAAGAAGACCGTTCTCCATTGCCTTTCTGTTTTTCATATAAGGGTTTTTATCTTCATTGGGATATTCTATCTTTGTATTGGTCTCCCCGCCGGAAACAAAGGTTCTGCCGCACTCGGGACAGATACCGGTCTTTATCCTGACAGAGGCCTGAAGTACCTTTCCTCCGCCTTCAGCCGCCTTCTTGTAGGCATTGGAAACATGCTCTCCCTCGTGCGCACGGACCGCGCTCGGAGCTGCCTCCGGAGAGATATGGGCAGCCGACTTAAACGAAACCATTTCGTCGGAACCGTCCTGGTACTTTCTTTCCTTGCAGGTCTCGCATTCCGCAGGGGAGGATTTATGTGCTCCGATGACCTTTGTGGATTCACCGGGGTTCAGTATGGGCTTTTTTACCTCCTCCGGACCCTCCACACCGTTAACGGGTGCTCCGAAGGAACCTGCCGGTGAATAATCGGAAAAAGGATTTCCGTAGAAGCCGGCGCTTATCCCGTTTATCATACAAAGCCTCCTTCCTGCTGCAGAAGCTCATCATAGACCTCATTATAAACATCCTTAAAATTTTCGGTGAAATCCTGCATAAGCCCGGGATTCGTCATTATGAGATGAATCGCGGAAATGATGATGATAAGGAGAAGTATCATACTGAGAGCCCCCATACAGATCCCTATCTTCGCCCTTAAGCTTATCACGCCGTCCATTTTGGAAAGAAGTCCAAGGGTTATGGCTGTCGCACCGAAGACAAAGGGAGGGAACACAAATGCAAACCCGAGAGCCGCAACCACCCCAAGAATAAGGGCTGCGGTCGCAAGTCCGTTTGCACCGGCTCTGCGTATGCTGTTTTCAACTCCTTCATTCATTCTAAGCGTTCTCTTTTCACCGGATAAATATCCGAATTTATTGTACCTCAAAATGCGAAAAAACACAAACACAAATCCCCTATTGCAAAGCCATCGTATTTATGTATAATAAGTCTTAAGAAAAAGTTAAGGAATTTGGTTTACATAATGTGTCGAAGCGCATATAATCTA
>JAFTEC010000146.1 GCA_017453865.1 Lachnospiraceae bacterium
AAAATCGCTGCTGACGCAGCTCTCCGGGTACGGGGCTTATGACCCCGCACCCGAAATCAAGATATTCCCACCACCTAAAGGTGGTGGGTTATCTTGATTATTTTATATATACGCCTCCGGAGCCTTTATTCCGCTAGGGTCGGGGGGTGATATCAAGTGACAGCTGGCAGTCGGCTACATATTCATAGTTGAATTCCAATCCGTAATCCACCTCGGCATGTATCCTGTCATCGCTCTTTTCCACAGAGATCCTGTCGGTATTGACCCCGACCATCAATGCGCCGAAGGGCGTCGTGTAATTTGTCAGGGTTTTTTCCTTCTCCATAAAGGTCATATGGAGCTGGGTTCCGCCCCTTCTGGTGAGCTCCATCGCCTTCTCGTCAAAGGAGAGGACATTCTTTGTGGGAGTACCGTCATCCTCATATTGTTCAAAGCGCAGAAAATGCCTGCCGTTTTTCTCGTTATACTTTCCGTTTACGAGTATTTTAACGGCATCATCGTTTGTATCGTCTATCTGAAGCCCCTTTATGGCAACTATCACGTCTCTTTTCATTCAAACCTTCTCTTTTTTGTATTCGCCCGGTTTTCTTTTTCCAGCTGGTAATAAATGCCCAGCTCCTGATCGTCTATATGGAGCTTTATTATCTCCACCGCCTTATTATTGTCTCCCTCTTCAAAGGCACGGCATATAAGCTCATGCTCCTCAACCAGATGCCTGTGGTCGGCAGTATCCTTGAGATACTCGAACTGGTAACGGAAAAGCTGTTCCCTTAATAGCTGGAGCATCTCCATTATCCTTTTATTTCCGGCTGCCCTGGCTATGGCTTCATGGAAAATGAAATCCACATCTGCCATGGTCACGGTGTCACCGCTCTTTACAGCCTCCCTGAACTTCATATTGAACTGCCTGAGCTCCTCTATCTGCGCTCTGGAGATCTTTCCGCAGGCGGCATTTACGGTAAATGCCTCCAGAGTCCGTCTTGCCTCCAGCATATCCTCCAGCTGTTTGTTGTCTATGCTGGCCACATGGGCACCGCGCCTCGGAAGCAGTACCGCAAGCCCCTCCTGCTCCAGCATCCTTATGGCCTCTCTGACAGGGGTCCTCGATACTCCGAGCTTCTCGGCCAGCGCCACCTCCATAAGCCTTTCCCCCGGCTTCAGCTCTCCATGAAGTATCTGGAGCCTGAGCTGGTTGAAGACCGTATCTCTTAATGGCAGAAACGCATCATTGATGGAATCGGTGTATGACGGCAGACTCATTTTCGCTTTTTCCGTTCTATTCTGTCATTCCTGATCTTTTTGTCCCGGTAAGGATCACTTCATACCCGGGAAAAATCCCTAAAGCCTCACGGTGCATTTTCTCCAGAAGCTCCTGTCTCTCATCTATCGCAAAAACGGTGGGACCGCTTCCGCTCATAAGTACGCCCGTTGCGCCATTTGATCTTAAGAAATCCTTTATCCCGTTTATTTCCGGAACCTTCCTCACCGTGACCGCTTCAAGCACATTTCCGAGAAGCTTCCCAAGAGCGGGAATGTCTCCGGATCTTATGGCACCGATGATCCCGTCGGTATCGGGATGCTCCGCATTCTCCAATGTATCAAAAGCTTCATATACTTCTTTTGTGGAAGCTCCTCTGCCGGGCTTTATGAGAAGCACACCTATATCCTTAAGCTCCGGCACCACCGGGGTAAGTATCTCCCCTATGCCCTCTGACAGACGGGTTCCTCCCTCAATGCAATAGGGAACATCCGCCCCGAGACTTAACCCCAGCTCCTTAAGCTCCGTCAAGTCGAGACCCAGATCAAAAAGCCTGTTCACAGCCCTGAGGACAGCAGCCGCATCACTGCTTCCACCGGCCAGGCCCGCTGCCACGGGGATCTTTTTTTTTATATCGATCTCTATCCCCTGATCAATGTGATATTTTTCCGCCAGGAGGCCGGCCGCGCGAAAGGCCAGATTATGCCTGTCGTCCGGGATCAGATCACTGTCGGTAACGGTTTTTATTCCGGATCCCCTTTCAGACACCCTGACCGTCACGGTGTCGTGAAGTGAAAGGGTCTGCATCACCATTCTTAAAAGGTGGTATCCGTCACTCCTTTTCCCGACTACATCAAGACCGAGATTGATCTTTGCATACGCCGGTTCCGTTGCTTCCTTCAGTGTGTTCATTGTATACATTTTGGTACATAATTGTTCAAATGTCAATGTTTCAATTCAGCGCACCACCAGTGCGCTGAATTGAAATGCGCACGCCGCCATGTAAAACCGGCTTTGCCGATGAGCGACGTGCCGGCCAGCCAGGTATTTTGAGCCGTAGCCACGCAGCAAGTGCGTGGCTCGGCGCTGAACAGAAAATGTCAATACAATACGGGGATCAAATTCGTTGATATTTGAGGACAAAAGCATTATGATGAATATGTATGCTTACATTTGTTGAAGAACTGATTTCCAACCGGATCCTTATTACCGGATTAGCCGGCTGGGCTGTGGCTCAGGTTCTGAAGACCATTATCCATGCCCTGATAAATAAAAAGCTGGACTTAAGGAGACTTACGGGAGACGGGGGCATGCCCAGCTCCCATTCCGCCACGGTCACCAGTGCGGCTGTAATGACCGGTCTTACGACAGGCTTTGATTCCGTGTATTTTGCCATAGCGGCAATACTCTCCATCATTGTGATGCATGATGCCAGGGGAGTCAGGCTGGAAACCGGCAAACAGGCACAGGTAATAAATGAGATGTTCGAGCTTCTGGACCGCCTCAGTGAGGAGAGCCTCAGCATGGATGTGAAGCTGAAGGAATTCGTGGGTCACACTCCCATGCAGGTTCTGGCGGGCTGTGTTCTTGGCATCATCGTTGCGTTATGCTCGTATAATTTTTTCTAGGACGGTCTGATGGAGAAGGAGAAAACCGGAAAGATAGGAAAAATAATAAGCTGCTTTTTCATAGCTGTTTTTCTCATCCTCTTTGTTTTCGGGGGAATAGAGACCCACAGCAGCGGCAGTGAGGTGTTTGAGCTTCCCGAGGGATGGACGGTCCAAAACGGGGATAAGACGATCCTGAATGTTCCTCTGAAAGAGATGTCGGCTGTGTTTAAGGATGTAAAACGAAAAGAGTGCTATATCCTCACCCATCCTCTGAGCATAAACAGCCATGACCCGCTTATTCTCCGTGTCTATTCGAGACTTTCCGCCATAAGGGTTCTGATAGACGAACGGCAGATCTACAGCTACGGTCTTCCGGAGATCGAGGCTCACAGAATGGTAGGCAGCGGTTACCACTTTATTCTCCTGCCCAGCAGCTTCTATGAAAAGGAGCTGAAGATCGAGCTCATTCCCTCTGAGGATAATGCCATAACATCGGCTCCGGAGATAGTCTTTACCCCTGCCGATGCATCCATCTCCATTTATTCCCGTGACAGGTTATTCGGTATCTTTACGGGACTCTTTTTGTTCACGGCGGGTATTTTTCTCATGATACTTTCCGTTATGGCAGTATATATGGACCGCCAGTTTTATCCCCTTGCCATAATCGGTCTTTTTTCCTGCACCGCCGGTATCTGGTGTCTCTCCACCATTAAGGCACTCCAGCTCTTTTCCGGAGATGTAACGCTGAATTCCATACTGGAGTACCTCTCCATGTATCTGCTCCCTGTACCGGCTCTGTTTTTAAGCAGACATTTCAGACAGTCGGCATCCCCCGGGGCGAGAAAATTCATATCCTTTATGACTGTTTCAGCCGCTGTCTTCTTCCTGACGGCCTTCACGCTTCAGGTCACAGGGATTGCAGAGGTGACAAAGCTCACAGGATATTTTCACTATTTCCTTATTGCCGTGATACTGACCCTTCTTTTTGCAGGCAGCTCAAAATGGAGAAGAATGAAGGCCGCCGAAAGGATGTATCAGATGGGAATGATCCTGATCGTCTTTATGGTGATCCTGGAGCTTTCCATCTATTATGTTATAAACATCTTCTATAAGCTTTCGATTCATATTAATACTCTCATTACCCCTTTTGCCTTTATGGTTCTGATCGTTGTTATGACCATAGGCTTCCTTCTGGAGATATATGATATGCGCCTGAAGGACACGGAAAGGGAACGTCTTCAGAAGCTCGCCTTCAGGGATCAGATGACGGAGCTTATGAACCGGGGAATGTGTGAAAAACGTTTTGAAGAGCTGAAGGACGGCGATTTAAGCTATTATATGCTGGATATGGATCTGAATGGTCTGAAAGCCGTCAATGATGCCCATGGTCATCAGATGGGAGACCGTTACATTATGCTGTTCTCCGGCATAATCATAAAAGCCTTTGGGGGTGACCGCAATATCTACAGGGTCGGCGGTGACGAATTCCTGTATATCGATACGGATATAACAGAGGATGAACTGATGAAAAAGATCGGTTTCATCCGGAAGCTTGAAAAGATAATCGGCAGGGAAGAGGGGATCCCCTTTGATATCGACGCATCCTTCGGATTGGCCTGGAGCAAGGAGGTTGATACCGGCGATCCCGAGGATGTTTACCGTCTGGCCGACAGACGGATGTACGAAATGAAGAGGGGTATGAAAAAGGAGAGGGAATAAGCCCTCCGGCGTATTATATGGAAAAAAGACAGAAACGCAAAAAAAACATGATATTCCTTCTGCTGATGTTAGCGGTGCTTTTGGGGGCGGCAGTATTTTTTGAGCTTATAAGAAACATTTCCAGAAACAGGATGACCGATTTCAGCGAGGGATGGACCGTAAGCTTCCACGGACAGGAGTATCCGGGGACTGACCTTGACCATTTCAGGTTTACGGGAGGCGTAAAAAAAGGAGATCTGATCTCCCTGAAAAACAGCCTTCCCAAAGATATGCCCGATGGTTACGCGATAATATTCCCTCTCCAGCTGTCTGCCATTTCCGTGGATGTGAACGGTAAAATAGTTTACGGCTATGGTTCAAAGGAGTACGCCGCCGGACAGATGGTCGGTTCGGCGGTCCATCTTATCCGTCTGCCGGACGGCTGTCAGGGAGGAAGCGTTTCCATAGTCATAAAGGTTGGTGATAACGGAGCCTTTTCATATATTCCAAAGATCATGCTGGACGAGACCAGCTGGGGCTTTGAGGATTACCTGAACAGCAATATCTACCCCGTGGTCGTTTCCATTTCTCTGGTCATGGCAGGGGTGGTCTTCCTGATCATCTCAATGTTCCTTGCACTGAGAGGACAGGACTGGGAAAGGCTGAACCAGACAGGCATACTGTTCTTTGTGGTAGGCTGCTGGAATATCTATGAGATACAGGCTATCCAGCTCTTCTCCATGGATTATCATTGGAACACCTTTGGGCGGTACTTTTTCGGTCTGTTGAGTGTCCTTCCCGTGCTTCGTATCATCAGCTCGGCACACAAAAACAAAAAGGCGGAGAATGTGATCATCCAGAAAGCCGTCATTAACTCCCTTCAGCTCCTGATCGCTGTCATTGTCGGCCTGTCAGTCTACAATGTCATTCATATATGCAATGTACGATATGTCTATGAGGTTATAGCGATCGTCTGCATGATAATCGTTGCCGTCGTGGAATGGAAGGACAATGACAGGAAGGAAGCCCATTCGACTGCACGGTTCAGGGAGCTTATAGCCTGCTTTTTGTTCGTGGGTATTGAAGCCGTCAGATTTTTGACTAACAGTATCTTCAATTTCCACGTACAGGAATTCCAGCATTCCTTCCTTTTGTACGGGACGGTTTTTCTGGCCATGATGATGATCGGTTCATATAATTACGAGCTTTACGAATCATATGTAAAGAAAGCCGAGGAGCAAAGCCTGAAGCACATTGCCTACACCGACGGTCTTACCGGACTTCTGAACCGCTCCTTCTGTAAGGACAGGATGGAAGAGCTCGACTGCTCAGAGAAGGATTATCATATGATAAGCTTTGATGTGGACGGATTGAAGAAGATAAACGACAGCAAGGGTCATCTTGCGGGTGACAAGCTCCTGACCACATTCGCCGACATTCTGTTACAGTGCTTCTCCGATGTCGGAAATGTGATAAGGCCCGGCGGAGACGAATTCCTGGTGATATCCGATGATGCCGCAAAGCAGGAACTCTTAAGCAGGCTTGGCTGGCTTGATTCCCTTGAAAAGAACGCTGAGAGAGCCCTGGGCTTTCCGGTCAGGGCCGCATACGGCATGGCAGGAAGAAATGAGGTCCTCGGACATACCACCGAAGAAGTGTATTTCCTTGCAGACCAGCGAATGTATGAAATGAAGATGAAAAATAAGGAAAAATCTGCCTGAATGGTACGGAGCACAATTAAGAAAACCCCGGCGTTACTGCGATCAGTCAGTTCCACCGGGGTTTATTCTGTTTTATCCCTGCAGCCTCAGAATTTTGCTTCGCCTGCGGCTTCCATGGCAGCCTGCTTCACCTCGTCAAGAGATGCTCCGCCCTCTGATTCCGCCGCTGCTGCCACAGCGCCTTCAACCATGGGACAGTCCACCATTTCAACACGTTTGCCCTCCATATTTTCTATGACCATTTCCGTGGTCATGCAGGAGGAGCCCATATCCATGATAACGATCACCCCGTCTTCACTGTATACGGAATTGATCGCCGCCTCTATTTTTTCATAGCTGGTGCCGAAGCTGCCGTCATCCAGCCCTCCGGCGGCTGCCATCGGGCATTCGCCTGCCACAAGCCTCGCCAGCTCCACAACACCCTCGGCAAGGGTCTTGCTATGGGATACCATAACTATTCCAACCATAAGCCCCCTCCTTAAAGATCAGTACAGTGCAGCTATTGACTCCAGAAGGAGCGTAAAAGAAGTGGCTCCGGGATCCTGATGTCCTATTGAACGCTCTCCCACATAGCTGGCACGTCCCTTTGTGGCAATAATGGTCTTGGTGTATTCAACACCCTCTTTTGCGGCTGCTACACCGTCTGCGAGAAATGCCGCCGGTGACTTGCCCTCCGAAACACCTTTCTTTATAGCCTCCAGAGCGGGTATCATGGCATCGATCATGGTCTTCTCACCCTTTTCTGCCTTGCCCCGAAGCTGTACGCCGCCCACAGCAGCCTCCATGATAGCCACGAAATCCGAGGAATTTATCTCGTACTTCCCCGCCACAGCTGATCCGGCCTTCATAAATGCCGTTCCGTAAAGAGGTCCCGATGAACCGCCCACTGTGGAAACCAGATCCATTCCTGTCTTTTTCAGGATCGCACCTATATCGTCCTTTTCCACACCGGGAAGGTCAGTTAAAACCTTCTGGAAGCCGCGGTCCATATTGATTCCATGGTCATTATCGCCGATGGGCGCGTCCAGATCCGTAAGGAACTGAGCGTTCTCATGGATTATCTCGGCCATTACCTTTATTATCTCTATTACCTTCTTACTGTCTGTCATTTCCTGTTGAATGCCGTCCTTCCTTTAGTTATTGTAAACGACAAAGTCTTATGCCTGTCCGAGCGCCTTTAATACGTCCGGATCAGAGCTTCTTGAATGCAGGAGTATCAGCGGTTGCATCCAGAAGGGTCTTCATCTCATCGTCAAGCTTCAGAAGTGAAATGGAGAAGCCTTCCATCTCAAGGCTTGTCATATATTCTCCTACGAATGTGCGGAATACCTTGATATTCTTTGATGCAAGAACGTCGCTAACATGATTATTTACAACCAGAAGCTCCATAAGAGGTGTAGCGCCGCAGCCATTGATCATAACTGCAACCTCGCTTCCGCCGTAGTCTATGTCCGCAAGTATCTTGTCAAGAAGCTGGTCTACTATCTGATCGGCCTTCTGCATCTTTTCCTTATGTGTTCCGGGCTCTCCGTGGATACCGATACCGATCTCCATCTCATCATCAGCGATCTCGAAGCCGGGCTTTCCTGCTGCGGGAACCGTGCAGGGGGTGATTGCCATACTCATTGAGCGTACATTTGCTATAACCTTCTCTGCAACAGCCTTTACTTCCTCAAGACTTGCGCCTGTCTCAGCCTTTGCGCCTGCGATCTTGTGAACAAATACGGTACCTGCGATACCACGGCGTCCTACCGTATAAAGCGATCCGTCAACCGCAACGTCATCATTTACAACGACTTCATCAACCTTGATGCCTTCGTCACGTGCCATATCAGCAGCCATTTCGAAATTCATAACATCGCCGGTGTAGTTCTTTACAACCATGAGTACGCCCTGGTCGGTAGCGATCTCTTTTATGCCCTCAAATACCTGATCGGGTGTGGGTGATGTGAAAACAGCACCTGCTACTGCGGCATCCAGCATGCCCTTTCCGACATAGCCTGCATGAGCGGGCTCATGTCCGCTTCCGCCTCCGCTTATAAGCGCAACCTTTCCGGTCTTCTTATCTGAACGTACAACAACCGTGGTTCCGGGTATCCTTTTAACATAATCAGGATAAGCCTTGACTAAACCTTCAACCATCTGCTCCTCAACCTGGCTCGCTTCGTTAATGATTTTCTTCATGCTGTTCTTTTCCTCCTTATAATAATATAAGTCCGCCCAAAATTTAGGCATTTAACACATGCTTATCCGGAGAATGATGTGGCATCCCCCTGCATGTTTGACAAATATAAGCTGATTTTATAACAGTTTTAGGGTATTTTCAACAACAAATCCTAAATAATGGAAATTACACGGATTCTATGGTATACTTTGGGGCGTTGACGCGTTAAATCGCAAAAAAGTTTTCTGTAAATTATTTGTAAGAGGGGGAAAAAATGCCTATAACGGATCTTTTGGAAAAAAATGCCAGACTCTACGGAAAGGAGGTGGCCCTGGTCGAACTGAATCCCGAGATGAAGGAGATACGGCGTATCACCTGGAAGGATTATTCGCTGATACAACAGACCGAGGATCTGCCCTACCGCCACGAGATAACCTGGGGCGTCTTTGATGAAAAGGCCAACCGTGTGGCGAATATGCTTCTGGAAAAGGGGATAAAAAAGGGAGAAAAGGTAGCGATCCTTATGATGAACTGCCTTGAATGGCTGCCGATCTATTTCGGAATATTAAAGACGGGCGCTCTTGCCGTTCCCTTTAATTTCCGCTATTCCTCGGAGGAAATTGAATACTGCGCGGATCTGGCGGATGTCAGCATTCTTTTCTTTGGTCCCCAGTTCATCGGGCGGATAGAGGCAATAGAAGAACGGCTTAGCAAGGGAAGGCTCCTTATATACGTCGGGGAGAACTGTCCCACCTTTGCCGACAGCTATATGGAGCTGACGGCTGACTGCTCCAGCAGGCCTCCGCTGATCCCCCTGTCGGATGATGATGAGGCCGCGATCTATTTTTCATCGGGAACCACCGGCTTTCCGAAGGCTATCCTGCATAAGCACAGATCCCTGACCCAGTCTGCCGAGGTGGAGCAGAAGCACCATCTGCAGAACCATGAGGATGTATTCCTATGCATCCCTCCTCTTTATCACACCGGAGCCAAGATGCACTGGTTCGGAAGTCTTATCTCCGGAAGCAAGGCCGTGCTCCTTAAGGGAACGGCGCCGGATGTGATCCTGAAGGCGGTATCCGATGAGAAGTGCTCCATAGTATGGCTGCTCGTGCCCTGGGCCCAGGATATCCTGGATGCGCTTGACAGGGGAGACGTAAGGCTCTCCGATTATCCCGACCTGAAGCAGTGGAGGCTTATGCACATAGGAGCCCAGCCGGTTCCTCCCTCACTTGTAAAGCACTGGAAGGATTATTTCCCTGATCATGATTATGATACGAACTACGGTCTCTCGGAATCGATAGGACCGGGCTGCGTACATCTGGGGCTGCACCATGAGCATAAGATCGGCGCCATAGGTATCCCCGGCTACAACTGGGAAGCAAAGATCGTGGACGACGATTACAATGAGGTCTCTCAGGGCTGCGAGGGCGAGCTCTGCGTAAAGGGTCCCGGAGTCATGGAGTGCTATTACAAAAATCCCGAAGCCAGTGCCGAGGTGCTCCCCGGAGACGGATGGCTGAAGACCGGAGACGTTGCCATGCAGGACGAGGACGGCTACATCTTCCTTGTTGACAGGAAAAAGGATGTCATCGTTTCCGGCGGTGAAAACCTTTATCCCGTTCAGATAGAGGATTTCCTCCGGTCCAATGAAAAGATAAATGATGTTGCCGTGATCGGTCTGCCGGACAAACGTCTCGGGGAGATCGCCGGAGCCATAATCCAGCTAAAGGACGGAATGGAGGCTACGGAGGAAGAGATAAACACCTTCTGCGAAGGGCTTCCGAGATACAAGAGACCCCACCGCATCATTTTCGCCGAGGTACCGAGAAATGCCACGGGCAAGATAGAAAAGCCGCTCTTAAGAAAGCGCTATGGTGCCGATAAGCTTGTTGCGAAGGAGATACAAAAGGACCTGTGATCCCGTCCGCCGGTCCGAAAAAAGGAGAGTAAAAAATGGAAACAACGGTTTTATGCACGGTATTACTGGTAGTGTTCTTTGCTGTAATGATAGCTGTGGGCTTTTACAGCAGGAATGCGTCAAAAGATGTGGAGGGCTTCGCCCTCGGAGGGCGCTCGATAGGCCCCTGGCTTACTGCCTTTGCCTTCGGAACCTCCTACTTTTCCGCCGTTATCTTTGTGGGATACGCCGGACAGTTCGGCTGGCTCTACGGGATGTCCGCCACCTGGGCAGGTCTTGGGAACGCCTTCATCGGCTCCCTCCTCGCCTGGAATATCCTGGGGAGGCGTACACGTATCATGACGCAGCAGCTTGACGCGAAGACCATGCCGGATTTCTTCGGAAAGAGATTTGACTCCACACCGTTGAAGGTAGCTGCCTCTGTTATTGTTTTCATTTTCCTTATTCCCTATACCGCTTCTCTCTATAACGGTCTTTCCAGTCTATTCGGTCTTGTCTTCGACCTGCCCTACTGGGCTGTTATAGCGATAATGGCGGTGCTCACCGGTGTATACGTGATCTTCGGCGGCTACACCGCCACGGCTATAAACGATTTTATCCAGGGTATAATAATGCTCTTCGGGATCTCCGCAGTCATAGTCGCGGTGCTTAATGATAACGGCGGCCTTACCGAAGCCGCAAAGAGGCTTTCCGAGATTCCTGCGGAAAACTGGGAGCATGGAGCCTTTTCCTCCTTCTTCGGACCCGATCCGCTTTCACTCCTCTTTGTCGTGATACTGACCTCCCTCGGAACCTGGGGACTGCCCCAGATGGTAGGTAAGTTCTATGCGATAAAGAGCGAAAAGGACATTCATAAGGGAACGGTCATTTCCACCATATTTGCCATAGTCGTAGCCGGAGGCTGCTACTTCCTCGGAGGCTTCGGACGTCTCTATGCCGACAGGATAAAGTTTAATGAGACCACGGGAAAGCCGCTCTTTGACACCATAGTCCCCACCATGCTCTCAACCCTGCCCTCGATCATAATAGCCATTGTGATCGTGCTGGTTCTGGCTGCATCCATGTCCACCCTTTCATCCCTGGTACTTACCTCCAGCTCCACCTTCACGTTGGACGTTATCAAGACCGTGAAAAAGGACATGACCGAAAAGGCACAGGTTACCGGAATGAGGGTATTTATCGTATTCTTTATAGTGATCTCGGCACTGCTTGCGGTGGTTAAGGATTCCTATCCGGGACTCACCTTCATCGCACAGATGATGGGTATCTCCTGGGGTGCTCTGGCGGGAGCCTTTCTGGCGCCCTTCTTATACGGTCTCTACTGGAAGGGTATAACCCGGGCATCTGTAGCGGCCTGCTACGTATGGGGAGTGGGGATCTCCCTTATACAGCTTTACATTACCTTATCCGGCACCGATGTGTCTCAGTGGGGACCGGTTCTCGGAACCATTTTCAAGTCATCCATAAATTCCGGTGTGATAGCTATGGTAGGCGGACTGATCGTGGTTCCGCTTGTCAGCCTCTGCACCGCAAAAATGGACGGCAGCACCGTTGATGAAATGTTCACAAGCTTTGAAAAGAAGGTTGAAGTACCTCAGAAGGAAGCACTGGATTAAGCGAAGGATCTTGTAAGGAAATCTGCCGCTTTCAGCGGCCAAAATCCAGCGCAGTAAAAGCCATTAGGTAGAGCCTAATGGCTTTTACTATAATAAATCTCCGTCTTCCACACAGACACGCCCGAGTCGGCAAAAACCTCATCCAGGCGTTTTTGAAGGTCGCTTAGTATCACGCCCTCCCTCATTACGACCTGGATAAAACCGCCGCCGCCGGCGCCGCAGATCATTTTGCCGCATATCAGATCCTCTATGGCAATAAAGAGCTGGTCTATACAAGTATTCGTGCATCCCGCATCCAGCCTCTTCGAAAGCTCCCAGTGCTCGTTTAAGAGCCTGGCAAAGCCGTCAACATGGCCTTTCTCCAGCTCCAGCCGCATAAGCACGGCAACCTGCTGGATCTTATAAAGAACCTCGCACACATCCGGATCCCCTCCGATATATTTACCCACTATATCCCTTAAGAGATTCCTGGCAAGCCTTCTTTGTCCCGTATAGATTATGGCGAAGCGGTCATTAAGCTCCCGAAGAGTCTTTTTTCCTATCCTTACGGGAGTGCAGATTATCTTCTGCTGCAACGATTCATCGGTAGTCACCATCTTTATCCCGGGTGCCAGGCCTCCCACCTGATCCTGCCAGCCTCCGCCCGTGGACATTATCTGCTCCATACAGAGCACCCGGTTATAGAGATCATTATCCTTTAGTGCCACACCCAGAAATTCATATATACCCTTTACGCAGGCTCCGGCCAGTATGGAGCTTGTACCGAGTCCGCTGCCCTTGGGAATATTGATGACCCTGGTATTCATATAGATGCCGCCGCCGAGATTTGAACAGATCTGATCCAGTTTCCTGTCCCTGCTCTCATCATCCCCACTGTAAGGGATAACTCCGCAGGCTATGAGCGCAGCCTTCTGCAGGGCAAAGGCATCCATCGGATCGTGACAGTCCACGAGCTCCCTTAGCTCCGTAAACTCCCTGTAGCTTCCTATGTCCGTGCTTGTAAGTATTATCTTGTTCTCATTGATCCTTTTTAAGGTGACCTCTATGGGGAGCTCCCCATTCAGGGTTATGGCGGCATTCAGAACCGTCCCGCCATGCTCCATACAGTAGGGAGGCGTATCAGACCAGCCTCCGCCCCAGTTGACCCTTACCGGCAGCCTTACAATAACCTCATCCTTCTTTATACGGAAATCACTGTTGTAGCCGGTTTCCTGCAGGGCGGTCTTTAATACCGTATCCCTTATGGTATTAAAGCATTTATCCGCCATCCTTTCCTTATCGATGACCTTCGAAAGATAATAGTAGATCCTGATCTTCTGGCTGAATTCCTCTTTAACATCATCCCGCAGCTCTTCTGCCTTTGAGAGCAGCATATCCTCCACCCGCTTTGATATACCGGTTTTGAAGATAGCTTCCGCCTCCTCCACGGGAATTCCGTTCCGGACAGCTTCCATAAGGCTTCCGGCCTTCATCCTGTCATTAAGCTTCTCCTGCCAGGGGATTATCTCCTTTACGTCCGCCCTGTTGAAGCTGTCCTTTAAGCTTAATAATTCTCCCTTTTTCTCACCCTTAAGCACCGCATCCAGTGCCTCTTCCATGCTGTCCCGGACGGGAAAGAGAGCCTTATCCCATAAGCACCGGTCTATATCCTTCCCGAACCACTTCATTTCCTTGGGGTTGTCCCGTACCCCGTACATTCTGACAACAAACCTGCCGTCACGGAGCTTAAGCCCGTGGAGCACGGTATGATCGGGGATATGCACTGTTTTCTCCCCGGAGGCTGATCCGTCGGATGCACTTCCCACGGTAAGCCCGGAAACGACCGAACCCTCTCCTATAACGGAATTATGATGGATATAGCTGTCCTCGATATAGCATCCCTTTCCGATATCCGCATTTACGCTGATATATGAATTCGACGCGGCGAAATCGTGGCCGCGGTAATTACTGTTGACACTGTTTGCCCAGCCGAGATAACCGAAGAGCTCTATGTCATCCGTTACCATCTTCAGGACCTCCGCAGTGGTTCCGAAATGAAGGAAGGATGCAGGAGAGAAACGGATAAGCTTCATACGGTACTTATGAAGATGCTCCCAGAGCTTTTCCCTTGCAGCCTTAAGCTCGGGACTGAATTCTCCCTCGGGCTTTTCATCATAAAAGCCCTTGAGCGTACTGTCTTCCGCAAGGGGATAGAGAAAATCCGCATAAAATGAAAGCCGGACATGATCATTTACGAGGCTGTCAAAATCCTTTCTGTCCGAAATAAGGCTGTACAGCTCTTCAACCAGCGAGCCGCTGAATATCACCGCTCCCGTATCTATGTTCACGAGACCCGAATTATCCATAGCGCCGCTCTCCCTAAGGCTCTGAAGGGTCTGCTTATGAAGAAAACGCCTGACATAGCCATCTCCGGAGCCAAGGAACACCCCATGGTTTTTTCCGAGCTCCGCAGGCTCCTTTATGGACAGCGCTGCCGCACCCTCCTCGTAAAAATCAAGCTGAAGCGGATTGAAAAGCAGGGTCACATCCCCGGAGCACACCAGCATCCCTCCCGAGATCCTTCCGGGTATTCCGCACATGGCTATCATAAACTCATCAAACAGAGTGGAGCGGTGTCCGTCCGGCAGCATTCTAGGCACCGGAGAAAAGATCTTTCCGCAGGCGCTGTACTGCGGGGTTCTTTTGGCATCCCCGCCGCTGTGAACCACAAGGATACGAAGTGACTTAAGATCCCTGTCGTCATTCTCTTTTATATATTTCAGTATATTTAAGGTAGCCCCGCCGGAGCCTACACGCTTACCCCCGGGATCCGGCACCACCGAATACCTTGTCCTCTCCGGCAGCCGCTTCCCCTTAAGCCTGATATCTATCTGCTCCCTGTAGGAAACCGCCTGGGATTCATTTGAAGCAGACAGGATAACATGATCCCAGACAGTTATCTGCCTCTCGTATGCCTTCTGCTCCCTGTCGATTATATCCCGATAAAGAGCCGTGCTGTCATTGTAGGACTGCTGCAGAAACAGGTTCTTGTATTTATTCATAGCTACTACTTTATCAAATTGCACGGCGGTTGACAAACATTTGTTTCAATGCTATATTCCAGCGTATGCCCGTAATAGAGATAAAAAACCTGTCAAAAACCTTTATAAATAAGGATTCCACGGTGGAAGCACTGAAGAACATCAATTTCTCTGTGGAAAAGGGGGATATTTACGGCATTATCGGCATGTCCGGTGCAGGAAAGAGCACCCTGGTCCGCTGTCTTAATTTCCTTGAAAAACCCACATCCGGCACGGTTCTTGTACAGGGCAGGGACTTAGGCACCCTTACGGCGCCGGAGCTCAGGAAGCTCCGCTGCAATATGGGGATGATCTTTCAGAATTTCAATCTCCTGATGCAGAATAACGTACTGGACAATGTGACCTTTCCCCTTACGATCCATGGCACGAGGAAGCAGGATGCCCGTGATAAGGCAATGAAGCTTCTTCAGACCGTGGGGCTTTCGGAAAAGGCTCTCTCCTATCCGGCCCGGTTATCCGGCGGACAGAAGCAGAGAGTCGCCATAGCAAGGGCTCTCGCCTGCGATCCCGAAATACTGCTGTGTGACGAGGCAACAAGCGCCCTGGATCCCCAGACGACCCAGCAGATATTGGAGCTATTGAAGAAAATAAACAGGGACACGGGTATCACCATTATTATAATCACCCATTCCATGAACGTGGTACGGGAGATATGTCATAATGTGGCAATAGTCGAAAAGGGCGAAATAGTGGAGCACGGTCTGGTGGAGGAGATCTTCACACACCCGAAGTCAAAAGCCGCGAGACGCCTCATAATAGAAGGGAAGGATCCCGACCAGTGGGAGAACGGGAATGAAAAGGCTTCCTCCCCTTTTACGGAGAAGCTTACGGAAACCAGACAGGTCCGCGTGGTTTTTTCCAGCACCTCCTCCTATGAGCCGGTCATTGCAAATATGATCCTTGCCTTTTCTTCTCCGGTAAATATCCTGTATGCCGCCACGAAGGATGTGAACGGCGTCGCCAGAGGCGAAATGATACTTGCCCTTTCAAAGGACAGTGATATTGCGGAAAAGCAGATCTCCTACCTTAAGGAAAGAGGTCTGGCGGTAGAGGATATCGGCAGCGGTTCGTCGAAAGGAGGTGCTTGAGGTGTCATCTCAGGAGGTTATGATGATAGCGGAGGGAATAGTCGACACCCTCTATATGACAATAGTATCTGCCTTCTTCGGCTATGTTATAGGCCTTCCCTGGGGCATAGTCCTGACCGTTACCGCTAAGGACGGCATACACCCCAATAAGGCGGTTTATCAGGTAATGGACACCGTAACAAATATCATGCGTTCGATACCTTTCCTGATACTTCTGATCCTGGTTCTTCCCATTACCTTTTTCATCGTGGGAAAGACCTACGGCTCCACCGCCACCATCGTTCCGCTGGTAATATCGGCTTCTCCCCTTATCGCCAGGATGGTGGAATCCTCATTAAACGAGGTGGACAAGGGAGTAATAGAGGCCGCCCAGTCCATGGGAGCCGATAATATACAGATAGTTACAAGGGTGCTTCTCGGGGAAGCGAAGATCTCCCTGATATCAGGCGCCACCATTACAACCGGCACGATCCTCGGGTATTCCGCGATGGCGGGAACCGTCGGAGGCGGGGGCCTCGGAGATATAGCGATCCGTTACGGATATTACCGTTATCAGGCAAACATCCTCTGGGTCACTGTCATACTCCTGGTGCTTCTGGTGCAGATATTCCAGTTCATAGGAACCCTTATCTCCGCAAAGCTTGACAGGAGAAGGGTTTAAGAAACAAATACGGCAAGGAAAAGGAGAGCATTATGAATAAGAAATTCTTTTGTGTACTACTATTAGCTTCATTAACGGCAGCACTGTTTTCCGGCTGCGGAAAGTCCTCCGGCGGAAACGACAAGGTCATAAAGATCGCCGCCTCTGAAACACCTCATTCCGAGATCCTTAATAAGGCAAAGGATTTATTAAAGGAACAGGGCTACGACCTCGAGGTCACGGTGTTTGAAGACTATGTACAGCCGAATAACGTTGTGGAGCAGGGAGAATTTGATGCAAATTACTTCCAGCACATAAACTATCTGAATTCCTTTAACGAGGAAAACGACACTCATCTCGCCGTTGCCGAAAACGGGAAGATCCACTATGAGCCCTTCGGTATCTATGCGGGCAGTAAGACCGCCCTTTCGGATATCGCGGACGGCGACTCCGTAGCGATCCCGAATGACACCACCAATGAGGCCCGTGCCCTTCTCCTTCTGGAGCAGGAGGGATTAATAAAGCTTAAGGAAGGAGCGGGAGTGACCGCCACGGTAAATGATGTGGCAGAGAATCCCAAAAACCTGGAGCTTGTCGAGGTTGAAGCCGCACAGGTTCCGAAACAGCTCAAAAGCGTTGCCTTCGGGGTGATCAACGGAAACTACGCCCTTGAAGCCGGTCTCAACGTGGGAAAGGATGCCCTTGCCGTTGAAGCTGCAAGCGGTGAAGCCATACAGCAGTATGTAAATATCATTGCAGTAAAGGAAGGAAACGAGTCATCGGAAAAGATAAAGGCCCTTACCGGAGTACTGAAGTCCGATGAGATCGTCTCATTTATAAAGGATAATTACGAGGGTGCAGTCGTTCCCTATGACGGAGAATAAAAAGGAGTGGCAAAAGACAGCTATGCAGAAATATAAGCCGGTCAAAAGCGGAAAGGTCAGGGAGTTATACGAAACCGACGATAACCTGATAATGGTTGCCACGGACCGTATATCCGCCTTTGACGTAATACTGAAGAATGAGATAAGGGGAAAAGGAAAGATCCTGACCCGTATTTCCGAATTCTGGTTTGATCTTACAAAGGATATCCTGCCTAACCATCTTATCAGCAGTGATGTCAATGATATGCCCGAATTCTTCCGTACAGAGGAGTTCGAGGGAAGGGCCATGCTGGTAAAGAAGCTCCGTATGATACCCATAGAATGTATCGTCAGGGGCTATATCACCGGCAGCGGCTGGGAAAGCTATAAGGAAAACGGCAGTGTATGCGGCATAAAGCTTCCGGAGGGTCTGAAGAACTGCGACAGGCTTCCCGAGCCGATATACACCCCCAGTACAAAGGCCGAGATAGGCACACATGACGAAAACATCAGGTTCGAAGAAAGTGCCAGCATCTTAAACAATGAGTTTCCCGGAAAGGGCAGGGAATACGCCGGAAAGATAAGGGACTATACCCTGGAGATATACAGGAAATGCGCGGATTATGCCCTCACGCGGGGCATCATCATCGCAGACACCAAGCTGGAATTCGGGCTTGACGAGGATGACAATATTGTTCTGGCGGATGAGCTCCTGACCCCCGATTCCAGCAGATTCTGGCCGAAGGAAGGCTATGAACCCGGAAAGAATCAGCCCTCCTTTGACAAGCAGTTTGTGAGGGACTACCTGAAGGAAAATCCGACCTGTAATTACTGCCTCCCCGATGATATAATAGAGAAGACCATCGGCAAATATAAAGAGGCTTACAGGCTGCTCTCAGGCAGGGAAATCGGGCTTTGAAATTATATGAAAAGATAAAAAATCATAAAGGCAGCGCCGGTATCATATTTCTGATTGGATCTGTTACCGGCGCCCTTCTTTTTATCCTGACCTACGGGATAAATGTTCTTGATGTCACAAATGACGGCTGGATATTCAGGGTAAGCGATGTGGACATACACCAGCATTATATCGGCTGGTGCCACTTCAGAAAGTGCCCCTGGACCTTTCCCCTGGGTCTTATGGACTCCCTGTCATACCCGTATAAAATGTCCGTTCTCTGGACGGATTCCATACCTCTTCTCGCCATAATATTCAAGCTTTTCAGGGATTTCCTCCCCGAAACCTTCCAGTATCTCGGGCTTTACGGTTTTTTCTCCTTTTCTCTGACAGGCGGAACGGCAGCACTCTTAATTTACAGGCTTACCGGTGATCCCCTTTCCGCGCTCCTCACGGTTCCTTTTATCGCGGAGAGCTTTGCTATGCTTCAACGGATGTTTTATCATACATCCCTTACGGCACATTACCTTATCATAATTCCCCTTCTGATTTTCCTTGATGAACCGTTCAGATGGTCCCTGAAAAAAAAGTGCTGTGTATGGGGAGCCTACTTCTTTCTCGCGGTAATGCTCCACCCCTACTTCTGGGCAATGGGCGCCGTGATCGCCGTATTTACCTTTTTCTGCGAATTCCTCCAAAATAAGACCGTTATTCCCGCTCTGATAACGGGGGCAGTTTCCGCAATGCTTACATACCTGGGTCTCTTTATTACCGGAGCCTTCTATGGGGATGTCGATACCTCCTATAGTCTCGTGGGTTACAGTTCAAACCTTAATACCTTCATAAACTCGATGGGTGAGGGGCGCTTTCTCCCCCCTCTTCCGCTGCAAAATCCCAATCAGTATGAGGGCTTTGGCTATCTGGGACTTGGGGGCCTGATCTTACTGCTCTGCTCTGTTATTTTTTATGCCTTTTACGGAAGGAAGACTGAAAGGTCTGACCTGAGATACCTGATATTTATCCTTTGTCCCGTATTCTTCCTGATGTCCGTATTACCGGATATAACCTTAAATTCCCTCCTGCTTTTCAGGATATGGATCCCCGGCTCGCTTGAACGGATACTTGGCATCTTTCGTTCAAACGGGCGTTTTATCTGGCCTGCCATGATACTCCTAATAGCGGCTTCCGTAACCGTTATTTCAAATAGCGCAAAAAAAAGGCATATTCCGGCCGTCATTTTGCTGCTATGCCTGAGTATCCAGCTTCTCGATATGAGCACGCTGATAATAACGAACCGTAAGGAATTTATCCCGATAGGGAGGCAATGGAATCTGGATCTTGAAAACGGGGCTCTCAGTGAGAAGCTTTCCGGCTATGAGCACATCGTCGTCGTCCCCGATGATATAAGCATTACGGAAAAGGTAGCTTTTTTTGCCTATAAACACGGTCTTACCGTAAACCGCTTTTATTTTGCGAGAAATATTGATGAGGAGATAGGAAAGACCCTTGATGACTACCACCGGCAGTGTTCTGCCGGCGATCCTCCGGATAATGTGATCTTTGTCTTTGACAAGGAAAGCATGTTAGGCTGGAAGGAGGACACGGATCTGCATTTTTATGACCTTACCGGAACCATAGTAGGTCTTAAGGAGACTCTCTCCCTTCCTGAATTATGATAAAAAACCGCAGTTCTAAAAAGTTCATACCGGTTCTGATCCTTATTCTTCTCCTTCCCTCCGGTCTCTCGGGCTGTATGGAGGCAGGCGCAGCGGACTGGATAGGCTATACTCCTACGGAAGCAGCGACAGAAGCCCGTACGGAGGAGCCTGAGACTGTCTCTGAGGAAACCGTGGGTGAAG
Organism: Lachnospiraceae bacterium; assembly: GCA_017453865.1. Lineage (GTDB taxonomy): Bacteria > Bacillota > Clostridia > Lachnospirales > Lachnospiraceae > NK4A144. Next base: position 20,417 of record JAFTEC010000146.1, read on the forward strand.
TAAGCGGCGGCGATAAGGAGATAGAGAATACGCTTCCCACCTTTTCACCTGAGGAAGAGCCGGTTGAGATCGAAGAAGACATAGAGGAGGATATAGAGGAGGAGCCTTCGGAGGATGACGACTCTGTCAGTCAGGATGAGGCTCCGGCAGAGGAAGACGACGGTGAAAATCACGACGTGACCCGGGGCAGCTGGGACGGTGACGAATGGTCGGCCGAGGCCACCATCGGAGAGAATTACGGGATCGAGGTCAACGTAACCGCCACTAAGGAAGCTATGAAAAATGAAAAAGTAACAGACTACAGTCCCGCCTCCGAAAAAGCCGGCGGTGACATCAATGATGCCCGCTTTGCCTACTTTACGAAATATGAAGACGGCGACAGGGAAGCTGCCGCCGATGATGTCGAAGAATATGAAGATATTGACAAAATGTCCGATAAGCAGATGGCTGCCCTGATGGCCGTTGCCGATGATATCGGAAAGCTTATAGCCCAGTTCGGGATAACCTCATATGACTTTAAGCACCCCGCTGAAAATGATGATGAAGAGGTCATTATGGACCTCTACAACGGAAACAAATTCCAGTTCCTTATGACCCTGACCTTTGACGAGGATCACCCCGATACGCTCACAGCCATCGACTTCGATCTGGAGGAATGAATCCGGGGCACTGTCGTACTCCGTTTACACCCTGTTATAGTTTATGAGACAGCCCTTAAGTATGATCTGTCTCTCATCATCCGTAAGCTCACCTAGTGACAGCGAAAACTCCTTAAGGGCACCGTCCTTAACCGTATATGCCTTCACGGTAGCAGCCTTTTCGGCGACCGCCTTTCTGACACCCGGGATAAAAAGGTGATCGAGATTCTTAAATGGAAGCTCGCCCTCTTCTATCACGAATGGGAGCATACCCCAGTTAATGAGGTTACTTCTGTATCTTTTTGTGGCGTATTCGTTGGCGATATTCGCCCAGCCTCCAAGGACCTTCTGACAGGATGCCGCCTGCTCCCTCGCGGAGCCGTCTCCGGGCTTCACCGCAAAGATCGCAGAGCCTATTCCGGTATTACTCCAGTCCGCATCCGGAAAGCTTATCCTGACGGTATTCATTACCTCACCGAGATCTCCCGATGCCTCCAGCATTTTTTGAAGGGCTGATACTCCCTCTTCCCTGGCCTTCTCGTATGCTGCCACATCCTTAGCCCTTTGAACGTAGGCAGGATCCTTACGGGAGAGGGTGAATTCCGCAAGTCCCAGGGGATTCGACCTGTATGAGGAGGTCTCTCCCGAAGGGATAAGCTCGTCGGTTGTTGTAACGCTGTCGTGGATCTCCGAAACTATCCTAATTATCAGATTATCCGTAAGCTCGGGCATTTCCGGCCAGTCCTTGATATTCGGTCCGAGAATAAGCTCGGCACTGCTGTCTTCCTTTCCCTTTGAATCAAATACCCTCTTTTCGTAGATAGCGCTGTCGAAGAAATACTTATATTTTCCGATCTCGATATCAAGCTCCGTCGCAGGGGTAAGTATCCCCTTATTCGCAGCGGTAGCCGCGATGGAACGGGCATCCATAAGCGCTACTGATGATATCTGTCCGTTCTGCACCTTTGAGCCCTCCCGGTTGGGGAAATTCCTTGTGGAATGACGGATCGAAAATGCGTTGTTTGCCGGGGTGTCCCCTGCTCCGAAACAGGGACCGCAGAAGCAGGTCTTTACCACCACTCCGGCATCTATGAAGCTTGAAACCGCACCGTTTTTCACAAGCTCCGCATATACGGGCATGGACGCCGGATAAACGCTCATTGTGAATTCATTGTTTCCGATATCCGCTCCCTTAAGTATATCCGCTGCGGCGCAGAGATTCTCGAAACCGCCTCCGGCACAGCCGGCGATTATTCCCTGATCGGTCAAGAGCCTTCCGTTCCTTATCTTCTTATGAAGGTCAAATTCCACCCTGTCACCCAGGGATATCTTCGCCTTCTTCTCCACATCGGAAAGTATGTCCGGAAGATTCCGATTAAGCTCCTCTATAGTATAGGCATTGCTGGGGTGGAAGGGCAGGGCGATCATAGGCTTTATCTTCGAAAGATCCACGGTCACCACCTCGTCATAGTAGGCGGTATCCGCAGGCTTCAGCTCCTTATAATCACCGGCTCTTCCATGGACAGACAGAAACTCCTCTGTCTTCCCGTCCGTCCTCCATATGGATGAAAGGCAGGTGGTCTCGGTTGTCATCACATCGATTCCGATACGGAAATCGGCACTTAATGAGGATACTCCGGGACCCACAAATTCCATTACCCTGTTCTTTACGATACCCTCGGAAAAAAGCCTGCCGATAAGAGCCAGCGCCACATCCTGCGGTCCCACGCCGTATGTTGGCTCTCCCGTCAGGTAAACCGCCACGATGCCGGGATAATCAATATCATAGGTCTGGCCGAGAAGCTGCTTTACAAGCTCCGGTCCGCCCTCTCCCATTGCCATGGTGCCAAGCGCCCCGTATCTGGTATGGGAATCGGAACCCAGAATCATTTTCCCGCATCCCGCGAGCATCTCCCTGGCATACTGGTGTATCACGGCCTGATGCGGAGGTACATATATGCCGCCGTATTTTCTGGCGGCGCTGAGACCGAAAACATGGTCATCCTCGTTTATGGTTCCGCCCACGGCACAGAGGGAATTATGACAGTTGGTGAGAATGTAGGGCAGCGGAAATTTCTTCAGTCCCGAGGCCCTCGCGGTCTGTATAATCCCCACATAAGTTATGTCATGGCTTGTTATACAGTCAAATTTTATCTTTAGCTTCTTATCATCCCCGGAAGTATTGTGGGATGAGAGTATCCCGTAAGCTATGGTGCCCTTACGTGCTTCTTCCTTGGAAATACTGTCCGGTGTCCGGTCGCTTATCTCGCTGCCTTTAAGGAGAAATGCCCCCGAGCCCCGTACCGTTACTGCGTCATTCAATGCCGATGCCGCTCCTTTCTTTATTTCTTTATTCTCTTTGACAATGATACCTTGTCCAGATGCCATATCTCATCCACATATTCCTTTATAGTCCTGTCGGATGAGAATTTGCCCGTTGATGCCACATTGATTATCGCCTTCTTTGCCCACAGGGACTTATCGCGGTACTGCTTCTCCACCTCGCTCTGAGCCTCGGCGTAGGAACGGAAATCCTTTAATATGAAGTACATATCCGCCTTTGAGGTACTCTGGGTATTTATAAGGGAATTGTAAATATCCCTGAAGAGATCCGGATTGTCTTTTGAATAGAAGCCGTTTATGAGCTGGGTCAGTACGTCCCGTATCTCCTGATCGGTATTAAAGATATCCATGGGATCATATCCGCCGTTCTTCTCGTAATTCATGACCTCATCCGCACTCATACCGAAAATGAACATATTCTCACTGCCCATTTCCTCTGCCATTTCCACATTGGCTCCGTCCATTGTTCCGAGGGTCAGGGCGCCGTTCAGCATAAACTTCATGCAGCCTGTTCCGGAGGCCTCCTTACTGGCAGTGGAGATCTGCTCCGACACATCGGCCGCCGCGAATATAAGCTCCGCATTTGAAACCCTGTAGTCCTCAATGAAGACCACCTTGATCTTTCCGTCTATGGAGGCGTCATTATTGACCACATCGGCTACGGAATTGATAAGCTTGATCGTGAGCTTCGCATTCCTGTATCCCGCTGCGGCCTTTGCACCGAAGATAAAGGTTCTCGGGAAGAACTCCATATCCGGATGTCTCTTTATCCTGTTGTAAAGGCTCATGACATGAAGTATGTTCAAAAGCTGCCTCTTATACTCATGAAGCCTCTTTACCTGAACATCGAAAATGGATCTGGGATCCACCTCCAACCCGTTATGCTCCAGAATATATTGTGCAAGGCGCTGCTTATTCTTGAACTTGATGTTCATAAACTCGTTCTGCGCCTTTTTGTCCTCAGCATAAACCGCAATACCGTGGATCTTTTTCAGATCGGTTATCCAGTCCGGTCCCACATGATCCGTGACCCACTCCGCCAAAAGGGGATTTCCGTGAAGCAGGAAGCGCCTCTGGGTAATGCCGTTTGTCTTATTATTGAATTTATCCGGCATCATTTCATAGAAATCCTTAAGCTCCCTCTTTTTCAGGATCTCCGAATGGAGACGTGCCACACCGTTGACAGAGAAGCCGGCACAGATGGCAAGGTAGGCCATCCTCACCTGGCCGTCATAGATAATGGCCATATTCCTTATCTTTTCCTGATCCCCGGGATAGGCTGCCTGTATCTGCAGGCAGAAACGGCGGTTGATCTCCTCTATTATCTGGTAGACCCTGGGAAGCAGACGGGAGAAAAGCTCTATCGGCCACTTCTCCAGAGCTTCGCTCATGATCGTATGATTCGTGTATGCACAGGTCCTGGTGGTCACTGCCCAGGCCTCATCCCAGGTAAGGTCATGGTCATCCATAAGTATCCTCATAAGCTCAGGGATAGCCACCGTGGGATGGGTGTCATTAAGCTGGAAGACATTCTTTTCCGCAAAGCGCTTTATATCGTCATGCTTACGCATATACTTTGCCACAGCCTCCTGAACAGAGGCGGATATAAAGAAATACTGCTGCTTTAAGCGGAGCTCCTTCCCCGCGTAGTGGTTGTCATTGGGATAAAGGACCTCGACTATGTTCTTCGCAAGGTTATCCTGCTCCACAGCCTTTCTGTAATCACCCTTGTCAAAGGAATCCAGCTGGAAACACTCCACGGGCTCCGCATCCCAGATACGCAGGGTATTCACTATGCCGTTCCCGTAGCCCACCACGGGCATATCATAGGGTATGGCGTTTACGGACTGATATCCGTCCTGGATAAAGTGGTTACGGCCGTTGCTGTCGGTCTCCACCCTGACATAGCCTCCGAACTTAACCTCTTTCTTGTATTCCCTGCGGCGGAGCTCAAAGGGATTACCGTCCCTAAGCCAGTCATCCGGTATCTCAAGCTGGTAGCCGTCCTTTATCTTCTGCTTGAACATACCGTAGCGGTATCTGATACCGCAGCCGTATGCAGAATATCCGAGTGTTGCAAGGGAATCCAGGAAGCAGGCTGCAAGCCTTCCGAGACCGCCGTTTCCGAGAGCCGCATCCGGTTCCTGATCTTCAACCATATTGAGATCCACCCCAAGCTCCTTCAGGGCTTCCTCAACCTCCTTATACTCACAGAGGTTTATCAGGTTGTTTCCGAGAGCCCTTCCCATAAGGAATTCCATAGACAGATAATATACGGTCTTCGGATCCTCCTTCTCATAAGCCTGTTGTGTGTTCATCCAGTCCTCTATAATGGTATCCTTGATCGCATAGCAGACAGCCTGGAAGATCTCCTGCTTATCCGCCTCCTTAAGGTTCTTCCTGTACAGGGAACGGACATTATCCTCTATCTGCTTTTTGAATTTTGCCTTGTCGAATTTTCTGCTAAGTACCATCTCAGTCTGTAATACTCCTTTCTGACAAATCTGTTACAATCCCCGGGATACGATCCTTACATCTTCTCGACACCGAGAGTCACCTTCTCTCCGTTGATATCCCATTCCTTAGTATAGCCCGAAAGCCCTGCAAGATCTATTTCCGACGCCATGGTCTCGGTCTTAATGAAGGAAGCATTCGCATTAAGGTACTCCTCCAGCTTTTCGCTTCCGGTCATCGAGATCCTTATCCTGTCCATAACCTCGAAGCCCGCTTCCTTTCTCATGGTCTGGATCTTGCTGATAAGCTCTCTTACATAGCCTTCCTCCAGGAGCTCCTCTGTGAGATTGGTGTCCAGTACTACCGTCACATTATTGTCATTCTGCTCAACAAAGCCCTCCTTATTGCTCATCTCGATAAGGAGATCCTCCTCCGCCAGGGAAACCTCCGTACCGTCAAAATCAAACTTAAGGGCTCCCTCCGCCTTCAGGGTATCCATAGCCTCGTTTCCGTCAAGCTCTTTTAAAGCTTCCCTTATCTTATTCAAGACCTTGCCGTACTTCGGTCCCACAGTCTTTAGCTGGGGCTTAAAGCTGTAGGTGGTGAAGCTCCTTACATCCTCGGAGAATTCCACCTTCTTCACATTCAGCTCGTCGGCGATTATCTCCTTATAGAAATCTGACATTTCCGGTGCTTTTACGTACATCTGCCCAATCGGCTGACGGTTCTTTATCCCGCTCTCATTCCTCGCAGCGCGGCCGAGAACAACGATGTCAAGAACCTCCTCCATATCATGTTCAAGCTCACTGTCGATAAGGGACTCATCAGCTGCGGGATAATCACAGAGATGTATGGACTCCGGTGCGTTACTGTCGTTTCCGGCAACCAGATTAAGGTAGATCTCCTCGGTCATAAAGGGGATCATGGGCGCAGCTGCTTTGCAGATGTCCACAAGACAGGTGAAAAGCGTCATATAGGCATTTATCTTGTCCTGCTCCATTCCCTTCGCCCAGTATCTCTTACGGCAGCGTCTCACATACCAGTTACTCAGCTCATCCACAAAGGACTGCAGGGTCTTTGCCGCTTCGGGTATCCTGTAATTCATAAGATCGTCGTCGGTCTCCTTTATGGTGGACTGCAGACGTGACAATATCCATCTGTCCATAACGCTTAAGCTGTCCCTGTCAAGGTTATGGTCCTTTGCGTCAAAGCCGTCGATATTTGCATAAAGCACATAGAAAGCGTAGGTGTTCCACAGTGTCCCCATAAACTTTCTCTGGCACTCCGTAACCGCCCTGTCATGGAAACGGTTCGGGAGCCATGGCGCACTGTTGATATAGAAGTACCACCTGATGGCATCGGCACCGAAGGTATCCAGAGCTTCAAAGGGATCCACAGCATTGCCCTTGGATTTACTCATCTTGTTCCCGTCTTCATCCAGAACAAGTCCCAGCACTATGACATTCTCAAAGCAGGGCTTATTGAAGAGAAGGGTGGATATCGCATGAAGGGAATAGAACCAGCCTCTTGTCTGATCAACCGCTTCGGAAATAAAGGAAGCAGGGAACTGTGCCTTGAAAAGCTCCTCATTCTCAAAGGGATAGTGGTGCTGGGCAAAGGGCATGGCACCGCTGTCAAACCAGCAGTCGATAACCTCCGGCACCCTTCGCATCTCTTTTCCGCATTCCGGACATTTGCATACGATCTCATCTATAAAGGGTCTGTGCAGCTCTACCGTATGTGCCTTCTCGTTACCCGAAAGCTTATAGAGCTCCTCTCTGGAGCCTATGGACTCTCTGTGTCCGCAATCCCTGCACTCCCAGATATTAAGAGGAGTACCCCAGTACCTGTTTCTGGAAACCGCCCAGTCCTGGATATTCTTTATCCATTCACCGAATCTTCCGGAGCCGATGGTCGCGGGGATCCAGTTGATCTTCTCATTATTGGCTACCAGCTCGTCCCTGACCTTCGTCATCTCGATAAACCAGGATTCACGTGCATAGTAGATAAGCGGCGTATCACAGCGCCAGCAGAAGGGATAGTCATGCTCAAATTTCGGAGCGGAGAAAAGAAGTCCTCTGGAGTCAAGATCCTTTAATATCTCAGGATCCGCATCCTTTACGAAGAGACCGGCGAAGGGAGTTTCCTCCGTCATATTACCCTTGTCGTCCACGAACTGGACAAGGGGCATATCATATTTCCTGCCGACTCTGGCGTCGTCCTCACCGAAGGCCGGAGCCTGATGAACCACTCCCGTACCGTCTTCCATGGTAACATAGTCGTCGACCACAACGTAGTGCGCTTTCTTTTTCTGCTTATCAGCAGCCTCACCGGCACATTTGAACAGGGGCTCATATTCCATGTACTCCATTTCCTTACCGCTGAACTCATCCAGCACCTCATAGGGTGATGTGGGTGCGTCCTCTCCCCCGAGGACCTTCTCCATGAGAGCCTTGGCAAGGATATAGGTATAGCCGTCCGCGGTATGAACCTTTACGTAGGTTTCTCCCGGATTTACGCAGAGTCCCACGTTGCTTGGCAGGGTCCAGGGCGTGGTGGTCCATGCAAGGATATATTCGTCCTTATCCTTTACCTTGAACCTTGCAATGGCTGATCTTTCTTTTACCGCCTTGTATCCCTGGGCGACCTCATGGCTTGACAGGGGAGTGCCGCAGCGCGGGCAGTAGGGTACGATCTTAAATCCCTTATAGAGAAGACCCTTTTTCCATATCTCACTTAAAGCCCACCATTCCGATTCGATATAATCATCCTCATAGGTGACATAGGGATGCTCCATATCCGCCCAGAATCCCACCTGGTCGGAAAATTTTTCCCACATGCCCTTATACTTCCATACGGACTCCTTACACTCCTTTATAAAGGGCTCCAGGCCGTACTTCTCTATCTGCTCCTTTCCGTCGAGCCCGAGCTTCTTCTCTACCTCCAGCTCAACCGGCAGACCATGTGTATCCCAGCCCGCTTTCCTGGGAACATAGGCACCCTTCATAGCGTGGTATCTGGGGATCATATCCTTTATCACACGGGTCAGGACGTGTCCTATATGGGGTTTTCCGTTTGCGGTGGGCGGTCCGTCATAAAAGGTATAGGTTTCTCCTCCCTTTCTGGAATCCATCGACTTCCGGAAGATATCCCTATCATTCCAGAATTTCACGACCTCCCTTTCCCTGTCCACAAAATTAAGGTCGGTGTTAACTTTACTGTACACAGCCATTGGTAAAAAACTCTCCTTTCAAAAAACCGATCATTTCCAGTTCACGTCTCCCGCAGCCTCCGCCAGCACGGCTCTCCTGTCGTCAATGCCCCTGAGTACATCCGTGACAGTCATATCTCCGACGAACATAGCGGAAATATCCGCATTTATATCCATCCACTGCTCGTTAAAATAGAGCACCGAATCCTGCAGCACCATACCCGAGCTCTCCTGATCAAACCCGTCCAGAAATTCCTTTGTGGTCCGGGAATATGAAGGTGTCTGCCCCACCTCAAGAGGAAGATTTTCCACATCCGTGGAATTGTCGATCATATACTGCACGCTTTCCTTTCTGCAGAGAAAGGAAAGGTACTTTTTCGCAGCCTCTGTGTTTTCTGACCCGGAATAGATGAAACGGGACGGACCCGCGGGATGGACATTCAGATATATATTGTCAAGTATAGGAAGCAGGAAAAGACCGAAATCATCTTCAGTATAGCCCGCGGTATTCATTTCGTTTTCAACGATCGCCTTTATCGTACCGGCCTTCAGCATGCACATGGCGTATTTGCCGGAGGCGAGCTGCTCGTCCGCCTCATCCACCACATCGCTTAGGTAATCCTCTCCGAAATAGCCCTTTTGAGCCAACTCCCTAAGCTGCTCCACAGCCTTCACCATACTGGCGCTTCCCTCAAATGTAGCCTCATTCTTATTCAGCTTGTCTATAAGCCCGGGATCTGTCCTATTAAGGACCTGCATATTCTCGGTAATGAGCATCAGCGTATGCCAGCCGTCCGCCACGGGCTCATATATGGGTATTATCCCTTTGGCCGACAGCTTTTCACAGGTCTCCAGAAGCTCCCTCCAGGTAGAAGGAACAGATGCACCCGCCTCCGAAAACAGCTTCTTATTATACACCATATAATAATCCGTTGTGGTATCAAAATATGTCAGACCGTAGTTTACACCGTTTACTCCCGTCTGTGAAGCAGAAAAAGGACTGTAGGCATCAGCCCAGTCCTCCCCGCTAAGATCCACCGCATTCGCGGTAACATTATATACAGTCTCAAGTGCAAACCCCGACTGCGCACCCCAGATATCGGGAGCATCTCCGCCGTTAAGCCGGGAAAGAAGCTGATCCTGGTACTGGTCTGCGGGAATTATCTGATAATCAACCTGAATCCCCGTCTCTTCCTCGAATTTCTTCCCCAGCTCCTTTTCCGCATCCTTGATCCAGCCCTGACTGCACATCACAGTAAGGGTGGAACCGCCCGTGATCTCAGACGCCTCCACCCCTTGTAAACCGGATCCATTCCCAGCTCCGGCCTCGGCACTGTTTTCCTTTTCTGTTCCGGCCGTACCGCCGTGGCGGGCAGGTGCTGTACCGTCAGCCGCTGCCCTTCCGCCCCCTGCCTGCCCTCCGCAGGAAGCGGTTAAGACCAGCATTGACGCGGTAAGCAGGGTAACGGCAATTTTTCGAAGTATCCTCTTACTCCAGTTCTCCATCATAGCTAAAGCTTATATCAGTTACCGCACCCTCGTCAAATGAAAAATCCAGAGTGAAGGGCTCATTTTCGGAAGAATACACATCATACGATATCTCGGTATCATCTGCATCCGTGGGTGCCGTAAAATCATAGTTCGCAATGTCAAACTGGGCAAACACCTTGCCAAGCTCGGGATAAAAGGCCTTGATGGCATCCAGCTCGGCACTGCCGGGATCTGCCTTTTCATACTCGGCAAGATCCTCCTTCGCAGAGGTTTCATCTCCTTCATAATAAGAAGTAAGATATGCGAGACGAGCCTTATTAAGATCTCCTGCGCTGTCCTTTACATCAACCGGCTTCGCGGCACTCTTATCCTTCAGCACTACCTCAGGTGCATCTACATAAAAATACGTGCTGTTATTCACGAATGCGGTCATGCTGTATTCCCCGTCCTCGGAGGTTCCCTTGGTCACGTCGGCATTATCCTCTTCATCGGTAACATCTTCTCCATCCGCTTCACCGTCCTCAGTATCTTCGGCGCTTTCCGTGCCTTTAGCGTCGGCAGCCGCCCCGTCCGGTCCGATGCCATGCACATCCGGAAGGTTCATCCTGCATCCCGTAAACAAAACGGAAAAAAGCATAAGGGAAAAAAGTATTGTCAGTAATCTTGAATAATATGATCTCTTCATTATAGTAAAAACAACTCCTTTCATACGTCCGGGATCCTTCTGCCGGTCCCGCATCTAATGCCGCATTTTAACACAGTTCTATTATGAAATCCACGCTGTTCCGCTGAAGCTTATCTTAGATAATTATTAAGAAAAACAACGATTGTATATAAATTAATACAATTTATGTTTGAATAATTGGAAAAGGTGTGATAGAATTCATTTCGTCAGGATTATTATACCCTGTCATATATTTATTGAACCTTATCTCATTTATGAGGCACAGCATATATGGGCTTAAGGGGAGAAAGCTAATTAAGCAGAAAAGGAGAAAATTATTATGAGAACAAGAACCAAGAAAATGTTATCTCTTCTTCTTGCTACGGCTATGGTATTCACAATGAACGCATTTGCATTCGCAGATGAGATCGTTGAGGATCAGGCTGTTGTTGCAGAAGAAGGCACAAGTGTAGACGGCTCAGATGCTTCCAGCTCTAACTACACCGTTTCAGCTGATGAGACTCTTTCAAAGAACGCTGCTACCATCAGTGAGAACCTTAATGCAGTTGACTCTGAGAAGGTTGGAGATTACTTCATCGTTTATCCCAGAGCTATAGCCTTTGACGGAAAGTATAAGCCCGGCACAAAGAATGCAGCTATCACAGGTATCGAAGTATACAAGGCAAAGAGCGGTGTTACCGTAAGCGCAGGCGATCTGATCAGCGACAATAAGGTTAATGCAGTATCCTTTGATAGCGTTGCTATCAAGAAGGTTAAGATCAAGGCTGCCAAGGGCGCTACGGTTGATCTTGCAGGAAAGGCTATATCAGCGAAGGAAACCGTTATCAAGTCCATCAAGCTTGAAAATAAGGATGATAATAAGAAATTAAAGGAGTCTCTTAAGAGCGCTCCTGTTGTAATCGATGTATATCCTGCTTATGGCGGAAACGATGAGGATGCTGTAAAGATAGCTAAGGAAATCGGGCTCAAGATTGTTACCGCTAATGCCATTAAGGAAAAGAACGGTGCTATTAAGTCCATCAAGGCTACTACCGAGGCTTCAAAGAAGGTTACCCTTAAGGCTACCAAGAAGAGCGGTAAGTATAAGGGAATAGCTGATGCAGGTAAAGAGTTTGATCCTACAACTAATGATGCTATGAAGGCTAAGGGCATCACAGCAAAGTATGTTGTTCTTGACGGAAACTTCGCAGGTAATTATTTCATTAAATAATTGATGTAATATCTGAGTTGTTCCTGATTAGGAAATGATTTCACCCCGAAAGAGTTATACTCCTTCGGGGTGTTTTTACTGTTGTGTATAGATTCTTGTTTTTCATCAGAAAAACAAGAATCGTAATTGACTAGATCCCGCCGAAGGCGGGGGCGTACTCCGCGGAACGCGGAGTTTTTGCGGACAGTTTCCGATTTGTCCGCAAAAAGTCATAGATTATTGATTTTCATCAGAAAATCAATATTCGTACCTGACCAGCCGAGCGGCTTGCCGGTCGGCGTGTCCGGCGAAGCCGGATTCCTGCGGAC
>JAFTEC010000147.1 GCA_017453865.1 Lachnospiraceae bacterium
AAAATAATCAAGATAACCCACCACCTTTAGGTGGTGGGAATATCTTGATTTCGGGTGCGGGGTTATAAGCCCCGTACCCGGAGAGCTGCGTCAGCAGCGATTTTATAACGAGCAAAAAGCGAAGCGTTTGCGAGTTTAACTTAGGCATTTAAATTTGCCGGAAGGAGAAAAAATGATCACAAAGGAAAAGAAGGCCGAGCTTGTTGAGAAGTACGGTAAGCAGGCAGGCGACACCGGTTCACCGGAGGTTCAGGTAGCTATTCTCACAGAGAGGATAAGGGAGCTTACAGAGCACCTGAAGATCAATACCCACGATCACCATTCAAGGAGAGGTCTTTTGAAGATGGTAGGTAAGAGAAGAGGGCTCTTAAGTTATCTTAAGCGTAAAGACATTGAGCGTTACAGAGCGATAGTTGAGAAGCTCGGACTCAGAAAATAACCGGATGCCCCGGAATCTCCGGATCGTTTGTTTTTCGGAGATCCCGGGCATCTTGCTATGTAAAAACCGCGGAATGAGAGGAATATAGGGATTGTTTTTAAGGTGATTTCGTATCCGCGTGCAGGATTAAAGCAGAGAAGAAGAAAGGAAAGAAAAATGTCAGATTACAAAACATATTCAATTGAGATCGGAGGCAAGACTTTAAGCATCGATATAGGCAGGGTCGGAGCCCAGGCCAACGGCTGTGCGCTCATGCATTACGGTGAGACCACCGTGCTCTGTACGGCAACCGCTTCCAAGGCGCCGAGGGACGGGATAGATTTCTTCCCCCTGTCTGTGGAGTATGAGGAGAAGTTTTATGCCGTGGGACGTATGCCCGGCGGCTTCAATAAGAGGGAGGGCAAGGCTTCCGAAAATGCGGTGCTTACAAGCCGTGTTATAGACAGACCCATGCGTCCTCTGTTCCCTAAGGACTACAGGAATGATGTTACTCTTGATGCTCTGGTAATGAGCGTTGACAAGGAGTGCCGTCCCGAGATAACTGCGATGCTTGGCTGTGCCCTCGCAACGACCATTTCCGATATTCCCTTTGACGGCCCCTGTGCCATGACACAGATGGGACTTGTGGACGGACGTTTCATCGTAAACCCCTCACAGAAGGAGTGGGACAGCGGAGATCTCCGTCTGACCGTTGCATCCGTCGGGCAGAAGGTCATCATGATCGAGGCCGGCGCCAATGAGATAAGCGACGAGAGGATGCTGGAAGCGATCTACTTATGCCATGAAGAGAACTTAAGGATAATCGAATTCTTTAAGAAGATCCAGTCCGAGGTCGGAAAGCAGAAGTCAGAGTATATTTCACAGGCTATCCCCGAGGAGCTGTTCGAGAAGATAAAGGAGATAGCGCCTCCCGAGGAGATGGAGAAGGCTACCTTCAATGATGACAAGCAGGCGCGTGAAGCCGCGGTATCGGCTCTTCAGGAGCGTGTGGAGGAAGCGCTTAAGGATAATGAGGAATGGGCTCCCCTTATCGGAGAGGCTGTTTACCAGTATCAGAAGAAGACCGTCCGGAAGATGATCTTAAAGGATCATAAGAGACCTGACGGAAGAGATATTAAGGAGATCCGTCCTCTTGCCGCGGAGATCGATATTATCCCGAGAGTCCACGGCTCTGCAATGTTTACCAGAGGACAGACACAGATCTGCGATATCGTAACCCTTGCACCTCTTTCCGAGAAGCAGAGGGTTGACGGTATGGACAGCAATATTACCGAGAAGAGATACATACATCAGTATAATTTCCCTTCATACTCCGTAGGAGAGACCAAGGTCAGCCGCGGCCCCGGAAGAAGAGAGATCGGACACGGAGCTCTTGCCGAGAGGGCGCTTATCCCTGTCCTTCCTTCGGCAGAGGAATTCCCTTACGCCATCCGTGCGGTGTCCGAGACCTTTGAATCAAACGGCTCCACATCACAGGCAAGTATCTGTGCCTCCTGTATGGCCCTTATGGCGGCAGGTGTGCCAATAAAGAAGCAGGTTGCGGGGATCAGCTGCGGACTTGTTACCAATCCCGATAATGATGACGATTATATCGTTCTTACCGATATTCAGGGACTTGAGGACTTCTTCGGGGATATGGACTTCAAGGTTGCGGGAACCCATGACGGCATCACCGCGATCCAGATGGATATAAAGATCCACGGCCTTACACGTCCTATCGTTGAGCAGGCTATCCGCCAGTGCCACGAGGCAAGGGAGTATATCATGAATGAGATCATGACCCCTGCCATTGCCGAGCCCAGAGATCACGTGGGTAAATATGCTCCGAAGATCATCCTTACAAAGATCGATCCCGAGTTCATCGGAGACGTTGTCGGACAGAGAGGAAAGACCATCAACGAGATCATCAAGCGCTGCGGCGTTCAGGTTGATATCGATGATGACGGCTCCGTATCTATCTGCGGCGAGGATGAAGCAGGAATGCAGAAGGCGCTTAATTACGTTAATACCATCGTGACCGAATTCAAGGAGGGCGAGATTTACGAGGGAGATGTTGTCTCCATTAAGGATTTCGGTGCCTTCATCGAATTTGCACCCGGTAAGGAGGGAATGGTCCATATCAGCCGTATCGCCCACCGCCGTATCGCACACGTTGAGGATGTCCTGACCCTCGGCGACCACGTGAAGGTTAAGTGCATGGGTAAGGATAAGATGGGCAGGATCAGCTTCTCCATCAAGGATGTATAAGGCTTGCCTTTTTCCCTGCTCTGTGGTAGAGTAGTGATCGGTAAAAAAATAAACGGAAATTCTTCGGGGCGGGGCGAAATTCCCTGACCGGCGGTATAGCCCGCGAGCACGGCACGTATGTATATCAATACTTACGTCAGTGCATGATCCGGTGTGATTCCGGAGCCGACAGTACAGTCTGGATGAGAGAAGAAGATGATAATGTCATTTTGCCCTGAGAGTTTATGCTTTCAGGGCTTTTTCTTTTGTTTTCGGGAATTTCCACTGCAATAGGGCCGCCGGTCCCAATGCCGTAAGGTTTAGGCTTTTGTCATACCAAATGTCAGCGAGGGGTCGCGGACGGCTGAGTTTTAAGGAGGAAAATACTTTGAGCAGCTTAAATGAAGCACTGGATAACAGAAATGTACTTAACGGATCGAGAATAAGGAAGCTCTGCGGTACTGCCATGCTGGGCGCCGTTGCTTATGTCCTTATGTTTCTGGAGTTCCCCGTTCCCCTTATCCCGGGATTCATAAAGATGGATTTTTCGGAGCTTCCGGCACTTATCGCATCATTTGCCTACGGACCCCTGTCTGGTGTTGCGGTCTGCCTTATCAAGAACCTTATTCATCTCTTTAATACCCAGTCGGGCGGAGTTGGAGAGCTTTCCAATTTTATACTGGGAGCGGTATATGTTTTCATAGCCGGACTTATTTATAAAAAGCTCCATAATAAAAAGGGAGCAATTATCGGTTCCCTTGTGGGAGCAGTGGTAATGGCGCTTATCAGCGTACCCAGCAATTACTTTATAGTATATCCCGTTTATACTGCATTTATGCCTATGGAAGCCATAATCGGAGCATATAAGGCTATCAATCCCAATGTGAATACCCTGCTTGACTGCCTTATTATGTTCAACCTTCCCTTTACATTCATTAAGGGTATGTGCTCACTTCTTATAACTGTTCTCGTGTATAAGCCGCTTTCACCGATACTTCACGGGTACAGATGATTATTTAGACAATCTCTGGGGGAGTCAATGGGACGGTTCCATTGACTCCCCCATTCACTTCTTCATTATGATTTTACAAACCACCCTGAATTTTATATAATTATATCAAGTATGCCTAGATATATGTCCTACAGTCCCGAAGAAACCTTTTCAATTGGGGAAAGGATGGGAAAGAGTATAGAGAAGGGAAGTATAATCGCCCTGTCAGGGGATCTTGGGACCGGGAAGACCTTGTTTACCAAGGGACTTGCCCGGGGACTTGATATAAAGAGGGAGATCACGTCCCCCACCTTTAATATACTGAAGATATACAGGGACGGAAGGCTGCCCCTCTACCATTTTGATGTGTACAGGATCGGGGATGTTTCCGAAATGGACGAGATCGGCTATGAGGACTGCTTCTACGGAGAGGGTGTAAGCCTTGTGGAATGGGCGGAGCTTATAGAAGAGCTGCTGCCGGAGAACTGTATCCATATAAAAATTAAAAAGGATCCCGAAAAGGGATCCGATTATAGAGAGATAGAGATAAATGACTGTTCTTTCGATTGATTCATCGGCACTTCCCGTATCCTGTGCAGTGATCTCCGGGAACAGGATGACAGCCGAGTTTACGATCAGCATAAAGCTTACCCATTCGGAAACGCTTATGCCCTTGATCGATGATATGCTTAAAAAAAGCGGTATAGGCTTAGAGGATATAGACGCTCTGGCGGTTTCAAAGGGACCCGGATCCTTTACGGGTCTCCGTATCGGCTGTGCAACGGTAAAGGGGCTCGCGATGGCACTTGAGCTGCCGGTGATACCCGTGCCTACGCTTGAAGCACTGGCCTATGATATATATTGTACCGATTCGCTGATCGTTCCTATGATGGATGCGAGACGAAAGAACGTCTATGCCGCCATATATGAGTATAAGGATGACGGTCTTTATGAGCTTATGCCCCAGAGCGCGGTTTCCCTTGACTTCCTTCTTAAAAAGGTAGATTCCTACGGCAGGAAGGCAGTTTTTACGGGAGACGGGATTTTCTCCTTTGAAGAGGACCTTAGAGCTGCTTTAAGTATTCCGTTCTCTGTCGCGCCGCCGCATTTATCCATGCAAAGAGCGGGAGCGGTGGGAGCCCTGGCTCTTAAGCTGTATGAAAAGGGGCTTTATACCGATGCAGAGAGCTTCAGACCGGATTATATCAAGCCTTCACAGGCTGAAAGGGAGAAGGCTTTAGCCGAGAAAAACGGGACCTTAAGAGAGCTTTCCGCCGGAGGACATTCGCTTTACGTATGACACTCAATATCAGAAGATTAAAAAAAGAAGATGCTGAGGAGCTTTCCGCGGTAGAAAAGGAGATATTCGGCAAAAATGCCTGGACCAAAAATGATTTTATAGAAACCACCGCCATTGATTACGCATACTATCTTGTGGCTGAGGCTGAGGATAAAAGGATAATAGGAGCCTGCGGCTACAGGGATCTCTGCGGCGAAGCCGATATAACCAATGTGTGCGTTATCCCCGAAATGCGGCGGAGGGGCATAGCCGAAAAAATGCTTAGGGCTTTGATGGAGCATGGCCTGGAACAGGGGGTCAGGGATTTCACTCTGGAGGTCAGGTCGGAAAACTCCGCCGCCATAAGACTTTATGAAAAGCTCGGCTTTATTCCGGAGGGCGTAAGACCTTCATTTTACGAGGATCCGAAGGATGACGCCCTTATCATGTGGAAGAGAAATATAAAGGAAAACAATGCTTGATGTTTGTCTCCTGGGCTCGGGAGGAATGATGCCGCTTCCAAAGCGCTATCTTTCGGCCCTGATGATCAGATATAACGGAAACAGCATACTGACAGACTGCGGGGAAGGAACCCAGGTAGCTCTGAAGAGAACAGGCTGGAGCCCAAAGGGCGTCGGGCTTATCCTTTTTACCCATTTTCATGCGGATCATGTGAGCGGGCTTCCGGGTTTTCTTCTTACCATGGGGAATGCGGAGAGGACGGAGCCTCTGCTGATCGCAGGTCCGAGGGGTCTTACAAAGGTTGTAAGTGCTCTTCTTATTATCGCGCCCGAGCTTCCCTTTGAGATAAAGCTTATGGAGTTTCAGGATAATTCCACCTTTAGCTTTGAGGGGGTAAGGATCAGGGCTTTTAAGGTCAGGCATAATATTAACTGCTACGGCTATTCCTATGAGATCGACAGAAAGGGAAGGTTTAACCCGGAGCGGGCTAAGGAGCTTGGAATACCGGTTCAGTACTGGAAGGTTCTGCAGAACGGCGAAAACGTAAGGCTGCCGGACGGACGTTCTTTTTTGCCGGATATGGTCTTGGGAGAAGCACGTAAGGGGCTTAAGGTCACATACGCCACCGATACCAGGCCCTGTGAGAATATTGTGAAATATGCCGCCGGTTCAGATCTTTTCATATGTGAAGGGATGTACGGCGAAGACGAAAAAAAGGAGAAGGCAAAGGAGCATAAGCATATGACTTTTTCCGAGGCAGCAACCCTCGCCCGTGACGCTGCCGTTGATAAGCTGTGGCTTACGCATTATTCGCCTTCTCTTATCAATCCAAAGGAATTTATAGGAACTGCGAAAAAAATATTCCCGGAGAGCTATGCGGGCAGGGATGGAATGATGATGGAGCTAAAGTTTAAGAGTGATGAAGAATAGTGCCAGAGGAAGGTTCATTTTAATAATGTTTGCCGTTCTCGTGGTCTTTCTTGCTGTCTTTTATTTTGTTGCAAACGGGAAAAGAGAAGACAGTATGACAAAGCTTTCCGCTACGGAAGCGACCATACAGCGCGATCTCTCCATTAATTATCCCCAGACCCCGAAGGCGGTGGTCAGATATTATGCGGAGCTTAGCCAGTGCATGTATGATCCGGCGAATTCAGATGAGCAGATAGCGGAGATAGCAAGGCAGTCAAGGGACCTCTTTGACGATGAGCTGAAGGCACAGCAGACGGATGAGCAGTATCTTGCCAGCCTGAAAAGTACGATAGCGGGCTTTATAAACGACAATAGAAGGATAGTGAGCTTTACCGTTTCACCCTCATCCGAGGTTATCTATTCAAAGCTGGATATCGGTGATGTTGCCTCTCTTTACTGTACTTATACCATGCAGAAGGGCTCCGTTTCATATAGTGATCCCGAGCACTTCCTGCTCCGCCGTGACGGGGACGGGAGATGGAAGATACTGGGATGGCAGAGTACCTCTGTGGAGGAGCCGCAGGCTGAGGCACAGCCGGCAGCTATCGAAGAAGGAGCCAAAGCCGGTGAAGCCCCTCCCAAAGAATCTGCAGGATCTGAGACAAAGCCCCCTGCTGATGGATCTAAAGGCTCTGAGGCTCCGGAGATTATCATTGAGAAGCCAACGGTGGAGATCCCCACGGTTGAGATAAAGGTTCCGGGTGTGGATCAATGAAGGATGTACTTATACTCGGGATAGAGAGCTCCTGTGATGAAACAGCGGCAGCAGTCGTGAAAAACGGGAGGGAGGTTCTGTCAAACGTGATATCCTCCCAGATAGATATCCATACCCTGTATGGCGGAGTTGTACCCGAGATCGCTTCAAGAAAGCATATTGAAAGGATAAACCGGGTCGTAGCCGGGGCTCTTAAAGATGCGGGGGTAAGCTCCTCCGGTCTTGACGCCGTGGCTGTAACATACGGCCCCGGTCTTATCGGGCCTCTGCTTACCGGAGTTTCTTTCGCTAAAGCTTATGCCTATGCCCTTTCACTTCCGCTTATCGGGGTCAATCATATAGAAGGGCATATCTGCGCCGTATATATTGAAAATAAAGAGCTTGTACCGGCCTTCCTCTGCCTCATTGTTTCCGGAGGGCATACCCATCTCGTAAGGGTCAGGGATTATGGGGAATATGAGCTTATCGGAAGGACCATGGATGATGCCGCGGGTGAAGCCTTTGATAAGATCGCAAGGGTCATCGGCCTTGGATACCCGGGAGGCCCGAAGATCGACAGGGCCGCAAAGGATGGAGATCCTGAAGCCATAAGCTTTCCAAGAGGACGGGGCAACGGTGAATTTGATTTTTCCTTCAGCGGATTAAAGAGCGCGGTATTAAATTACCTTAATTCCTGTGAGATGAAGGGTGAAGAGATCTTGGTACCGGATGTCGCCGCTTCGTTCCAGAAGGCTGTTATTGATGTGCTTTCCGCAAATGCAGCCAAGGCGATGGACAGCTTCGGGGATAAGCGCTTTGCCATAGCAGGGGGAGTTGCTTCCAATTCTCTTTTCAGGTCTATGGTGGAAGAGGAATGTGCCAAAAGGGGAGTTGCTTTCTATAAGCCCTCTCCGGTTTTATGCACGGATAACGGGGCTATGATCGCCTCTGCAGGATATTATAAGTATATTAAGGGCGAATTCAGTGATCTTTCCCTTAACGGGGTTGCGGATCTGGAGCTTTGCCCGGGATAATCTGTCAGGAGGGCTTTATGAAGACTGATGCTATAGTGCTTGCCGGAGGCAGGGGACTCAGAATGGGAGGCTCCGTACCAAAGCAGTATATGGAGCTTTGCGGAAAGCCCATGATCTATTATTCCCTGAAGGCTTTCGAGGAGTCCTTTATAGATAATGTGATCCTTGTCTGCAGTGAGGGAGACGAGGACTACTGCAGAAAAGAAATTGTCATTAAATACGGCTTAAATAAGGTAAACAGGATAGTAGCAGGCGGGAGGGAGAGATTTGATTCCGTCTATAACGGCCTGATGGCATCAAACGGCTGTGATTACGTCTATATCCATGACGGTGCAAGACCCCTTGTGTCCCAGTATATACTTGACAGATGCCAGCATTATGTCGAAAAGTACAGGGCGGTCGTGGCAGCCTGTCCCGCGAAGGATACCGTGAAGCTGGAGGACGGTAACCGCTTCATAGCCTCCACGCCGGACCGTGATAAGGTGTGGCTTATGGAAACGCCCCAGGTATTTGAGTACGGTCTCGCGAGATCCGCATATGAAAAGCTGTATGAGGGAAGAGAGCGGCTTAAGAGTGCCGGAGTCAATATTACCGACGATACAATGGTAATAAAGATGTTTGAGGATGTGGATGCCTACCTCGTGGAGGATATCTACTGCAATATAAAGATCACCAGACCCGGAGATCTGGTGATCGCTGAGGCTGTTCTGAAAAATTTAAAGCCTTAAGAAATGATGCCGAAGTCCTTTTCCTTATAATTCCACTGTGCATGGCCGATTGAATGCTTATTAAAGGCTCTCTCTATGTCTTCAAGCCACCTCTTACGGTCTTCCCTGTCTGCCAGATCGATAACGCCGAATTCACCGCAGTAAAGGGGAACATTGTCTTTTTCCGATTTTTCCAGGGCCGGTGTGAATATGTCCTCAAAGAAGCCGGGCCCGATCTCACTTATTCCATCAATAAATAAGGATCCGCCAAGATCACAGTCAAGCTCATTCACAGCCTTTCTGTATTCTTTTAAGGTCCTGGGATAACCTATTCTGAAGTCCTTTGGCATTCCTTCCATCCAGTATGCGCCCTGGTGTGTAAAGATCATGGGCTCGTAGCAGTGGAAATTGTATACCGTCCTGTCGTCATAGGGGATATCAAGGAGGGGAACACTAAGCACATTATTGTAGCAGACTCCTCCGGCAACTATATAGCTTTTCGGAGCGATCCCTCTGATCACCTCAATATATTTGGCAAGAAGCTTATTCCAGGCATCTGCAACCTCCTTCAGCACAACCTCGTTCAGGGGTTCAAACGCAACGCTGTCAGGGTAAGCGGCAAATTCGGAGGCTATCCTTTTCCAGAGCCTTAGGAAGCGCTCCTGAAGTGCTTCGTCATGGAAAAACTTTTTTCTGTCCATATCCTTTTTTAGCGGATCGAAGGAATAGCCGTAGCATTCGTGAAGGTCGATAAGCATATTGAGGGATCTTTTTTCGCACCACTGACGGCAGAGGCGGAGATAGCCGAAGCCCTCCTCCTTGATATTTCCCTCTTCATCCTCCAGCACATTGTAGTCCACCGGAACCCTGACATGGTCATAGCCTAAGGAGCTGAGATATTCAATATCCTTTTCGGTAATAAAGCTTTTGAAATGCTTTTCGTCGTATTTTTCAAACTGGGAGATCCATCCCCCGAGATTGATGCCCTTTTTAAAGCCTTTGAATGTATTCATTTATAAACTCTCCTTTGAGCATTTTACAGAAGGTAAAACGATTAAGTAATCCGTCCTTGAAATAATACCACATCTCGTCATTTTCGTCAGAGAAAAAAATGTTCAAAATCAAAAGCAAAGTATAATTTCAAAAAATTGTTGTATAGTTTTCGGAAATGTTATATAATTACGTAAAATTTTTCAGGAAACCGTGACGGGGGTCAGCCGTTCACGGTTTTCGGCGTTTATTGGGGATTTAATCCGTCTTATCCTGAGTTAAAGATTTTAAACGGGATAAACGGGAATAAACGTCTGTATCATTATCTTTGTTTTTGGTTTAGTGACTTAAAAAGGAGGAAGAGACATGTTTTTTTGTAATTTCGGATGGAAGAGATTGGCCTGCTTTGCGGGAGGAGTACTTTTCGGGACGGCAGGAATAGCTGTTCTTAAGAGTAAGGATGCCAAGAAGGTATATACCCATTGTACGGCGGCGGTATTAAGGGGAAAGGATGCCGTTATGAATACTGCGGAAACCCTCAAGGATAACTGCAGGGATATTTACGAGGATGCCAGCGATATCAATGAAAAAAGATACGCGGAAGAGGACCGGAGAAAGCTTGAGGAAGCAAGAGAGCTGGTGAAGCAGTATGAAGAGAAGGTCAGTGCGGGTACGGAAGAAGAGCCCTCTGAAGCATAAGTTATATCAGGAGTTTAACCTTATATGAGATATACCATTGAACATGAATCCAGGAATTCCATAAGGCTGCATGCCGCCCTGACAAGGATGACGGAGGCAGAGGCAGACACACTGGAGTATTACCTTAAGGAAAGATTGGATGTAAGCATCGTTTCCGTAAATGACCGTACCGGGATGGTTTTTATAAAGGCCCGGGATATTGCTTCACGTAGAGAAGCTCTGATGAGAGTACTGCGGGAATTCAGCTTCGATGATCCGGAGGCTTTAAGTCTGGTTCCGGAAAACAGCGGAAGGACTATTAACCGGAAATACAGGGAAAAGCTTCTGTTTACCTCTCTTTCAAGGGTAATGCAGATCCTGTTTCTGCCCGACAGGATCCGTTTTGGCTGGTCTATTATGAAGAGCCTGAGATTTGTCCTTAAAGGAATGAAAAGTATCTTAAGGGGCAGGGTGGAGGTCAGCGTTCTGGACGCGATTGCCATCGGGGTATCTCTTCTGCGGGGGGACTATAATACCGCAGGTTCTGTTATGTTCCTTTTAGATGCGGGTGAGATCCTTGAAGAGTGGACACATGAGAAATCCGTAAACGATCTTGCGGGTGCCCTTTCACTTAATGTAGACAGGGTGTGGCTTAAAACCCCTGAGGGTGAAGTGCTTACTGACGTGAAGTCGGTCCGTGCGGGAGATATGATAGTTGTACATACGTCCAATATCATTCCGCTCGACGGAAAGGTGGTATCCGGAGAAATATCCGTTAACCAGTCGTCCATGACCGGAGAATCGGTTCCCGTTGTAAAGCAGCCCGGAGGTTATGTGTATGCAGGAACCGTTGTGGAAGAAGGAGAATGCATTATTGAGGTAAAGAGTGCTTCCGGAAGGGGAAAGTACGACCAGATAGTCAGGATGATAGAGGAATCCGGGAAGCTGAAATCGGAATCGGAACAAAAGGCATTCCATCTCGCGGATTCCCTTGTGCCATACGCACTTTTGGGTACAGGTCTCACATATTTCCTTACACGCAATGTTTCCAGGGCGATATCCTTCCTGATGGTTGATTTTTCCTGTGCATTAAAGCTTTCCATGCCGCTTACGGTATTATCCGCCATTAAAGAGGCAGGAACCCACAGTATAAGCGTGAAGGGCGGCAAATTCCTGGAGGCTGTATCAAATGCCGATACCATAGTCTTTGATAAGACCGGAACCCTGACAAAGGCCAGGCCGAAAGTAGAGAAGATCGTTACCTTTAACGGAGCGGATGAAAATGAAATGCTACGGATAGCTGCCTGTCTCGAGGAACATTATCCCCATTCCATGGCAAATGCCGTTGTTAAGGAGGCGGAGCGAAGAGATCTCCTCCATGATGAGATGCATAGCCGGATCGAATATGTGGTGGCCCATGGTATTGCCAGTGAAATAGACGGAAAAAAAGCGATAATCGGAAGCTATCATTTCGTGTTTGAGGATGAGGAATGCGGTATTTCCGAAGAAGACCGGACGGTTCTTGAAAGCCTGGATGCCGGCTGTTCCCACCTGTACCTTGCCGTAGACAGGGTATTGAAGGCCGTAATCTGTATTTCCGATCCATTAAGGAAGGAAGCGGCGGAGGTTATAGACCTTCTTCGTGGACTCGGCATCAATAAAATATGTATGATGACCGGGGATAATAAGGATACAGCCGGACGTATAGCATCAGAGCTTAATATCGATGAATATCACGCAGAGGTGCTTCCCGGGGATAAAGCCGGATTTATAAAGAGGGAGCATGAGGCGGGCAGAAAGGTGATCATGGTCGGAGACGGGATCAATGATACACCGGCGCTGTCGGAGGCTGATGCCGGAATAGCCATAAGTGACGGAGCGGCCATAGCGAGAGAAATAGCCGATATCACTATCTCTGCCGATGAACTGTATGAGCTTGTTACCTTAAAACAGATCTCCGATGCCATGATGAAGAGGATAAGTGCAAACTACAGGTTTATCATTGGCTTTAACGGGATGCTTATAATGCTGGGGGTTGGAGGGATCATAAGTCCCGCCACATCAGCGTTTTTACATAATACGTCCACAATAGCCTCGGGTCTGTACAGCCTGACACCGCTTCTTTGCAAGGATAAAGAATAGATAACAGCTTTGATCCTTCGGAGGATAAAACAGACAAAGAGATAAGGGATCTGACAGCTTGACATAAATTTAAAAAATTAAGCTAAAATAATTGTTGACAGGGATAGACAGTTTTGTTATTATACTAAACGCGCCACTTGAAAAGCGGCGCGTTAATATTGCCATAAACACTCGGTTATGGGCTTTTGGAGAGGTATCGAAGTGGTCATAACGAGGCGGTCTTGAAAACCGTTTGGCGGCAACGCCACATGGGTTCGAATCCCATCCTCTCCGCTCATCTGTTCATCAGATGGAAATCGGGAGAACCGCAATTACGGGAACTGCGTTATTCTATCGTGGTTCTACGATTCAGGCAGATTGGAGAAGTACCCAAGAGGCTGAAGGGACACCCCTGGAAAGGGTGCAGGTCGTTAATAGCGGCGCGAGAGTTCA
>JAFTEC010000013.1 GCA_017453865.1 Lachnospiraceae bacterium
AGCGCAGCGAGAAGGGGCCATAAGGGCAGATTCGTGACCTCGCTGGTAAGATAGTAATTTATGATATCACTCCAGGAATTTCTCTTTGCGATAAAGCCTATCTGACTCACTTCGTCCAGGGAAAAATACTGCCTTCCCATAAACCTCAGTGAAAAGACCGCCTGTATAAGGACAAGAGCGGCTGTGACAAGAAAATACCAGTGTAAAATACAAAAATCTCTTATTTTTTTTATCAATATATTCTCCGAAAAAACGGAAAAAGCTTACTGTCCCAAAAGCTCCCCCACGTTTTTCACTCCTATGATCTTTATATTATCAGCGGCACGGACATTCTTCAGTGAAGCCTGAGGGATAAAGATCTTTTCAAAGCCCAGTCTGGCGGCTTCATTGATCCTCTGCATGGTCTGTGTGACCGACCTCACCTCTCCGGAAAGACCCACCTCTCCGAAGGCAGCCACATTCTGCCCCACGGGACGGTTCTTATAGGAGGATGCAATGGCGAGAACTATGGCAAGATCCAGTGCAGGCTCATTAACCTTTATCCCACCTGCGATATTCACATAGGCATCCAGGGATGAAAGCTTCATACTCAGCCGCTTTTCCAGCACCGCCATAAGGAGGTTCACCTTATTTATATCCGTGCCGCTGGCCTGACGCCTCGGGAAGCCGAAGGCGGTCTCACAGACCAGGGCCTGTATCTCTATTAAAAGGGGCCTCGTGCCCTCCATACAGCAGCTGACTACGGATCCTCCCGCATTTTCAGGTCTGCCGGACAGCAGGAATTCCGAGGGATTTTCGACCTCATGCAAGCCCCCTTCGTCCATTTCAAAGACACCGATCTCATCCGTGGAGCCGAAGCGGTTCTTTACGCTCCGGAGGATCCTGTAGGCTCCCTTGGTATCGCCCTCGAAGTAGAGCACCGTATCCACCATATGCTCCAGCACACGGGGTCCGGCTACCGCGCCCTCCTTTGTGACATGCCCTATGATAAAGATGCTGATGCCGAGATCCTTCGCAATACGGAGAAGCACCGCCGTGGTCTCCCTTATCTGCGAAACGCTGCCCGGGGCAGCACCCACACTCTCATTAAACATGGTCTGAATCGAATCGATGACCACGAATTCCGGCTTATATCCGTCGATAACATCACTGATCTCATCGAGGTCCGTTTCCGACAGTATCTTAAGTGAACCGCCGAACTCGCCAAGACGCGCGGCCCTCATTTTTATCTGCTTTAAGGATTCCTCCCCCGAGACATAGAGTATTTCATGTCCTGAAAGGCTCAGGTTCCTGCATAGCTGCAGAAGAAGCGTGGACTTTCCGATGCCCGGATCTCCGCCTACCAGCACCATTGAGCCCTTTACGACTCCGCCCCCGAGAACCCTGTCAAGCTCCGGAAAGCCGCTTTTAACCCTGTTTTCATCGCTGCCCTCTATTTCGCTTAAGGGAAGCGGCTTTTTCCTCTCCCCCTGCTTTAAGCGTGCGGACATGGCAGCGGATGGTGAAGATGTCTTTATCTCCGCTTTTACGCTTTCCTCCACGAGGCTGTTCCACTCGTGGCAGGCAGGGCAGTTCCCAACCCACTTCGCCGACTCGTATCCGCAGTTCTGACAGACAAAGACAGTCTTTTTTTTCTGCTTTGGAGCCATATCAGGCTTTCTTCACCTCGACATGCACCTGTCCTCCCGACAGCTCCACACTTACGGAAAGCTTTCCGCCCAGATTGGTCTTCATCTTCCCGACACTCTCACTGTTTACGAAAACCTCATATTCCGTCTCTTCGGCAAGTCCCAGGGTTATCTGTGCATCATCATTTCCCTCCGCATCAAAGGAAACCCCGTCGCCGGTCTCACAGAAATTATTCACGCTGGTCCCCGGAACGGATTCATATACGAAAATCCCGTTTCTCTCAAGCCTGGTGATCTCATTATAGGTCTTTACCTTGTAGAGATCTCCGCTGTGGGGGAAGTCTTCCTTCTTTGCCTTTGAAGACAGGGTATGGTCCCCGAAGCTTATGTTTCCGTTGTCCTCACTTATGATGAGATCCTTTACTGCTGCCATTTTCTGTAGTTTCCACTCCTTTCTTTTAGGTGTCGTATCTCTTTTAACAGTTATTCCTTTGTCTTAACGGTATTAAATACTATCTCTCCGTCCGCAAGCTCTGCCTTTACGGTGTCGCCCGCAGAGCATTCGCCCTTAAGCAGTACCTCGGACAGAGGATCCTCTATCATGTTCTGTATCGCTCTCTTTAAGGGTCTCGCTCCGTACTTCTTATCCGCACCCTTTTCGATCACAAAGCTCTTTACCCTGTCGCTTATCTTTAAGCTTATGCCCATATTGCTTTTCGCCCTCTCAATAAGATCACGGCTTAAGAGGGTAACGATATCCTTCATGTCCTTATCACTGAGCTTCTTAAAGACAATGATCTCGTCGATACGGTTTATGAATTCCGGCTTAAAGATCCTCTTAACCTCATCCATGACCCCGTTCTTCATTTCCTTGAAAAGATCCTCCTCCTTTTCTCCGGAATTGAAGCCCAGCTTCTTCGGTTCCACTATGGACTGGGCACCGGCGTTACTGGTCATGATGATCACCGCATTCTTAAAGCTTACCTTCCTTCCCTTTGAATCGGTGATATGTCCGTCGTCAAGAACCTGCAGCAGCACATTGAATACATCCGGATGTGCCTTTTCTATCTCATCAAAAAGCACCACCGAGAAGGGATGTCTTCTTATCTTCTCTGCAAGCTGTCCTCCCTCGTCATGTCCCACATAGCCCGGAGGCGAGCCTATCATCTTCGCAACGGAATGGGGCTCCATAAATTCCGACATATCAACCCTTATCATATCCTGGTCGGAGCCGAAAAGGGTTTCCGCCAGAGCCTTGCTGAGCTCTGTCTTTCCCACGCCCGTGGGTCCGAGGAAAAGAAATGAGCCGATGGGACGGTTCGGATCCTTAAGTCCCACTCTTCCTCTCCGTACAGCCTTTGATATCTTGGTAACGGCCTCATCCTGTCCGATTATCCGCTTATGCAGGGTCTCTTCAAGGCGCATCAGCCGCTGGTTTTCCTTTTCGGTAAGCTTTGTCACGGGGATCTTTGTCCACATATGGACTATCTCCGCAATATCCTCTTCGGTCAGGGCCTTTCTCTTCCCGCCTTCTTTTTCCGCCCTTTTATTCCTTAATTTTTCAAGCTTCTTCTTTAGCTTTTCCTCTTCCTTTTTTATAACGGAGGCTCCGGCAAAATCCCCGTTCCTTATGGCCTCTTCCTTCTCCGCCGATCTTTCCTTAAGCTTCCCTAAAAGCTTCTCTTCCGAAGAGCTGGACTTTACACCGCTAAGCTTTAAATGGCTTGCGGCTTCGTCTATCACGTCTATGGACTTATCCGGCTGGAAGCGGTCATTTATGAATCTCGATGAAAGCCTGACCGCAGCCTCGACGGCTTCCCTCGGGATATCTATACCATGGTGCTCCTCGTACTTATATTTGATGCCCATAAGGATCTCAACCGTTTCATCCTCTGTGGGCTCCTCCACCGTTACAGGCTGGAACCTCCGTTCAAGTGCGGCGTCCTTCTCTATGTATTTCCTGTATTCGTCAAGGGTGGTGGCACCGATAAGCTGTATTTCACCCCTTGCCATGGAGGGCTTCATGATATTCGAAGCATCAAGGGTTCCCTCGGCGCTGCCTGCACCTATGAGTGTATGTATCTCATCCATAAAGATGATGATATTCCCGGCGCTCTTTACCTCCGCGATCACCCTCTTTATCCTCTCCTCGAATTCTCCTCTGTACTTGCTCCCTGCGACCATTCCGGACATATCAAGGGAAACCACCCTTTTTTCCAGAAGTGATTCCGGAACATTTCCGGCTGCGATCCGTACCGCCAGTCCCTCCGCGATGGCGGTCTTTCCGACTCCGGGCTCCCCGACGAGACAGGGATTATTCTTTGTGCGGCGGCTCAATATCTGGATCACTCTCATGATCTCATTTTCACGGCCGATGACGGGATCGAGGGAATCCTCTGCGGCAAGGGCCGTGAGATCCCTGGAATAGGTATCAAGCGTGGGAGTGGCGGAAGCCTTCCCGTTTCCTCCGCTGACCCTCAGATCCTGCCTCATAAGAGCCGGATCCTCCCCTATGGCGTCCAGGGTTTCCGCATAGATCTTCGGAAGCTGGGCTCCCAGAGTATTAAGGAGACGTACCGCTATATTGTCTCCCTCCCTGATAAGACTTAAAAGTATATGCTCGGTCCCTACCGCCCTGCTCTTAAAGCGCTCTGCGGTCTCTTCACTCATCCTTAGGACCTTTGCTGCCCTAGGGGTCATTCCGTCCCCTTCGGAAAGCAGCACATCAGAGCCCGGAGCCACCAGCTGGTCGATAAGCTCCAATATCTGTTTTTCCTGTATCTTATTCGCGGTAAGGACATAGAAAGCCACTCCTCCGCCTTCCCGGAGAAGCCCCGTAAGGATATGCTCCGTTCCTATATAGTTAGCCTTAAACTCCTGTGCAGCCTCTTTCGCAAGAGACAGAACGTGTTCAGCTTTTTCCGTATATTTCATTTAATACCACTCTTTTTATTTTTTCACGTCGAGGAATTCGAAATCAAAGTCCTCGTCAAAATCAAATTCAGTCTCCTTCTTCTTTTCAAGGGCCGCATTGGTCTTTTTGGGATTTAAGCCTGCAGTTATCTCCATATTCTCCCAGTCAACCTCCGGCTCGCTTGATTTTACGGGATGGGTTATGCTCCTGTGTCGCACAGTACGGGAAGCAGCAGGCTTTTCCTCCTCCTCTTCCTCGTAGTCTTCCTCATCATCCCCGTCATCATCATAGTCGTCTTCGAATTCCTCTTCATCCTCATCATCCGGCTCTTCATCCAGAAGATAGGCTCTTTCCCTCTTTCCGATATTTTTCCTTTCCTTTGCCTTGGCTCTCTGCCTCATGGCCTCTTCTTCAGGATCCTCCTCATCCTCATCATAGCTGTCTCCCCTTCTGTTGATGAGCGTATTGACAAGGATGATGATCATTATGACCAGAGCGATGATAAGGACCACGATTATAAACAGTCTGGTTCTGGAAAGCTTCTTGTATTTGGTAAGGGTCTGGGACTCTCCCTTTGGAATGTCCACATATCTCTGATAGGTTCCCCTGTCGATATCGTAAAGATAGAATCCGAGGTTTCCGCTCTCGTCTATCGCATAGAGCAGGCAGAAGTCCTTGGGCTGGGCCTGGATAAGGCCGGAAGCATTGGTGTGGGCTATGGCGTCAAGTGCGACCATGCCGCTGTCATCTTCTTCGCCGGCTCCCTTCTCACCGTCTCCTTCAGCACTGTCCATTGGAGAAGCATCACTGTCCATCGGAGAGGCTTCACTGTCCATCGGAGAAGTGCTGTCTCCGGCGCCTCCCGAGCGCGCCGCTTCTCCGGCATTTAGGTTTAATTCTGCCGCATAGGCCTTCACTCCGAAAAGGGACGCTTCCTTTTCAGGCTCCTCGCTGCCTTCCCCGGCAGAGTCCTCTTCCTCCGGAAGCTCCTCCGGCAGAGACCAGGCTGTAGCGGTCATACTGCCCCACTGGAGCTTATGCTGTGAGAAGCCGTCGGGTCCGATCACATTGTCCCCGGGATCCAGGATGATAATATATTTGCCCGGTTTACCCTCTATCATTATCATATCGGACATCTTTGCATTCTCTGTGGTATCACAGAGATAGAATTCCCCGTTATTCCCGTCCTTGTCCGTCAGATAGGCAAGATGCACGGTAAGTCCTTCGGCCCCTATTGTAGCGCTCTTACTGGTAATATAAGCAAGGCTCACCTGCTGTCCCTGATAATCCACGGTCTTTACCGCAAAGCCCTCCGGGACCTCACTTGCCGGGAAGGAAAGAGCGATATACCTTCCGTCGATATTGGTGCCGATATCACTGGGTACCACCTTCTCAAGCTCCGCCTGTGCGGCCTCAGCCAGGGCAAGAGCCTCTTCCTCGCTGAGTTCTCCTTCTTCTCCGGAGCCCTCACCGTTCTCTTCTCCGCCTTCTTCACCGGCTGCCTCTTCCTCGGGAGCTGCCTCATCAGCGAATACCATTGCCGGCATTGAAGCTGTGACGAGCATAAAAGCCAGTAAGCCAAGTATTATGCTCTTCATCATTTTTTCCGCCTTCATCTTAATTTTATCCTTTCAAAACAGTGTTTTATCACAGAAGCTGTTATATTATATCAGTCAAGTGGTGCCGGTTTCTCCGGCATATCCTTGTAAACGGGTATCTGGAATACCCCGACGGAAACGGCCGAAGCATCGTTTTCATATCCCTTGTACACATTCTTTGCCTCAGAGCTTGGGGCATAAATACTGGTCATATATGCATGATAAGCAGCACCGTCCTTAAAGAAGAATCTCTGCTTATACAGTGTGTCCTGCTTATGGAGGCTGCTGTAGAAATACTCATCGGACAGATGGTCTATGCCTCCGTTGATGGACCTTGTACGGGTGCTCCATCCCTCCTCCTTTGCCCTCTTCAGTCCGTTTACGACCGGATCGCTGCCGTTGGCTCCGATATTAAAGTAATTATAATAGCCCTCATAGCCTGAGTATGTTCCGTTTATCAGGGCGTCCCCCGAAGCCCCTCCGTGCTCCTGCCTCATCCTCGCCGCAACAAGGTACGGATTGATGCTTTTTGAAACAGAGCTGTTAAATACAAGGGAGGAATATGTGCCATTCTCTCCCGGGATATTTCCCGTCATGGATGTGCCGGACAGGATGCTCCTTACCCCGGCTTCACTGCTGCCCTCGGTATCGGTACCCGACAGGAACATCAGGAAGGACTTATTCAATGTGCCGTCGGAATTCATCATGAAGTTCCTGGGATCCATATAATAGGCGACCTTCTGTCTCGATGCGGCAACCCAGGTGTCGCTAAGCTCAGCCTCTCCCTCCGTATCGGAAATAGACGCTTCCCCTGCCCCATAGAAATTTAATGTGGTTTCCACATCCGCCGGGATCATCTCTCCCTTAAAGCTCTCAAAGCCCGTAAGGGATGCCGCGCCGTTTCTCTGACCCGCGGACATCACACTAACCTTGGTCTGCTGATCCACGCAGTGGTCAAAGCTGTAGCCCGGCGCAGGATCATAGGATTTGAAGGTCCACATGGGATAGAGTTCATGGATCGCTGCCAGAAGCTCCTTATAACTCCCGCTGAAGCCCTGGTTCTCCAGGTCATTTTCGAAATCATCCATATTCAGACAGTCATATCTCACATAGCCTGAGGAAACGCTGTCTACCGGATCAAAGGATACCAGGAACCAGTAAAAGCCGCTCTTTCCTTCGTAAGATGCCGACTCTACGGTACATTCGGTTTCGAAGGGGAGTACGCAGAGGGTTTCCTCCTGATCTCCCGGCATCTTCTTTATCTTTACACTATCGAAGGCGGTTTTGAATCTGCTGCCCGGGGATATCTCCGATGCAGCTCTCCCGCTACGCAGAAAATCAGAACGTATATACCCGTTAATGCTAAGTGAATTGGAGCTTACCCTGTACCACTTCATCCCGTCCCTGCCGTTTGCCTCGCCGGTTATCACAAGCCTTATCCCGGGATTCAGTGTCCTTATGATATCGCCGTTAACGGCTTCTTTTCTGAGCTGTATTCCGGTACCGCTTGTCACCCCTGACTTTTCCGCCGCAAAGGAGAGAGCGGAAAAACAAAGCGACAGCATTAAAATCACGGAAAAAATAAGAGATAATCTAAAGCTTCTAATCATTGCCTCTGAGGAACCTCTTCCGTCCTTCCTCTCCGATCGTGTAATCGGTTGAAACCCCGAATACATTCCCCTTCTTTTCCTCCAGGGCTTCTTTTTCCTTCTTCTTTTTCGCTGCGGCGACAGCAAGCTTTGAGCAGGACTCGCAGTACCTGCCTGAGGTAATGGGCTTGCCGCAGGCCTCGCACTGGAGGAAGGTCCTGGAATCCTCCCTTATCTCCAGCTTTTCCTCACGGAGCATATTTTTTATCTCAGATTCCTTGACACCCGTAGCCCTGGCAACCATTCCGGAGGTGGCTCCGGGATTTATCTCCAGATAATTCCTGACCGTACCGTAATCATCATACATCAGATGCCCGCACTTATCACAGCGGTACTCGCCTATACCCCTGTATGTAAGGGGACTGCCGCATTTCTCGCATTTTTCCGGAGTATGGTAGTCGTGTAAGAATTTTTCCTCATAAAAGCTCATACTTCGTCTATGGCCTTTCCGATATCCCTTCTCATATATTTATTCTCGAAATCCACCCAGCTGGCGGCTTCGTATGCATTTGAACGGGCCTTGTGAAGATCTTCACCCTTGGCCGTTATTCCGAGAACCCTTCCCCCGTTTGTGACTATGCCCTTCGGGCTCTTTTTAGTGCCCGCATGGAAGCAGTAATATCCTTCCCTATTATCAAAGCTTTCAAGGCCGCTTATCACATGCCCCTTTGTGTACTTCACGGGATAGCCCTCTGAAGCCAGTACCACACAGACGGCGGCATTATCCTCGAATTCCAGCTTTATCTTCCCCAGAGTTCCGTCAATGCAGGCTTCCATCACATCTATTATATCGTTCTTCATTCTGGGGAGCACCACCTGTGCCTCGGGATCCCCGAATCTTGCGTTATATTCCAGTACCTTCGGTCCCTCCCCGGTAAGCATGAGACCAAAGAAGATAACACCCTTAAACTCCCTGCCCTCTGCCTTCATCGCGTCAACGGTGGGCTGGAAGATGGTCTTCTTACAGATATCATTGATCTTTTTGGTATAGAAGGGCGAGGGGGAGAATGTGCCCATGCCCCCGGTATTAAGGCCGGTATCGCCGTCTCCCGCCCTCTTATGGTCCTGGGCGGAGGACATGATCTTTATGGTCTTTCCGTCACAGAAGGTTAAGACCGATACCTCACGCCCCGTCATAAATTCCTCGATCACCATCTTATTCCCGGCTGTACCGAATTTCTTGTCGAGCATTATCTCTTTAACGCCGTTCCGGGCTTCATCCAGCGTATTGCATATCAGGACTCCCTTTCCGAGTGCCAGCCCGTCAGCCTTCAGGACTATCGGAAATTTCACCCCGTCTAGGTAGGAAAGAGCGGATGCGGCATCAGTGAAAACCTCATAAGCAGCGGTCGGTATGCCGTATTTCTTCATAAGCTCCTTACTGAAGGCCTTTGAACCCTCAAGTATGGCCGCCTTCTTTTCAGGACCGAAGGCTCTTATCCCCGCTTCCTTAAAGGCATCCACAAGTCCTCCCACCAGAGGATCGTCAGGTCCCACTATGGCAAGATCTATTTTCTTCTTCTTTGCGAATTTGACAAGCCTGTCAAACTCCATAACCTTTATATCGGCACATTCGGCCAGGGCCGCTATACCGGCATTTCCCGGAGCACAGTAGAGCTGGCCGCATTTCGGGCTCTTCTTCACCGCCTCCGCTATGGCATGCTCCCTTCCGCCTCCGCCTACAATAAGGATGTTCATGTCAATTCAACCTTTCCGTTAGAAACCTTTATCCTGCCTGCCGCGATAAGGTTCACGGCCTCCGGGAGTATCTTCCACTCCGCTTCCTCCATGACCCTCTTCTGCAGCACCTCCGCCGTGTCGTTATCCATAATGTTCACTGCCTTCTGGAGGATTATGGGTCCGCTGTCGCAGCCCTCGTCCACGAAATGAACAGTGGCACCGGTGATCTTCACTCCCCTCTTTAATGCCTCCTCGTGAACCTTAAGTCCGTAATAGCCCTTTCCGCAGAAGGATGGAATAAGGGAGGGGTGGATATTTATTATCCTGTTCTCGTATTTTTTTACAAGAGCCGGCGGCAGTACCAGAAGGAAGCCCGCGAGTACGATAAGCTCCGCTTCAGACCGGTCAATACTGTCGATAAGCGCCCTGTCGAAAGCCTCAGCGCTTTCAAAATCGGCTTTTCTTATGACCTCTGATGGGATCCCCGCCTTTTCCGCTCTTTCAAGTGCCTTTACACCGCTCTTATTGCTTATGACCTTTACGATCTCAGTATTCTCAATACTTCCGGAGCCCACAGCATCGATAAGTGCCTGCAGGTTTGTTCCGCCGCCGCTTACAAGTACCGCGACCTTCAGCATAGCTTCACGCACCTTTCGCCGGAATTCACGACCTCACCCAGAATACAGGCCTCTTCTCCCGCTTGTTTCAGGGTATTTACCGCCTTGTCGGCATCCTCCTTTTTAACCGCGGTAACCATGCCTATACCCATATTGTAGGTATTATACATCATCCTTTCTTCAATATCCCCTTCAGACATTATCATCTCGAATATGGGAGGGATCGGGTAGGACGCCTTTTCTATCCTTGCCGCGGTATTTTCCGGCAGCATCCTCGGTATATTCTCGTAGAAGCCGCCTCCGGTTATGTGGCTGCAGCCCTTTATCTTTATGCCCGCTTCCTTCAGGGCTTTAAGAGCGCTCACATATATCCTTGTCGGCGTAAGGAGCGCTTCCCCGAGTGATGAGCCCAGGGAATCGAAATAGCGGTTAAGGCTTTTCTCATTCATCGGGAAGATCTTCCTCACAAGCGAAAAGCCGTTTGAATGTACGCCGCTGGAAGCGATGCCTATAAGCACATCTCCCGGAACTATCGTAGAGCCGTCGGTTATTTCTGCCCTGTCTGCGATACCTACCGCAAAGCCCGCGAGGTCGTATTCATCCTCGGGGTAAAAGCCCGGCATTTCCGCGGTCTCACCGCCTATAAGGGCAGCGCCGCTAAGCTCACAGCCCTTTGCCACTCCTGACACGATCTTTTCGATCTTTTCGGGATAATTCTTTCCGCAGGCTATGTAATCAAGGAAGAAAAGGGGCTCTCCACCCGCGCAGACTATGTCATTTACGCACATTGCAACACAGTCTATACCCACCGTGTCATGCTTATCGAGGATAAATGCAAGCTTAAGCTTCGTGCCGACGCCGTCGGTTCCGGAAAGCAGGGTGGGCTCCTTCATTCCCGCAAAGCCCTTTAATGAAAAGGCTCCCGAAAAGCCGCCGAGTCCGCCTATGACCTCCGGTCTGAGGGTCTTTTCCACATGCTTTTTTATGAGCTCCACGGAGCGGTATCCGGCCTCTATATCCACACCGGCACTTTTGTAGTCGTTCATGAATAATCCTTTCTTCCGCTTTTCTTAAGCCTTTCGTCCTTACTCTTTACTTCATCCCTCATCCTTTCGGAGAAAGCCTTTAATCTTGAAAGGAGTCCCACGTCGTTTACCGCCAGTATCTTCGCAGCGAGGATACCGGCGTTCTTTGCCCCGTCAATAGCCACGGTTGCAACGGGTATCCCCGGGGGCATCTGCAATATGGAATAAAGCGCATCCTTCCCCGACAGGGATCTGCTGTACATCGGAACCCCTATGACCGGCAGCGGGAATATGGCCGCGCACATTCCCGGGAGATGGGCAGCCATACCGGCTCCGGCGATTATCACCTTTATGCCCCTTTTCTCCGCGCTTCCCGCCCACTCAAAGAAATCCTCCGGTTCCCTGTGAGCAGAGATTATGTTCATTTCGTATTCTATCCCGAGCTCGTCAAGTACGTCCGCTGCCTTGTTCATGACAGGCAGATCCGAGTCCGAGCCCATAACTATTCCTATTTCCGGCATATCCTTCAATCCTTATCATTTGTATCTGTTCAGAACCCTCCGGCTTCTGAACAGATACAGCGCATTCGGTCAATTAAATCGTGCTTCGCACGATGGACCGAAAGGTGAAATGTCCGGTGGACATTTCACGGGCACGTATTGAAGCGCTAAGCGCTTCAGTGCCCCGTACAAAATGCCGAGGTTTTCATACGTCACTTGCGGTTCCGCAAGTGACT
>JAFTEC010000148.1 GCA_017453865.1 Lachnospiraceae bacterium
GATGTAATGGTTACCGATAGCAGTGATGATGCTTTAAGCTTTTTTCTTTCGGTCGGCGGAAAAAAGGATAATTTCTATCGGGATGAAATAAACAGTACCTCTTACAAAAAAGTATTTGATCGTATTGGAGAGGGAGACTTCCTTATCTGCCTTGCAGACAGAAATGACAGCCTTATTATGTCAGAGGACTGCATAAGTAGGGGGATCCATTTTATTTCCGCATCGGACGACCAGTTTGAAGATCTTTATGAGGAAAAGACCGTAATGTACAGGGATCACTTCCTTGCTTATAAGGAACTGTCCAAAGGATCTAAAGGTAAGGCTACCGGGGTAATCCAATTTGGGATGAATCCCGGCCTTGTAAACGTATTCACAAAGATAGCACTCAGAAATATCGTAGAAAATGACGAGGGTGAGCTGGTATCCGCCAGGCGTGAGTACCTGAAAAAGCTTATTAAGAATGAACAATACGCTCTTCTTGCAAAGGAGCTGAGGGTCAGCGCTTTTATCGAATCCGACTATGATACTACCGAATCCGATATAAAGGAGGATCCCGAAACAGTTTATTCCACCTGGAATATATATGATTTTGTTGAGGAGATGAATAGCCGTTCACTACTGAAGGTCGGAACGGAAACCCCCTTGAGCGCTGTGCTTGATAAATTCGGGTTATCAACCGATAAGATATACTACTATAACAGGAAGGATGGCACCCTTGTACTTGATGAAAGCGGAAAAAACGTCAGGACAGCCGCCCATACCCGGGCAGGATCATTTGAGGGATGCGTGGATGTACATGAGGAAGTTTTCTCAATACAAGACTACTATACGATCAGAAATGAGGATGGGGAGATAGAGTATGCCCCCACGGTAATGTTTGTATATCACCCCTGTGATCTTGCCTTAAGATCTGTATTTCATGCTTCAAACAGCAAAGAGCAGATAATCGGCAGGGACAGGGTATTGTCAGGAGGCGAGGCCGTAGGGATCTGTGCTGAAGGAGATGGCTTCAGTCCGGTCCTGGTTGAAGTAGCGCTTTCCTGTGATAACCTTAAGGATGAATCGCCTACGGTATATCCGGTAGCAGCTTCGCTTTTTGCTGCAATCCGCTACATCATGAATCATCCTGCCGAGGGGATACTGTTTCCGGAATATACCGATCCGGAAGAGATTATTTCTTATGTTTCAAAGCTCCTGCCTGTCGTTATAACGCGGCTCTAAGCCGGCTTACGATTGTAATCCGTCTTGGGGAAGCTTTGTGCTGCACGGGATCAAAGCATCGAGGCAGGAGATAATGGGGCAGCGGGAAGCGCTTAGAAAGTGATGCGGATCCTGTTAAAGCCTACCGTGACAAGATATTCCTGACCTTTATTTCGCTTCATGAGGATGGGATAGGTATAGCTCCTGAACCCGCTAAAGACCTTAGTTTCTTTTGTTGTGTCAAATACTATGCCATTGTCCCATATGATGAGTTCCATGTTGTCAGCGTGAGTCTTTAGGAAACACTCTGCCAGTACGGTCTTTCCTGGATTTTTCTCCATCAGGAGGCCTAAGGTCTCTTCCAGATTGAGGATTGCATTTCGGACCCTTTTATCGTCAATGTTCTTTTTCTTTAAGAATGCTTCCGCCTTCTCCATTGCATTGCCGATACCTGCGGCATTCACTTCTGTAGTACAGTCCCATGAATTACCGTTATCGGACACAAGGTAGGGGAGAGATTCACCCCTATGGGTGAAGCGGGTGACGGTGAGAAGGAGGAAAAGGGAGAGGAAGGGCGCAAGGGCGTAGCCCAGCCAGAGTCCGTTTTTCCCAAATACAAGGCTTAAAGGTATTGACAAAAGGATGTCGCATATAAAGTATTTCAGGAAGTAGGAGCAAAGGCTTAATCCCACTTTTTCCGCGTACAGATAATATGAATCCAGAAAGCCCTCTACGGCCATGGGGATGCAGGACAAACTGAATATACGTATACCGGTCAAGCATACGCCCTGAAGGTCGGGTTCAGTGATATTATAAATACGGGTGATAAAGGATGCGCCGAATAAGTATATCATCGAAGTGACAGCACCCAGGGTGACTGAGGACTTAAGGCCGTATCTCAGGAGCTTTAAGAGAGCCGGTATATTACCATCTCCAAGATAGACAGGGACAATGGGCCTAAGTGCCTCTCCCGCAGACTCAAATACCAGCGAAAACTCTATCAGGGAAAAAAGCACGGAAAGCATCGGAAGATAAGCTTCCCCGAAGTAGGTTGAGACAAATTTATCCATAGGGATGCTTAAGAGCATGAGGGAAAAATACATGGATGCTTCCGGAACGCCATAAAGTGAAATCTCAGCGAGATCCTTACGGTTAAGGCGTATCTTATGGAAGGGATGCATCCCCTTACGGACAAAATGGGAACAGAGGATAATCAGGGCAGCCGACATGCTGATCGAGGTTCCGAGGGCTATTCCCCCTATGCCCATCATAAGACCAAGGGGAATCGAGAGGACTATATTTCCCGCAGATTCCGTGATTGACGCAACGACTACCGTAAACTCTCCGCCGTCCGAATAAACTATGTTAGTGAAAAAACGGTTGATCGGCAATAAAAAGAAGCAGGGGATATAAAAATTCCTGTAATTAAGGAGCATTTCCTTTAAGGCCCCGGAGCAGCCCATAAAGTTAAGGAAAAGATCCATAAGGAATAAAGCCACGAGAAAAACAAGGATCCCGCATACTGCGCAGATAACAGTCCCGAGGGTAAATACCTCCTCTGCCCGTTCTTTCTTAAATTCCCCCATATATCTTGAATAGATTATGGCGGCACCGCTACCAAAGAACGCTCCCAGGAAATTTGTGACAAGCATCCAGGGCAGGAAAATATTGAGTGCGGAGAGACCGGTCATCCCGACTATGTATCCCGTGATGGATGTATCCGCTGTCCTAAGTATGCCGTTAACCAGGAATTCTATGGCAACGGCCAGCATAATGGATTTAAATTTGATTATTCCGAATTCCTTTTTTTTCATGGCTATATCATCTGAAGGTGCTCTGCATCTCTGACATCCTAAAATACAGTTATCTTATCATTCTCCTGCATTCTGCCTATGAAGCTGATTACGCTCTCTGCAAAGGCTTTCATAGTGCTCATTTTGTACCTGAAGGGATCATAGTCGATGACCAATGAAAAGGTTCCGTTATTAAAGGCGTTCAGCTCGATATCCATGGTACTTTCAGCAGCCGAACCCTCATCATCGGAGGGAAGCGGCTCCGCCCGGGCAGGTAGCCCGGCAAAGGAGGCTTCTCCCCGACGGCCTATCATTCCCTTTTGGAATATGAAGCAGGCACATTCATCCTGAAGCTCTTCCTCATATATGCTCCCAATACCTTCTCTGTTATCAAGACCTTCCTTTATGCTGTTCTCTACCCTTGACAGCAGTGATGCCACATCCTCTTCATCTGAAAGAGTGATACGGATGGGAAGCTGGCAGAGCATTATACCCATTATCCTCATTTGTGAGGCTGTTGTCCTGCCGCTATGTATCCAGCTCATAATTACTTCATGCTGCCCCGTGGTTTTTGCCATGGCAAGTATTACGGCACCCATGAAGAAAGCCTGCTCTGAAAAGTGCTTTCCCTTGAAAAAGCCGGAATCTATCCCTTCTATGGGAATCTCAAATTCGTGTTCGGAGATCTCACCTGTTTCATCTGCCGGAGGCAGGTGCTTTAACGGGTCAAATCCATTTAAGATATTCCTGAAGTACTCGGTTCCCTTCTCAGCCTCAGCCTTATCCTTATTTAATTCCTCACGTATCAGTGCGGCATAGCTGGAGTTGAAAGAGGCCCCGGGATTTTTTATGCGCTTTTCTATCTCCCGGAACATCACACGTACGATACCTACTCCATCCATGATCGCGTGGTAAAAATCAATGAAAAAATACTGCCCTTCAGGATTTCTTATGAGCCGGAGCCTGTATAGCTGCTCATCTATAAGCTTATAGGGCTTTCTGAGGGTTTTCTTACATTCCTCGAATTCCTCCATAGTCATGTCTTCGATTTCAATTTCCCTTATTTCACCGTCAAAGCGCTGGACTATATCACCCGTATCAGGGTCAAAGACGAAACGCACCCGGAAAATGTCGTGGAATTTAAGCATCTCATTTATGGCATCCCGGACCTTTTCCAAATCTAATGAGGGATCGATATGCAGGAGGCCGCAGGCATTCATCATGGTCGATGCAGCGCTGTTAAAATGCGTATCCAACATCCATCTCTGTATCGCCCTCAGCGGGTAAAGGTGGTGATCCGGCTCCTCCGGCTGAGGTAAAGAGTCCCTTATCATAATAAGCTCCGTAAAGCCTGTAACATCAAAGACCTCGGTGACAGCCTCCGAGGGGTGGAGTGCTATGAGAGTGCCGCCTCCCTTTGAAAGACGTTTGCTGGTGCTAAAGAGGATGCGGAGCCCCGCTGAAGAAATGTATTCCAGCTCCTCCATGTCAAGGATCACTTCATCTTTGCTGTCAATTCCGGATAATTCATCCTCCAGTACTTTTGATGATACGGCGTCAAGCCGGCCTTTAAGATAGAGGGTGACTTTATTTCCAGTTACGTTTTTTTCAATGATAAGATTCATGTTTTTTACCTGTTTAATGACTTTTACCTTTTGCGATTCATCTCATCCGATATATGAAGGCTTATATAGCTTACGTAAGTCCCTTAGAGCGGTATATTGCCGTGGCGCTTACGCGGAACGGAAACATCCTTATTTCTGAAAGCATCTACTGACTGCAATATCCTTTTCCTGGTTTCTTCCGGAAGTATCACCTCATCTATCATGCCAATGGAAGCTGCATAATAGGGATTGTAATACTCCCTTTCATATTCATCCTTAAATTCTTCCCGCAGTGCCTCCGGATCAGAAGCCTCCTTCAGCTCATTTCTCTTAAGGATCTTAACTGCTGCATCGGCGCTCATGACGGCAATCTGGGCAGTTGGCCAGGCAAAAACATAGTCGGCTCCCAGATTCTTTGAATTCATGGCAATGTACGCACCGCCATAAGCCTTTCTTAAGATAAGCGTGATCCTGGGGACAGTGGCCTCGGAAAAGGCATATAAAAGCTTGGCACCCCTTCTTATAACGCCTTCGGTTTCCATTTCGAGCCCGGGCATGTAACCCGGTACATCAACCATTGTAAGTAAGGGAATCCTGAAGGCATCGCAGAAGCGGACGAAGCGGGCCGCCTTTTCAGAAGCTTTTGAATCAAGGCTCCCTGCCATTTCCCTAGGCTGATTTGCCACTACACCGACTGCTTCACCTCCTACACGCATGAAACCGACAACTATGTTTTTGGCGTAATCCCTCTGGACCTCAAGGAAAAGACCGCCATCGGCTATGGAGAGGATCACTGGCCTTACATCATAGGGCTTGCGGGGATTGTCCGGCACCAGCCCTTCTAACTGGTCTGAAAAGTCCATATCCAGATATTCCTTATAATACGGTTTTTCTTCCCAGCTCTGGGGAAGATAATCAAGAAGCTCCCTGACCTTTCCCAGGCACTCCTTATCATCAGCATAACAGAAATGGGCTACACCGGATTTCGACATATGTGTCTCACTCCCGCCAAGCTCTCCTGCGGTCACATCCTGACCTATAGCCGCTTTCACCACATCAGGTCCGGTTAAATACATCTGTCCGTTATCCCTCTGGATAATGACAAAATCCATAAGGGCAGGCGAATAGCTTGCCACTCCCGCACAGGCTCCCAGCACGACGGCTATCTGTGGGATGACTCCGGATGCCATCACGTTGGCGTTAAGGATAGCAGAGCTTGCGTCCAGGGCGTAGATACCCTCATCTATCCTGGCTCCCCCGCTGTCATTAAGGGATATATACGGAGCCTTATGCTCCATGGCGAGACGTATGATCCTGCAGATCTTCTGGGCATTACCCTTGCTTATGGTGCCTCCCATGACGGTAAAATCCTGTGCGGATATGAATACCTGCCTTCCGTTTATAAGGCCGTATCCGGTAACTACGCCGTCTCCCGGATATTCATCCGAGTGCGAACCCGCAACAGGCACATCCGATATCTGGAAGCCGGCGAATTCCACGAAGCTTCCCTCATCGAGAAGCATATCTATACGCTCCCTTGCGGTATGCTTTCCCTTTTCGTGCTGTGCGCGTATCCGCCTTTCGCCGCCACCCTTAAGCATTTTTTCTCTTTTTTCCTTAAGTTCACTTTTCAGCTTCGAATCCCACATTTCCAGACCCCCGTTCAATTATGGTTTAATATAATAATTATATTATTATAACTTTCCCAAATCGTCGGACTATATAAAACCCTCGTAGTCACGTCGATTGATACAGATAGGGATCACATATGGAGGCACCAGAGGAAAACAACCTTGGTAAACCGCTACATATGACCCGATTTTAAACGCACCTTGA
>JAFTEC010000149.1 GCA_017453865.1 Lachnospiraceae bacterium
ATAAGGCAACCCGTTCTCTTTACGTTCTGGCAAAGGATTCCAGCGGCCACTATACGATCCCGTTTAAGACCATGATGGTTACGGTCGCCTGCCCTGTTGATGTGGAGGTATATAAAGACGGGAATCTGGTTGGACGAGTAAAAAACAATGCAGTTGATGAGGATGTTACTGACATAGACCTGCATGTTTTTGGAGAGGAGAAGAATTTCCTTATTCCCTGTGATGAAAACTATCAGGTAAGGTTATCTGCCACCGGCGAGGGTGAAATGAGCTATACGGTGGAAGAAACCGATACGGATAATTATGAAATAAAGCAGTTCTCCAATGTGGCACTTACCTCCGGGCAGAAAATGCTTAGCGACATAAATCCCGACATTTCCGGGAACAGGCTCTATATCACGGATGATGAGGGAAACATATTAAAGGAAATCCTTGCCGATGGAAGTGAAATTGACATCGCAGGTATCGGGGGAAAACGCTCAACAGAAACCATTACCATCGGCAGTGATGTCTATACCGTAAGCTGGAACAGCTTTGTAAGGTTTGATGGCAGGAAGCATAATGGGGTCGGACTGGACACCGACGGACGGGATTATAATGAAACTGTGACAACAGGAAAGGTCAGTGATGTAAAGGTTGTTATTACAAAAAACGGAAATATCATAAACCCGTCCAATTACAAATTTAAGAACAGAAATAATAAGAACGCTTCGGTTTCAATAGACGGGATTACGGCGATACAGACTAATGAGAGGAAAATGCCTTCATTCAGCATTATTTTTAAGGATGAGGAAAATAAGGATGTGAACCTCCTGTTTAAGAAGAAGAAATTCAGGTATGGCATTTTTCCCCTGGAGCTTAATGGAGATTATATGTCATTTGACAGGAAAACCACCACAAAGAATGGAGTGACTAAATTCAAGAAGGTTACATTTAACCCCAAGGTGATGAGCGACCAGATACAGCCTAAAACATTGAAGCTTAAATATAAGAGCAATGCCGGAAAGACAGATTATTATACGACCGCCAGCGAAAACGGTGATATTATAGTCCATGGACAAAACAACTACTATGGGTCTGTAGTATATAA
The DNA here is from genome assembly GCA_017453865.1 of Lachnospiraceae bacterium. Taxonomy (GTDB): domain Bacteria; phylum Bacillota; class Clostridia; order Lachnospirales; family Lachnospiraceae; genus NK4A144. Next base: position 1,091 of record JAFTEC010000149.1, read on the forward strand.
AAAATAAACAGCAACTAATCAGGAAAGGGTTATTTTTACCAATTCAGGGCCTGCAGCGTAGGTGAATGAGAGTATGAAACTTTTTCTGTAAATAGCAATAATGAGGAGTCAAGGGGACGGTTCTCAGTGACTCCCCCTTGACTCCCCTTTAACTTCCCGCTGTCACATATTCGTATACCCCATCAGGAATTCGTCAACCTCCTTCGCGCAGCTCCTGCCCTCGGAGATCGCCCACACCACGAGAGACTGGCCGCGTCTCATATCTCCTGCGGAGAAAAGCTTCGTACCGGGAATACGAAAGCTCCCTTCACCGGTTATGACCGTACCCCGTTTTCCCCTTTCAAGCTTAAAAGCTCCGGCAGTGTAATCCTCGCAGCCGGTAAAGCCCGCTGCAATAAGAAGAAGCTCGCAGCTTAGCTTCTTTTCACTGTTTTTAACCTCCGTAAGCACCCCGTCCTTAAAGGCGACCTTGACTGTCTCTACCTCCTTTATATTGCCTTCCTTATCAGTCTTTACAGATCTTACGGTGGTCTCATAGACTCTGGGATCGGCTCCGAAAACATATGCCGCCTCCTCGTGCCCGTAATCCGTCTTTAATACCTTCGGCCACTCGGGCCAGGGATTTGCGCTGCTCCTTTCTTCCGGCGGCTTAGGAAGCATTTCGATGGCGGTAACGCTTTTTGCGCCCTGTCTTACGACCGTGCCTATACAGTCATTTCCGGTGTCGCCCCCGCCTATTATCACCACATTTTTCCCGTTGGCGTCGATACATCCGCCCTGCTTCCTTAATGCGGCCACACTCCTGTCATCTGCCTTCATAAGGGCCTTTGTTGTAGAGGTAAGGAAATCCACGGCATTATATACGCCCTTTATCTTCCCGGGCTCTGCCCCTTTAATCTCTCTCGGCTTTTTCGAACCGCAGCATAAAACCACCGCGTCAAACCGATCAATAAGCTCTGCAGCTTTTTTCCTGCTGTTTATGTCAGCTGAGGTATGGAAGATCACTCCCTCATCCTCCATAAGAGCCCTTCTCCGCTTTATCACGGCCTTATCAAGCTTCATATTGGGGATACCGTACATAAGGAGCCCGCCTATCTCATCCTCCCTTTCAAATACCTCAACACTGTGGCCCCTGTGATTAAGCTCATCCGCTGCGGCAAGACCCGATGGCCCGCTTCCCACCACCGCGACCCTTTTTCCGCTTCTTATCACCGGTATCCGCGGAGTTATATATCCCTCCCTGAAAGCGTTTTCAATTAAAAACAGCTCGTTATCGTGAACCGTTACGGCATCCCCGTACTGTCCGCACATACAGGCCTTTTCGCAGAGCGCCGGACATACACGGCCGGTGAACTCGGGGAAATTGCTTGTTTTTATGAGTCTTGCCGCTGCCTCCCGGTAATGTCCCTTATATAATTCATCATTCCACTCCGGTATCAGATTATGAAGAGGACAGCCGGTGACCATTCCGGATAATTCCATCGCAGACTGGCAGAAGGGTACTCCGCAGTCCATACAGCGGGCGGCCTGCTCCCTTCTTTTTTCCGGAGACAAAGCTATATGGAACTCTTCAAAGCTTTCTATCCTCTTTTCCGGCGGCACGTCCCTGTTATTGATTCTTTCATACTCCAAAAATCCGCCATCCTTACCCATATGTTCACCTCTCCTTAAATGCTTCGAGCACCGCATGGTCATAATCCATGCCCTGCTCCTCAAAGCGGCTGATAAGTGTCAGCATCTTCTGATAGTCATTCGGGACTATCTTTTTGAAATCAGGTATGAAGTTTAAGAAATCATCAAGTATCTCACGGCCGTAGGCGGAACCTGTTTCTTTCACATAGTCCCGGATAAGCTCCCTTAATTCCTCCACATCATACTTTTCCGTTAATTCCGTTAAGGAAGCCATATCCTTATTCATCCTGAGGTACAGCGTATGCTCCCTGTCAAGGACATAGGCAATTCCCCCACTCATTCCGGCGGCAAAGTTCTTGCCTGTCATTCCGAGGATAACTGCCTTTCCTCCCGTCATATATTCAAGACCGTGATCACCGCAGCCCTCGGCTATGGCAATGGCTCCGGAGTTCCTCACACAGAACCTTTCCCCCGCGATTCCGCAGACATAGGCCTTTCCGCAGGTAGCTCCGTAGAGCGCCACATTTCCTATGATGATATTTTCATGTGCCTTATAGGGGGCATCCTCCGGAGGTGTTACGATAAGCTTTCCTCCGGACAGGCCTTTACCGAAGCCGTCATTGGCGTCTCCCTTAAGCCTTATGGTGACACCCTTCGGGAGAAATGCACCAAAGGACTGGCCTCCGCCGCCTCTTGCTTTAACCGTATAGCTGTCATCCGGCAGCGTATTCCCGTGGTCAAGCGTGACCCGGCTCCCGAAAAGCGTTCCGAAGCTCCTGTCCGTACTGGACACCTGCACGTCTATTGAAAACAGCTTCCTTGACCCCTCCTTTTCCGCCCTCTCATAGGCAGGAACCAGGATCCTTTTGTCCAGCGTTTTTTCAAGACCGAAGTCATAAATATCTCCCGGTTCAAAGCTTCTCTTTTCCCTGTCAGCATAAGCGGAAGACAGGATGATACTTAGATCAGCGGCCTCTCCGCATCTTGCAGCCGGTATATTCTTTACTGTGAGACAGTCTGTTCTTCCCACCATCTCCTTGATCGTGCGGAAGCCCAGAGCGCTCATGATCTCCCGTAGCTCTCTCGCTATGAAACGGAAGAAATTGACCACATGCTCCGGCTTGCCTGAAAAGCGCTTTCTTAAGGTCTCGTTCTGGGTAGCTATACCCGCCGGGCAGGTATCCTTGGAGCATACTCTCATCATCATGCAGCCCATACATACGAGTGGCGCGGTGGCAAAGCCGAATTCCTCCGCCCCGAGAAGGGCTGCTATCGCCACATCCCTTCCGCTCATAAGCTTACCGTCGGTCTCCAGAACAACGCGGCTCCTAAGACCGTTATCAAGGAGGCACTGATGTGCCTCGGAAAGGCCCAGCTCCCATGGCAGCCCCGCGTGATGAACGGAGGAAGAAGGGGCCGCACCGGTACCGCCGTCATATCCGGAGATAAGTATTACCCCCGCTCCGGCCTTTGCGACACCCGAGGCAATCGTACCGACCCCCGCCTCGGATACAAGCTTCACCGAGATCCTGGCTTTTTCATTGGCATTTTTAAGGTCATATATGAGCTGGGCCAGATCCTCTATGGAGTAGATATCATGATGGGGCGGCGGTGAGATCAGGGCTACTCCGGGTGTTGAAAAACGTATATCCGCCACATGGGGATAGACCTTTTTCCCGGGAAGATGGCCTCCTTCCCCGGGCTTTGCTCCCTGGGCCATTTTTATCTGTATCTCCTTTGCGCTTAAAAGGTACTCTCCCGTGACCCCGAAGCGTCCGGATGCCACCTGCTTTACCGCACTGTTCTTATCTGTTCCGAAGCGCGAGCTGCTCTCTCCTCCTTCACCGGTATTTGATTTTCCACCTATACTGTTCATAGCGAGAGCCAGGGTTTCATGCGCTTCCTTTGAAAGGGATCCGAAGGACATGGCCCCGGTCTGGAAGCGCTTCATGATATCCTCCTCGGACTCAACCTCTTCAATGGGGACTCTCCCGTTCTTCGGTGAAAAGGCCATAAGTGCGCGTAAGGTATGTGGTTTATCCTCATCATCCACAAGGGCGGTATACTCTTTAAAGCGTGAGTAATCGTTTTCCCTTACCGCTCTCTGCAGGGTAACGATGGTCTTCGGGCTGTAGAGATGATCCTCCATATCCCCTCCGCTCCTTAATGAATGGAAGCCGAAGGAATCGGGACTCATATCCGTCGATAATCCCAGAGGATCAAAGGCCTTTGTGTGCCTCAGCTCCACATCCTCTCCTATCTCCTCTATACCTATCCCTCCGACACGGCTCACTACGCCTGTAAAATATTTATCCGTGAATTCCTTTGAAAGTCCCACCGCTTCAAAGATCTTCGCAGACTGATAGGACTGAAGGGTCGAAATACCCATCTTTGCCGCGATCTTTACAACTCCGTTTAATATCGCGTTATTGTAATCCGCGATGGCGGTGTGATAATCCTTGTCAAGAATGCCCTTATCTATAAGCCCTGCAATGCATTCATGGGCAAGGTAAGGATTCACGGCTCTGGCTCCGAAGCCAAGAAGGGTTGCGATCTGGTGAACATCCCTCGGGTCCGCGCTTTCAAGGATAAGTGAAACCTTTGTGCGTTTCCTGGTCCTTACAAGGTGCTGCTCCACAGAGGATACAGCGAGAAGTGAAGGGATCGGCATATGGTTTTCGTCCACTCCCCTGTCCGTAAGGATTATGATGTTCGCACCCCCGGACACCGAACGGTCAACCGAGATATTAAGCTGCTCCAGCGCCTTTTCAAGGGATGTATTTTTGTAATATAAAAGTGAGACCTTCTCCGTTTTGAAGCCCGGCTCGTCAAGGGCTGCTATCTTCAAAAGGTCAACTCCCGTGAGTATCGGGTTATTGACCTCAAGTACCCTGCAGTTCCCGCTTCTCCCGCTTAAAAGATTCCCGTCCGAACCGATGTACACCGTTGTATCCGTAACAATCCTTTCCCGGAGTGAGTCGATTGGCGGATTCGTGACCTGGGCAAAAAGCTGCTTAAAATAGCAGAAAAGGGGCTGATGATGCTTTGAAAGCATCGCAAGCGGAATATCCGTACCCATGGATACCGTAGGCTCCACTGCGTTTTCCGCCATGGGGATTATCTGTTTTACTATATCCTCGTAGGTGTAGCCAAAGACCTTATAAAGCCTGCTCCTTATTTCCGCGGAGTTGGTAAAGATCTTCTTATTCGGTATCTTAAGCCTTCCTAAATGCAGGAGATTCCCGTCCAGCCATTCTCCGTAGGGACAGGCGGAAGCGTATTTTTCCTTACATTCCTCATCGGAGATTATACGTCCCTCCTTTGTGTCTATGAGAAGCATACAGCCCGGAGAAAGCCTGGACTTCTTTTCTATATTTTTTTCATCGATATCAAGAACGCCCACCTCTGAGGAGAGGATCAGCCTTCCGTCCTTTGTAACATAATATCTGGAGGGCCGGAGACCGTTCCTGTCAAGGGTTGCGCCGAAAAGCTCCCCATCGGTAAACATCACCGCCGCAGGCCCGTCCCAGGGCTCCATCATCGTTGCATAGTAGTGATAAAAATCCTTCTTTTTCTGGGGCATGAAATCGTTATGCTTCCAGGGCTCGGGGATGGTTATCATCATTGCGAGAGGAAGCTCAAGCCCGTTCATATAGAGAAATTCAAGGGTATTGTCAAGCATTGCCGAATCCGACCCGGAGGCCGCGATAACCGGATAGACCTTTGAGAGATCATCCTTCATTTCATCGGATGACATGGTCTCCTCCCTCGCGAGCATCCTGTCCGCATTGCCCTTTATCGTATTTATCTCTCCGTTATGGGCAATCATCCTGTAAGGATGTGCTCTCTGCCACGAGGGCGTTGTATTGGTGGAAAAACGGCTGTGGACCATGGCTATGGCAGTCTCATAATTCTCCGACAAAAGATCCCCGTAGAAGTTCCTTAGCTGCCCAACGAGGAACATTCCCTTATAAACTATGGTCCTGGAGGAAAAGGAGCAGATGTATGTGTCATCAGAGGATTTCTCGTATTCACGCCGGAGTGTATAAAGCCTCCTGTCAAAGGGAAGGCCCCTTTCCACATCACCGGGCCGCTCTATAAAGCACTGGCTGATATGGGGCATACAGCTTCTTGCCGCTTCCCCAAGGATCTCCGGATGTATTTCCGTGTCTCTCCACCCCAGGACCCTTAAACCCTCTTTTTCGGCAATGACCTCTAAGAGCCTCTTCGCAAACATCCGCTTCATAGGGTTATTAGGCAGGAAGAACATCCCTATGCCGTAGTCCCCCTTTTCCTTAAGGCTTATGCCGCTTTTTTTCGCGGCAGCCTTAAAGAAGCGGTGGCAGATCTGGGTAAGTATACCGACACCGTCCCCCACCTTTCCGCTGGCGTCCTTTCCGGCGCGGTGCTCAAGCTTCTCCACTATTGAAAGAGCATCGTCAAGCACCTGATGATCCGCCCTGCCGTTAATATTTATCACTGCTCCGATGCCACAGGCATCATGCTCCGTTTTCAGGTTTTCCATAATTTCTGTCATCCTTAATGTTTTTTGAAAGGAACTGCTCTTTATTACCTCAGCGAGAACAGCATCTGTCCATAGGTCGGGTAGCAAAGGTACTTATCCGGCACCATAGCCTCGGCGCTGTCCGCATATTTACGGAGTTCCTCCATATCGGAAAGGATGGTATCCTTGTAAAACTCCGCCTGGGCAAGTAGGTCATCCTCCATTTCCTCCGCTTTCTTCGTATCCTCCTTGAGCCTTATCAGCATTTTGCTCATTCCCGAGGTGGCCTCATCAAGTACCTTAAGGATATTCTTCTCCATAAGGCACTCCGCATCGGGGAGAAGTTCCTTCTTCTGCAGCATTTCCTTTGTCACATCCTTTTCATATGCAATGATGCCCTCCATAAGGTCCTTCCTTACCATTTCCTGCATGGTAAGAGCCTCGATATGAACGGATTTCGAGTAGTTTTCAAGGAGGATATCATATCTTGAACGTATCTCCTCCTCGGTAAAGATCCCATGCTTTGTGAAAAGCGCGACAGAGGCCTCGGAGATCCAGCAGGGCATTGCGTCCGGCAGGGATTTAAGATTCGGAAGACCGCGCTTTTCAGCCTCCTCTACCCACTCCTCCGTATATCCGTTTCCGTTGAAGAGCACCCTCTTATGCTTAAGGAGCATATTCTTTAATACCTCGGGGATCTTATCCTTAAGCTCAGCCTCATTAAATTTTGAGAGCTCATCATAGATCCTTGAAAGCTCCTCGGCGACGGCGGTATTAAGGACTATATTTGCATTTGCCACTGATACGGAGGAGCCTGGCATCCTGAATTCAAACTTATTTCCTGTAAAGGCAAAGGGTGAGGTTCTGTTCCTGTCCGTATTGTCCTTTGTGATATGGGGAAGTACCTGTGCTCCCATTCCCATCTGGACCTTTCCCTGGCCCTGATACGCGGCACCTTCCTCAACTCCCTTAAGCACCTCTGCAAGCTCATCTCCCACAAAGATAGAAATGATGGCGGGAGGCGCTTCATTTCCGCCAAGCCTGTGGTCGTTCCCGGCAGATGCCACGGAAAGCCTTAGTATCGGCGCATATTCGTCCACGGCTGCTATAACTGCTATAAGGAAAATAAGGAAGGGCAGGTTCTCTCCGGGGTGCTTTCCGGGATCCAGGAGATTTATCCCCGTATCCGTGCATACCGACCAGTTATTGTGCTTACCTGAGCCGTTTATCCCTTCAAAGGGCTTTTCGTGAAGGAGACAGGCGTAATTATGCTTTTCAGCTACCTTCTTCATAACCTCCATGGTGAGCTGGTTATGATCCACTGCCACGTTTGCGGTCTCGAATACCGGAGCAAGCTCGTGCTGTGAGGGAGCCACCTCATTATGCTTGGTCTTTACAGGGATGCCAAGCTTCCAGAGCTCTTCATCCAGGTCATGCATATAGGCTGAAACCTTCGGCTTGATAACCCCGAAATAATGATCCTCCATTTCCTGTCCCTTTGTGGCGGGCGCCCCGATAAGCGTGCGGCCTGTAAATAAAAGGTCTTTTCTCATCTTGTAGTAGCTCTTGTCGATAAGGAAGTACTCCTGCTCGGAGCCTATGGTGGTATTTACCCTCTTAACGTCATTTATTCCGAGAAGCTTTAATATTTTCAGGGCTTCATTTGAAAGTGCCTCCATTGAACGAAGAAGCGGAGTCTTCTTATCCAGCGCTTCCCCGCCGTATGAACAGAAGGCCGTGGGAATATAGAGTGATCCGTCCTTTATGAAAGCAGGAGAGGAAGGATCCCAGGCCGTATAGCCCCTTGCCTCAAAGGTCGCCCTCAAGCCACCCGAAGGGAAGCTTGATGCATCCGGCTCTCCCTTAACGAGCTCCTTCCCCGAAAACTCCATAATGATCGTTCCGTCGTCCGTGGGGGAGATAAAGCTGTCGTGTTTCTCTGCCGTAAGGCCCGTCATAGGCTGGAACCAGTGTGTGAAGTGGGTGGCACCGTTTTCAATCGCCCATTCCTTCATCACAGCTGCCACACAGTTTGCCACATCAAGCTCCAGATGCGTGCCCCTCTCGATGGTCTTTTTAACTGCCCTGTATATATCCTTCGGCAGTCTTTCCCTCATTATCCTGTCATTAAAGACGAGACATCCGTATTCTTCGGTAAGCTTCGCTGCATTGATCATGTTTTTCCTCCTTTTTTATGAAACAGTTGATACTCCGGAATAAAAAAAGCAATGTAAAAAAGCACTTCAATGCTTCTTTGCACTGCTAAAATCCCATCAACAAAACAAAAAATAAAGGCGCCTCTATGATCTAAAGAGACGCCCTTGTCTTTATGAAAGAGGATTTTACCCCTCTCCGCTCCGTTTGTCAAGGGAGTCAATGTCACTCCCAGACATCAAGCTTTCTGTCCTTATAATAGAACTCTCTGTCCTTATCGCCGATCTCACGTACAACCCGGCAGGGCACGCCAAATGCCACCACGTTTGCAGGCAGATCATTGGTTACTACGCTCCCGGCACCCACCACTGTATTGTCTCCTATGCTGACTCCCGGCATGATACTTACGTGTGTCCCTATCCACACATTACGTCCTATATGGATCGGAAGATTATAAACATAGAGATTTTCCCTTAAGACCGGCAGGATCGGATGACCTGCCGTTGCGAAAACCACGCTTGGCGAGATCATTGAATAATCCCCGATATAAATATGTTCATCATCTACAAAGGTAACA
>JAFTEC010000150.1 GCA_017453865.1 Lachnospiraceae bacterium
AGGACGAGGCTCCCTCTGCCTGCCAGGTGTTTTTTACCGGAAAGAAGGACCTCGCAGGTGCCTTCTTCGATGAGCATTATCAGAAAGCTGTCAAAATGATTGCGTTGGATGTAGTAGCCGGGTTCATACTCGAATTTTCCGATGATCGTAGGATAGAACAGAAGCTCTCTGGCGATCCGGCTGGGAGTATAAAGGAAATATTCGGACTGTCGGGTGATTCCTTCTTCGTTGGATTTCATAAGGGAGCTCTCCTTCGGGGATTGTAGGATCGCGGAACGATCCGTTTACGAGTATAAAATAGGATGATATAAAAAGCAAGATAGGAGGTCATAGCCTTGGAAGAAGTCAGAATATGGGAAGAACAGGTCGTTTTCCCTACCTATGAGGTGGGAGCACCGGACAGGAATCCGATGTTCCTTGAAAAAAGAGTATATCAGGGGAGCTCGGGAAGGATCTATCCCTACCCCTCTACACAGGAGATCAGCAGAGAGAAAAAGGATAAGGCATGGAACGCGGTATGGCTTGAAAACAGATATCTTAAGGTTATGGTCCTTCCGGAGCTTGGCGGCCGGATTCAGCGGGCAGTGGATAAGACGAATAACTATGATTTTGTGTATTATAATCGGGTCATAAAGCCTGCGCTGGTGGGCCTGACGGGTCCCTGGATCTCCGGCGGCATAGAGTTTAACTGGCCCCAGCATCATCGCCCCACTACCTACTGTCCCGTGGACCATAAGATCGTTTCCAATAAGGACGGGAGTATGTCCCTTCTTGTGGGAGACGTGGATCAGATGTACGGCACGAAGGAGGTGACACGGTTCACCCTTTATCCGGATAAGGCCTATATCGAGATAACCGGGCAGCTCTATAACAGGACGCCTCTTCCACAGACCTTCCTCTGGTGGGCGAATCCTGCCGTTTCCGTAAACGACCATACCCAGTCCATCTTTCCGCCGGACGTTCACAGCGTTTACGATCACGGAAAAAGGGCCGTTTCACGCTTCCCCATAGCCACGGGAGAGTACTATAAGCATGATTACAGCGAGGGAGTCGATATTTCCCGTTATAAGAACATTCCGGTACCGACCTCCTATATGGCTGAAAAATCGGATTACAATTTTGTCGGCGGTTATGATCACGAAAAGAAAGCCGGACTTTTACATGTGGCGGATCATCATATTTCTCCGGGGAAAAAGCAGTGGACCTGGGGCTGCGGTGATTTCGGAAAGGCCTGGGATCGTAATCTGACGGACGATGACGGGCCGTATATCGAGCTCATGACAGGAGTATACTGTGATAACCAGCCCGACTTTTCCTGGCTTAAGCCCTATGAGGAGAAGGTCTTTAAACAGTATTTCATGCCCTATAAGGCAGTGGGGCAGGTAAAGAACGCGAGCATACATGCCGCCCTCAATACCGAGAAGAGGGAGAAGGGGCTTTATATCTGCGCATACGCCACCGAGCCGTATGAAAAAGCGGCTGTGATCGTTTCATATGACGGAAATGAGATCTACAGGGAAGAGACCGGATTGTCCCCGGTAGACATATATGAAAAGGAGCTTGCTCTGGATATACCGGATTACTATAAGGTAAAGGTATCGGTAATTGCAGGAGGTAAGGAGCTGGTATCCTACCGGGCCGTGGATCAGGGTATACCTGTCCTTGCAGAGCCGGCCAGGGCTCCCCTTCCTCCGGAGGAGATGCTGACAAACGAGGAGCTGTATCTGACGGCTCTGCATATCGAGCAGTACCGCCATGCCACCTGGCTTCCTGATCCGTATTATCTGGAGGGGCTTAAGAGGGATCCTCAGGATATCCGTATCAACAACGCCTACGGACTCCTTCTTCTGCGCAGAGGGTGCTTTGAGGAGTCGGAGGGATATTTCAGAACAGCGATAAAACGACTTACCGGTGACGGCATGTTCATGAATCCCTATGAGGGTGAGCCTTTCTATAATCTGGGGCTGTCTCTCTTTTATCAGGAGAGGTATGATGAGGCTTTTGATGCCTTCTATAAAGCGGCCTGGACGAATGAACAGCAGGAGATGTCCTATTATTATCTGGCGGCCATCGCGGCGGCAAAGCGGGATTATGAGCAGGCTCTGGAGCTTGTGGAAAAGGGCCTTGTAAAAAACAGTCACAATATTAAGGCGAGGGGACTGAAGGCTTTGCTGCTCAGCAGGCTTGGAAGGGATACAGAAGCCATGGAATGGCTTTCGCAGAACCTTAAGCTTGACTCCTTTGACTATGTTTCCATGTTTGTAAGGGCTTTTATCTCGAAGGAAAAGGAAGAGCTTATTAAGGAGATCCACCTGCTTTCCAGGGATTTTCATGAAACCTTTCTGCAGACCGCAAGGGATTTTGCGGAAGCAGGCTTTTTCGAGGAGGCTGTTCTGGTCCTTGAGCAGTACCCGGGAGACAAGCCGATGATCCATTATTATAAAGGGTATTATCTTGAAAAATGCGGGCGAAGGGATGAGGCGGCAGCTTCCTTCAGGGCCGGCGCCCAGAGCTCACCGCTGTACTGCTTCCCGAACAAGCTTGAGGATATCGCTGTTCTTAAAGAGGCTGTGCGCATGGATCAGGATGATTACAGGGCCTGCTATTATCTTGGCTGCCTGTATTATGACAGGCTGCAGTATGACAGAGCCATAGCGCTATGGGAAAAAGCCGCGGCGTCCGACCGGGATTTCCCCACCCTTTACCGTAATCTTTCCATAGCCTTATATAATAAGAAGGGCCAGCCCGAAAAGGCCAGGAAAATGCTGGAAAAGGCATTTTCACTGGATACCTCCGATGCCAGGGTATTTCTGGAGCTGGATCAGCTGTACCAGAAACTGCAGGTTTCCTTCGAGGAAAGGTACGGGCTGTTCGAGAAGCATAAGGAGCTCATATACAGGCGGGATGACCTCTATACCGAATATGTTACCCTTCTGAATCTCATGGGTAAGCACGAACAGGCTTATGACGCCGTCATATCCCATGATTTCCGGACCTGGGAGGGAGCGGAAGGGAAGATCACTACCCAGTTTAAGACTGCTCTTCTTCAGATGGCAAAGGAGGCTCTGTCCGGAAACGATCCTCAAAGGGCAAAGGAGCTTCTGCTTGAGGCTATGTCGTATCCCGAAAATCTGGGCGAAGGACGGCTTGAAGGAACAAGGGACAACCACCTGTATTATACGTTGGGGCTTGCATATGAAAAGCTGGGAGAGGAAAAAGAGGCTGCGGAGTGCTTTGAAAAGGCCACTTTGGGGGCAATGGAGCCTGCCGGGATGATGTACTACTATGACCAGCCCGCTGACATGATCCTCTACCAGGGGCTTGCGAAGGAAAAGCAGGGAAACAGGAAGGAAGCAAATGCACGCTTCTACAAGCTGATCGACTATGGGGAGAAGCATTTAAGGGATACCTTTAAGATGGATTATTTTGCGGTATCTATGCCGGATATGTCGGTTTTTGATGCCGATATGACGGAAAAGAACAGGATCCACTGTTATTATCTGATGGGCCTTGGAAAGCTGGGCCTGGGACAGAGGGCGGAGGCCGCGGAGGATCTTAAAAAGGCCTTAAGCCTTGACAGAAATCATCAGAATGCGGCCATATATCTTAAAATGGCGTTTGAGAAGGCTTGAAACTCATAAACAGGCGATCATTCCACGGGCCGCCGGAAGTGCAGGGCAGAATTCATCATGGCACTTTGCTCATCCGGCGGCCTGATCAATATGCACAGGCAGAAGACATGAAGGAAATAGTTCTTGAAAATGATAAGCTCAGGATAGTGGTGCTTCCCGAGGCGGGGGGCAAGATAAGCTCCTTATTCTATTTACCCTGCAAATTTGAGGCGGCGGCCCGGCCCGGGCCCGGTAAGACCTACAGAAAGCCGGAGGCTGACGGGTCCTTCGGCGATTATGATATGTCGGGAATAGACGATTGCTTTCCCAACATCGACACCGAAACCTTTTCCTACGAGGGAAGGATACTGTATTATCCGGATCACGGAGAGATCTGGAGCCGCGAAATGGAGGTCATTAAGCAGACTGGCGACTCTCTTTTCCTCAGCCTTCAGAGCCGGAGGTTTCATTATAATTACGAAAAAAGGCTGTTTCTTCGGGACAGTTCCCTTCGCCTCGAATATGATATCAGTAATCCCGGGAATATGGAGCTTCCATGTATATGGACCCTGCACGGGCTCATGAGGCTGGAGGCGGATATGAGGTTTGAAGATCCGAAGGGGGTAAGGGCCTTCGTAAATGTGTTAAAGGATACGCCTCTCGGAGAAGAGGGACGCAGGTTTGAGTACCCTTCGGAGGAATTCGATTTTACGAGACTTTATGGATACGGCGAACCGGAGGGTATGTATGAAGGACCTCCTCAGCCGTATTATATGAAGTATTATGCGCCTCAGAGTGTAACGGAAGGACGTCTTGCGATCAGTTATCCTTCCCAAAGCGTAAGGGTGGAGTTTTCCTATGATCCTCTGAAGCTCCCCTGGTTCGGTGTCTGGATAAATCACGGAGGCTTCGGAGGGGATTATAACGTAGCCATGGAAATGACAAACGGCTACTACGATCTTGTGAGTCGGGCGATCGAGAATCAGAGGATCCGGGTGCTCAGGCCCGGGGAAAGGATCTCGTTTGAGGTAGTCATCAGTATAACAGGAAAAAAAGTGAAAAGTGAAAAGTGAAAACGCTTCAAGTATCTTGTTATTATCCGCTATGTATGATATAATAAACGTTGTCTGAGAATGTTAAATTTTTAACAATCTCCGGCAAGTTGAGGCGGAAGAATTCAAATGGGGGTGAGCTGCTCGGGAAAACTCTGATATTATCGGGCTTTCCCGGCCGCGTAATCTGACCTGAAGGTTACCGTGACCGGTAACACCTGAAGAGGTACGCGGCAGGTGCTGAGATATGC
>JAFTEC010000151.1 GCA_017453865.1 Lachnospiraceae bacterium
ACAGTAGGGTTCCCTTTGTACTTCTTGACCAGAAACTCTTTCTCTAATGGATTTAGATGTTTACCCATAATTAAAGCGGACTCCTTCCTGGTAGATCATACACTCTCATTCTATTACATTGAGAGTTTTTTTCTACCATTCCGTGTCCACTTTTAGTGTAGCATCAATTTGAAAAGCTTGATAAATACTGAGGTTCGGGCATATTGTTATAAGGACTCTTACTCCGTCATTTCGAAGGTTCGAATCCCTCTAGCCCAGTACTTGTCATAAGGAGGGGTGCTGCACGTCCGGGGGACGTGCGTATAGCACCGACCGGAGCGAAGCGGAGACCCCGCGAAGCGGGAGGATCCCTTATGACCTGCGGCCGCCTCCTTTTTTAGGGGGCGGTTTTTATCAGGACCTGCCGACCTTTTATGACCGGCGGGTTCTGTCACTTTGTTCAAAAGGATTTTATTTCCTGTTTAGCTGAAGCATTCCGGCGATTCGCGCTGCAAAAGCCATTTCCGGCATAGTCTGAAGTATAACCTTTCCGGGACCCGAAATCACGGTATTAAAAAAGCCCTCTCCACCGAAAAGCGCATTTGTTACACCCGAGACGCTCTGAATATCCATAGAGCAGGTTGAATCCATCATTACCAAAGGCTCTATAGGAAATATCTATAACCCGCTATAAAAATCATATATTGGACGTATCAGACCTTTTATGCCATAATTCCACAGGAAAACTCCAACGTACCGGAAAAATGCAGATAATATGATAGAAGTGATCGGGACAGGGAATTATGGGAAAGAATAACAAAATTACTCTATGGATAGCACTTGGTCTCTTACTTGGGATAATCGTCGGGCTTGTAATGCCTGAATGGCTGTATATGCCGCTTACCGTGGTCGCCACCATTTATATGTCGGCCTTAAGGATGATGATCTATCCGCTGGTATTCTGCAGTATCATAATAGGGATAATCGGCATGGGCAGCATTGCGAAAACCGGAAAGACGGGTCTCTACTCCCTTGTCTGGTTCACCGCGACCACGGCGATAGCTTCCGCTCTCGGACTGGTCCTCCCCCGCATACTTCATCTCGGACAGGGTGCCGTGATCACTCCCACGGATACAGAGGTGGAAGCAGCCACCTTTACCGGACTCGTTGATACCGTAGAAAACATCATCCCCGGAAACCCCTTTACCTCCTTTACTGAGGGAAATATGCTGCAGATCCTTGCTTTCGCGGTGATAATCGGGCTCTCCTGCCTTGCGTTAAAGGAAAAAGCGCAGGCCTTCGTGGACCTCTGCCGGGCGGTTGACGAGATCTCCATATTCGTTGTTGGCAAGGTAATGCTCTTTACCCCGATCGGCGTATTCTGCTGCATAGCTACCGTGATGCACACCAACGGCAGAGAGACCGTGATACAGCTTGCCCAGGTTATGATTGCCCTTTATATTACATACTTCCTGTATGCAGTGATCATATACGGCGGGATAGTCAAGGTGTTCGGAAAGTACAGCCCGCTCTCCTTCTTTAAGAACGTGGCTCCGGCGTCTATCAATGCTTTCAGCACCTGTTCGTCCAATGCCACCCTTCCCCTTTCAATGAAATGTGCCACCGAGAATCTGGAGGTGCCGGAGGAAATAGCTTCTCTCGTGCTGCCTCTCGGTGCTACGATAAATATGGATGCCGTATCCATAGTTATGTCCTTTATGATAACCTTCTTTGCCTCGGCACTTGGAATAGAGCTGTCGGTGGGGACGATGGTAACGATCCTTGCCTGCAATGTCTTCCTGAGCATAGGAACACCCGGCGTTCCCGGAGGCGCCATCGCAGCCTTTGCAGCCCTGGCCCCCATCGCCGGTATCCCTGTCCAGCAGATACTGGGAGTCTATATTTCAGTCAATACTCTGGCGGACATGGGTGCTACCTGTGTTAATGTGCTTGGAGATCTGGCAGTGGCAACCGTTCTGAAAAAACAGCTGGAAACAGCATAAAGAGGCTTATAAAAGGAGCTTACCTCGTCTGATGATCGGAGCTTACCGTGATCACTTCATCGCTTTCAAGGGTCTTTTCCATAAGCTCCTCTATCACCTCTGAAAGCCTGGACTCCGAATTCTTTATGATATTCAGGTTCGGCTTTGTGACCGGGTGCTTTGCAACGAAGATCGTGCAGCAGTCCTCATAAGGAAGGATGGAAATATCCGCTGTTCCGATCTCCTCTGCCTTATCGATTATCTCCTGCTTATCAAAGCCTATAAGAGGACGGTATACCGGAAAGTCCGCCGCTTCATCGGTGGTAAAAAGGCTTTTCAGGGTCTGGCTCGCCACCTGTCCTATGGACTCCCCCGTGACAAGGCCAAAGCAGTCCTTTGTCTCTCTGGCGATATGCTCCGCTATCTTCATCATATAACGGCGCATTATGATCGTAAGCTCATCATGCGGACACTTCTCGTAAATAGCCATCTGGATATCCGTAAAGTTGATGATATGAAGGTTAATGGGTCCCGTAAATCCCGACAGTACCTTTGCGAGGTCGATAACCTTCTGCTTTGCCCGCTCCGAGGTGTAGGGCGGTGCATTGAAGTACACCGCATCCAGATAGACCCCTCTTCTTGAGACCATATAGCCTGCAACGGGCGAATCAAAGCCTCCCGATAAAAGGAGCAGCGCCCTTCCGTTGGTGCCGAGGGGCAGTCCTCCGGCTCCCTTTATTATCTTCGAGTACATAAATACCTTTTCCCGGAGCTCAATATGCAGCCAGACCGAGGGCTTATGCACATCCACCTTCATTTCAGGGTATGCGTCGAGAAGCGCTTCTCCCACGTCCGCATCAACCTCCATTGAGGTCAGGGGATAACTCTTGTCTGCCCTTCTGGTATCCACCTTGAAGGTAAAGCCCTTGTCATCATAGTTTTCCCGTATAAACCTTACGGCGGCTTCCTTTATCCCCTCTATGCTCTTATCCTGCACGATGGTAACGGGGCAGATACCCACGACACCGAATATTTTCCCAAGCTCTGCTATCACGGTATCATAATCAAAGTTACCCCGGGCTTCACAGTAGATCCGCCCGTTTATACGGGATACCTCAAAATCCGCACCTGTCCGGTGAAGGTGGATCTTCACCTGCTTTTCCAGCGCTTCCTCAAAGATATGGCGGTTCTTTCCCTTTACCCCGATCTCTGCGTATTTTAATAAAAAAGCCTGAAATCTGCTGTCTCCCATTATCTTCTCTTAAACCTCCTTAAGGATGGTATCAGTTCATTCAAGGCTGCCAGAGCCTCAGCTGCCTCTTCCTCTGTAGTATGACGACTGAATGAAAGCCTGATGGTCTCCTCCGCCTCCCCGTCACTTAGACCCATTGCCTTTAAGGTGGGTGAGACGTGTTTTTTGTGGCTTGAGCAGGCCGATCCTGCGGAAACGTATATCCCCCTGTCCTCGAGGGCGTGGAGGAGCACCTCAGAACGTACTCCCCTGACCGTAAGGGAAACGATATACGGCGAAACACTCCTCCCTCCGTTGACCTTTACATCGGCTATCTTTACGACCTCCGATACGAAGTCCTTTCTTAATCTTCTTATCCGCTCAAAGCTTGCTTCCCGCCCTTCAAGTATAAGCTCCGCTGCCTTTGCAAAGCCCGCGATTCCCGGAACATTGATGGTTCCGGAACGGAGACCGTTCTGCTGTCCTCCGCCGTACATCAGCGGCTTAATATGGGTTGCTATATCCGATAAATACAGGAGTCCCACGCCCTTTGGACCATGGAGCTTATGGGAGCTTGCGGTCAAAAGGTCTATCTGCCCCTTTGCCGCATCCAGCGGGAGCTTCCCGAAGCCCTGGGTATCATCCACATGGAAAAGACATTCCGGATTGGCTTCCTTGATAAGCTTTCCCGCCTCCTCCACCGGCTGTATGCTGCCGGTCTCGTTATTTACATGCATAACCGATACCAGCACCGTATCGGGACGTATCCTGGACTTTAATTCCTCCGGATCGATAATACCCTCTTCATTAACAGCGGTCTTTTCAATTTCCCAGCCCCTGCTTTCCAGAAACTTAAGAGGCTCCGAAACGGAAGGATGCTCTATCGGGGTGGTTATGATGTGCTTTCCCCTGCTCTCCCTGAAAAGGGCGGCACCGATAAGCGCCGTATTATTGCTCTCCGTCCCTCCGGACGTAAATACCACATTCTTTCTCTTCCATTTAAGCCTTCCCGAAAACACATTCAGGGCTTCGCTTATATACTGCTCCGCCCTGTATCCGATTTTATGTAAACTTGACGGATTTCCGTAATCCTCGGTGAAGATCCTTACCATCAGCTCGCTAACCGCGCTCTCCACCTTTGTGGTGGCCGCGTTATCAAGATATATTTCCATTTTCTCCTTATCCCTCGAAAAAATATATAAGCCAGGACAAAAGCACCGGCGCCGCAGTCTCCGTCCGAAGTATCCTCCTGCCGAGAGTTATGGGTATGAAGCCCTTCTCTTCCGCATTTTTGATCTCCTCCTCGGAAAAACCGCCCTCCGGACCGATAAATACCGCAATTCTATCACCAGGCTTTATTCCCGACATTATATCACGGGTTTTCTGAAAGCCCTCCGAAAGCTCATAGGGGATCAGCTTAAAGTCAAAGTCTCCCGCATGCTCCAGCGCTTCTTCCATACCGGCAATGGGGCGGATCTCCGGGATAACGGCTCTCTTACTCTGCTTGGCGGCTGCCTCGGCCTTTCCCTGCCAGTGCTCCCTTCTTTTTTCCGCCTTCCTTTCATCCAGCCTTACAACCGAACGTTCGGTTCTTACCGGAACTATTTCCGATACTCCGAGCTCGGTACACTTTTCAATGATCATATCCATTTTGTCGGACTTCGGTATTCCCTGGAAAAGAGTGACCTTCACAGGCAGCTCTATGTCCGCTTCCTTAATGAAGTCAAGCCGTAAATGTACCCTTTCCTCACCTATATCCTCTATGTGGCAGCGGTACTCGTTACCGGAAACGCCGTCCGATATGCTTACAACCTCGCCCCTCTTCATCCGGAGAACATTTTTAATGTGGTTATAATCCCTGCCGCCGATATAGATATCCTGACCCTTTATGTCCGATGGATCAACGAAGAACCGATACATAGCTGACCCACTCCCCGTCATGATTTTCTTCAATGATCTCAAAGTCGTTAAATTCCAGATTTTTCCTCATTTCCTCAGCCTTGAAGTCGATAATGCCGCTTACAATGTAGATCCCGCCCTTTTTCAGCATTTCCGGAACGATATCCGTAAGCGGGATAAGAACATCCGGCAGGATATTCGCAACAATCAGGTCATAGCCAAAGCCCGCATGATCCCTGACATTCTGGTCATTTAAGAGATTACCGATCATCAGATGATAAGAAGCATCGCTTAAACCGTTCTTTTCAAAATTATCCTTTACCGCGGGAACTGCTCCGTCATCGATATCGGTGCCAAGTCCGGAAGCTGCACCGAACTTAAAAGATAGGAGCGATAAGATCCCGCTGCCCGCTCCCACATCCAGGAAGCGGTATCCCTCCTTAACATGCTTTTCCAGAGCTCTGATGCATAGCCTGGTACTCTCATGTGCACCGGTTCCGAAGGCTGTGCCGGGATCGATATTTATCACATAGTCATGCTTCTCTCCTGCCTTCTTTTCTTCCCAGGATGGAATGAAAAGCGCACTCTTTCCGTCCTCGAAATCAATGGTAAAGCTCTTAAAGAATTCCTTCCAGTTATTGAGCCAGTCCTTATCCTCTGTTTCCGATACGCTTATCCCTCCGTCCCCGATATCCGTATTCTCCCGAAGATCGGATAAAAGAGCACTCACTGCCTTCAATATCTCATCCCTGTTCTTTGATCCCTCGATATAGAAGGACACAAAGGCATCGTCACCCTCGATATTGTTTTCCGGCAGCACATCATAAAAGGTTCCGTTCTTCCTGATATCGTCCGGAAGAGAGGCATCCTCTAGCTCCACACCCTCCACATCAAGGTCCGTGAGAAGCGCAGCTATTATGTCTTCCGCATTCTTAAGCGTTTTTATCGTGTATTTTACGTATTTCATTAATCTCCAACTCCATTACTCCTTCGGCGGGATTCCGCCCGGTTATTGTTCCTGTATGTATTTCACCGCATTTTATCTTTCCATTCGGGCATTTCACACGGATATACTCTCTTGTATAGCCCTCATTTCCATCCTCAAACAATACCTCTGCGCACTTTCCGATATGCCTGTCTTCATATTTTTTTCTGTTTTCCGAGTCCAAAGCCTGCAGAGTGGCAAGCCTCTCATGCTTTACGGAGTTTACAAGCTGCCCGTCCATCCTGTCCGCAGCCGTTCCCTTTCTCCTGGAATAAGGAAAGATGTGGGTTTCATAAAAGCCGGTCCTTTTAATGAAATCATATGTTTCCTTAAATTCCTCCTCCGTTTCGCCGGGAAAGCCGGTGATCACGTCCGTTGTCAGGGCCGGATCGTCAAAATATGACCTTAGGATCTCCACACTTTGCAGGTATTCTGCCGCGGTATAATGCCTGTTCATTCGCTTCAGTACCGTGTCCGACCCGCTCTGAAGAGAGAGATGGAAGTGCGGACAGATACTTTTCGCCCCCTTCAGCCCCCGGGCAAATTCCTCTGTGATGATCCGTGGCTCCAGGGATCCGAGTCTCAGCCTCCTTACTCCCGGAAGCCTGTCCGCTTCCATTATAAGCTTCAAAAGATCCTCCTTATCCTCCGGCCGTTCAAGACCGTAGGATGAAAGGTGTATCCCGGTAAGCACAAATTCCCTGTAGCCCTTTTCCGTAAGGGACGCGATCTCGGATAAGACCTCAGATATACCTTTACTCCTGATCCTGCCTCTGGCATAAGGAATTATACAATATGAACAGAACATATTACAGCCGTCCTGTACCTTCAGAAATTTCCTCGTATATATGCCCTCACCCGAAATATGACGCTCCTCCCCGCTGCTTCTGATGATCTCTCCGTAGGATGCGCTGATTTCGGGTTCCTCTGTTTCCTCCTCCTCTGCCCCGTGACTCTCCTCCCAGGCCTTTATCACCTCAACGATATTTTCCTTTTCCGTATTCGGAAGTGCTATATCCACACCGTCCTGACAGACCCCTTCCCTGCCGTGGGTATCGACATAGCATCCGACAGCGATTATGACCGCATCGGGATTAAGCTTCCTTGCCCGGTGCAGCATCTGTCTTGATTTTCTGTCGGCGATATTTGTAACAGAGCAGGTATTTACCACATAAAAATCCGCCCTTTCATCAAAGGAAACAACAGAGAAACCGGCCCTTATAAGCTTCTCCGCCATCCCCTCCGTTTCATAGGCGTTTACCTTACATCCAAGATTGTGTATTGCGACGAATTTCCTCATTGACAGTTGACTTTATACTATGCAAAGGCTTATATTATTTCCTGAGAACGCATTATATTCAGGAGGTAAAATAATGAAAACAGTTAAAATTTCCCTGAACTCTATCGATAAAGTAAAATCATTTGTTAATGAGATCACAAAATTCGATTATGACTTTGATCTTGTATCAGGCAGATATGTTATTGATGCAAAGTCCATCATGGGCATTTTCAGCCTTGATCTTTCCAAACCCATCGACCTCAATATACACGCAGAGGACAGTGTCGATGAGATATTAAAGATTCTGGAGCCCTATATCGTCTGATCATAAACTTAGGGAAAATTCGGCAGACACCCCGCGTGGTGTCTGCTTCTTTATTATAAAAGGATTTTGTCTGCTTAGCAAATCAGCTAAAATTTTCTCATAAAAGATTGAACCCGCCTCGTGAAAGAGACGGGTTCGGTGTATAAGTATGAATTGAATGTATTCCTATTACTGGAGGAGTGAAAGCACACCCTGGTTGCTCTGGTTCGCCTGTGCGAGCATTGACTGGCCGGCCTGCTGAAGAATATTGTTCTTCGAGTAAGTAACCATCTCGGCTGCCATATCGGTATCACGGATCGTGCTCTCTGCTGCTGTGGTATTCTCAACTACGTTGTCCAGGTTCTTGATGGTGTGCTCAAGTCTGTTCTGGACAGCACCGAGTGCAGATCTTCTTGCGGATACAAGCTTGATAGCCGCTGAGATATTGTCGATAGCAGCTCTTGCTGTTGATGTGGTCTTTGTGCTGATATATCCGCCGCCCTTCGGACCCTGTGATCCGTCTGTCAGTGTTACGGAACTGGAGGCATCATATTGAATATTTGCATTGGTCCAGTCGTTGTTGTTGTTGCTTATCGCACCTATCGGAAGGATGGAGCCGGCTTTTATAAACTCGGTACCGTTATTTGTCCAATGCTTTGTAGTAGGTGTGGAATCATCCGTAGATGCCCTTCCGTCGATCTTTACGATCGAGCCGTTGTCATTTACACCGTAGTGATATTTCTCCACAATGTCTGCGGCCTTCAGGTTGTCGTTAACACCCACACCGAGTGATGATGCGGAGATGGAATAGATATTAACGGTGATCCTGTTATTTGCCTTGTTGTCGGCACCTACCTGAAGTGCGAAGGAAAGGCTTCCTCTCCAGTTTGCATCCTCGGATTTTCCCGATGCGCTTCCGCTTAAGAGATAGGTCTCATTAAACTTGGTAGTGGTCGCTACACGGTCGATCTCTGTTGAAAGCTGCTTTATCTCGTTATGAACGTCTGCCTTATCGGAAGATGACATCGTTCCGTTTGCAGCCTTAACTGCCAGCTCGTTCATTCTCTGAAGCATATCGTGTACTTCTGTAAGTGCACCTTCTGCTGTCTGTACTGCGCTTATTCCGTCTTCTGCGTTTGTGGAAGCCTGTGTAAGACCTCTGATCTGCTTTCTCATCTTCTCACTGATGGAAAGGCCTGCTGCATCATCCGCTGCACGGTTGATCTTGTAACCGGATGAAAGCTTCTCAGTTGACTTTGCCTGAGCATCGGATGTGATGCCGAGCATTCTGTTTGAATTCATTGATGTGATGTTGTGCTGTACTACCATAATAAACCTCCATGTAAGTAATTAAGTTATAACGGGAATCCATTCAATTTTGATTTCATCAATTTTGAATTACACTTTCTATATCGGATCATGTACGGATTTCTAAACACCCAAATTGTATCATTTTAAATACAATATAAAAGCGCCCCCCGGTTAAGGGGGCGCGGTAGGTATTGCCCATTGGGTTGAGTCCGAGCTTGAGGCTCGAACTCAATCTCGCTTCGCGAGACACGTTTCTTTCAGAAACGTGCCATATTTTAGCATACTCGCAAAAACATCTTCGATATTTTATAACGACCAACAATATACTAGTATTTGGTCGTGTTGCTCGCTGGGTTGAGTTCGAGCTTGTGGCTCGAACTCAATCTCGCTTCGCGAGACACGTTTCTTTCAGAAACGTGCCATATTTCAGCATACTCGCAAAAACATCTTCGATATTTTTTCTCGTTGAGAAACGAACACTTGCTTCGCAAGTGTTCGTTTCTCACATCAGTTTCCTGAACATAGCTTCGAAGTCGGCGAGCTCTGCCTTGCGGGGATTGCCCGGTGCGCAGGCATCTGCCGCTGCGGATTCGCAAAGGAAAGGAAGATCCTCTTCCTTAAGCTTCTCAAGCTTTGTGGGGATTCCGACATCAACGGAAAGCTGGCGTACTGCATCAATGGCAGCCTGTCTGTAAGCCTTCTCGTCCATTCCGCTGGTATCAACGCCAAATGCCTCGGCTATATTCTTAAACTTTGTTCCGGTGTATTCCTGGTTGAATTCCATAACGATGGGAAGCATCATTGCACAGGCAACGCCATGAGGTGTGTCGTAAACTGCGCCCAGGGTATGCGCCATAGAGTGTGCAATTCCGAGACCTACGTTTGAATAAGCCATCGCTGTAACATACTGTGCAAGAGCCATTCCCTCACGTCCGTCGGGATCATTTTCAACGGCCTTACGGAGATTCTTTGCTATGAGCTGGATGGATTCGAGATTCAGTACATCAGCAAGCTCCCAAGCAGCGCCGGTGGTGTATCCTTCAATGGCATGTGTCAGGGCGTCCATACCTGTCGATGCGGTAAGTCCCTTGGGCATTGAGGACATCATATCGGGATCAACAACAGCGATATCGGGGATATCGTTAGGGTCTACGCAAACGAACTTTCTCTTTTTCTCAACGTCGGTGATAACGTAGTTTATGGTGGACTCTGCTCCGGTTCCGCCTGTGGTGGGAACCGCAATTGTGAAGACGGTGCGCTTCTTTGTGGGTGCAACTCCCTCAAGGGAACGGACATCCGCAAATTCCGGATTATTTACAATGATACCTATGCCCTTACCTGTATCCATCGAAGAACCGCCGCCGATGGTGATCATGCAGTCAGCTCCCGATTTCTTATAGGCTTCAACACCGTGCTGAACGTTTTCGATAGTGGGATTGGGCTTGATATCCGAATAAAGCTCGAACTCTATGCCGTTCTTCTCCAGAAGATCGGTAACCTTCTTTGTTACACCGAATTTAACGAGGTCGGGATCTGATGCAACGAATGCCTTCTTATACCCTCTGGATGTAATGAGACCGGGAATCTCCTGGATAGCACCGTGGCCATGATAGGAAATACCATTAAGGACAAAACGATTTACTGCCATTTACAATTACCTCCTTGAATATCCGGGAGCCATCCGCTCCCTTTCGTGTATAAATAAACAAGATAATTGTACTACAACACTATGCAATGTTCAAGGAATATTTCGTAAATATTACCATAAAATTTCAGAATTATGACAATAATATGTGTAAATTGTACACGTATTAAATCCGAAATATCTGTTCAGAACCCTTCGGATCCTGAATAGTTACAAAGCGTTACTGATTGATGAGCTCCAGGGCCTTATCCAGCTGATTGTCCTTTCCGTCCTTTTTGTAGGCATCGACATCCAGCTCAACCACAACATCGGGCTCTATTCCGGTTCCCTGGATATTCAGGCCCTTAGGGGTATAATATCTCGCATTGGTAAGCTTTACGGCGGAGCCGTCGGAAAGAGGATAGATATTCTGCACTATACCTTTTCCGTAGGTGGTTGTACCCACCACCTTGCCGATACCGTGATCCTTCAGTGCTCCGGTGAGAAGCTCCGACGCACTGGCACTGTGGGAATCCACAAGTATTACCAGCGGCATTCCCAGCTCTTCGGGGGTAACAGCCTCATAATCTATGCGCTTCCCCTGCCTGTCCATCGTATATGTCACGACTCCGGTGGAAATAAGGTCATCCGCGATATCTACCGCAGCGTTCACCATTCCGCCTCCGTTGCCTCTGAGATCCAGGATAAGCTTCTTCATTCCCTTTGACTTAAGATCCGAAAGGGCATCCTCAAACTGCTTCACTGTTATATCGTCAAAGGATCCAATTATGATATAGCCTGTATTCTTTTCCAGCATATTATGGGACACGGTTACGGACTCCACCTTCATACGCTTCACCGTAAACTCCACCTCGTCCATGTCCTTTCCCCGTAGCATCACGAGGTCGACACTTGTTCCTTCCTTTCCCCTGACCTTGTCTACCAGCTCCGAGATATCAATGCCGATCACATCGGCACCGTCAACCTTGTAAAAGATATCTCCTATCTCCACACCCGCCTTTTTTGCGGCTGATTCCTCCGAGGTAAATCCCGACACCTCGAAAAAACCGTCGTCATTCGGGGATATCATTACGCCTATGCCCTCAAAGGAGCCCTGGTTTGATTCATGCAGACGGGAATACTCCTTGGCAGTATAATACTCGGAATACTGGTCATTAAGAGATTCCACCAGTCCCCGGTACATACCCTCGGCACGCTCCTCCGGGGTTTCTCCCGAGCTGTCGTCATCCATATAATCGAGATAATAGAAATTGATGTAGTCGTTGATAAGATCGATCTTTTCCCTCGCCTCGGAGGTAAGGACCTCACTCCTTCCCGGAAGTGAAAAGCCCCGTCCCAGAATTGCGTTATGAACAGACTCTCCGAAGAGGATAAATATGAGAACGATTAGAGCTATGAGCAGTCCCGTGATAAGACCGCCCCAAAATCCCGGCTTTTCTTTCATATCCTTACACTCTGAGATGCTTACGTGCTGTCACAAAGCTCCCGAGAAAACCGATACCGGCTCCCAGTATCAGGGATGCCGGAACAAGAGTCGTAAATATCTCCGAAATGGACAGGAACTGCAGCAGCGAATCCAGCGCAGAGAATTTCTCCACGAGATATTCTATGGCTCGCTTGTAAATAAAATAGATAGCAGCAAGGGGGATGGCTGCCCCCACTAAACCCAGTATCATACCTTCGATAACGAAGGGAGCCCTTACCACAAAATCGGTGGCTCCGATAAGCTTCATAATGGCTATCTCCTCACGCCTCACCGTTATCCCGAGAGATACCGTATTGCTGATAAGGAAGATGGATACCGCAAGAAGGATCAGGATTATCCCCATTGAAACATAGCCTATGAGGGAATTCACACTTGTGAGCATGGTTGCCACGACTGCGGACTTCCTGACCTGCCGCACCCCGGGCAGGGACTCTATGTAGGTGACCAGATTTTCCTGCATGGAGATATCATTCATATATATCTCGTAATTGGAGTCCTCGGCAAGGGGATTGTCGTCCCCGAAGCTGTCAACATAGTCTCCGAGATTCTCGGCCTTGAAGGATTCCCAGGCCTCCTCTGCGGAAACATAGACTATCTTTGACACCTCCGCCCTTTTACTGATCTCGTCTCCGATAACCTTTATATCATTATCCGGCAGACCTTCGTCAAAGAACACGGTAATGGCGACACCCGACTGGGCCTTCCGCACGATATTTGCAAAGTTCAGGACTATGGAGTAAAACATTCCGAAAAGAAACACGCAGGACGCGATGGTCGCGATGGTCGCGAGAGAGAATGTTTTATTCCTGAATATATTTTTTATTCCCTGACCCAGGGAATAAAACCACGCACTAATCTTCATCTATATAACCACCCTTTTTCTGGTCACTTACTATCACTCCCTTTTTCATGGTAATGACCCTTTTACGCATCTCATTTACTATCTCGCGGTTATGGGTGACAACAAGGATAGTGGTACCGTTTTTATTTATCTGCTCCAGGAGCTTCATGATCTCCCAGGTATTTTTGGGATCCAGATTTCCCGTGGGCTCGTCGGCAAGAAGGATCGGCGGCTTGTTTATTATGGCCCGGGCAAGAGCCACCCTCTGCTGCTCTCCTCCGGAAAGCTCCTTCGGCTTACTTTTGTATTTCTCCGCAAGGCCCACAAGGGACAGCACTCCGGGAACGTTCTTTCTTATCTCTCTCCCCGGAACGGAAATGACTCTCTGTGCAAAGGCAACGTTCTCATAGACGTTCCTGTCCTTCAAAAGACGGAAATCCTGAAATACCACACCTATACCTCTTCTGTATCTCGGTATCTTTCCGTGCTTTAATTTAACCACATCGGTGTGATTCACGATTATCTTTCCGCTGGTGGGAGTAAGCTCCCTTAAAAGAAGCTTTATGAGAGTTGACTTTCCGGAGCCCGAATCGCCCACGATAAAAACAAATTCTCCCTTTTCAATGTGAAGGCTCACGTTATTAAGTGCAGGTGAGCCCATAGAAAATGATTTATTTACGTCTTCCAGAATTATCATGTATTTTCCTTCAGTAATTCGTATCTTCCATATACTTCATATATTTCGCTACCATAAGTGCTATTTTGAAGGTTATGGCATCCTCAAAGATCCTGAGATCCAGACCGGTGGTCTTCTGCAGCTTGTCCAGTCTGTAAACCAGAGTATTTCTGTGGATATACAGCTGACGGCTGGTTTCCGACACATTGAGGGAATTCTCAAAAAACTTATTTATGGTCGCAAGGGTCTCATTATCAAATTCCTCGGGTGATTTTCCCTCAAATATCTCCTGTATGAACATACGGCAGAGAGGTATGGGGAGCTGATAGATAAGCCTTCCTATGCCGAGGGAGGAATATGCCACCACATTTCTCTCCTCAAAGAATATCTTGCCTACATCCAGGGCCATCTTGGCTTCCTTGTAGGAACGGCTCACATCCTTGATGTCATCCACGGTGGTACCGTAGGATATCCTGACCTTTCCTTCACCGTCCCTGCTCAGATGCTCCAGCATACCCGCAGCCAGATCCCCGTTCTCAGAGGCAGCATCCTCCTCTGTCATTTCATGGACAACTATCACGTTTTTCTCATCCACGGCGGTCACAAAATCGGCTGTAGCGGAGATAAAATAATCCCTCATCATCTCAAGCACCGTGGTATTGGTTTCGCCCTCGGCCTCCACCAGAAAAACGCTTCTCCTTACATCTGTATTGATATGAAGCTTTTTTGCCCTGTTAAATATATCAACCAGAAGGAGATTGTCCAGAATAAGATTCTTAATGAAATTATCCTTGTCGAACCGCTCCTTATAAGCCACCAGAAGGCTCTGTATCTGAAAAGCAGCGATCTTACCCACCATGTAGGCGTCCTCGGTGCCTCCGTTTATCACCAACACATACTCCATCTGCCCGTCGTCATCCTGTATCTTGAAGAACTGATAGCCGTGTATTTCCTGGCTGTCCGCAGGTGATGAAGCAAAGGAAGCAATATCCTGTGCGTCCACATTATCAGCCTTGAACGTGTAGGAAAGAATCTTTCCCTCCGTATCGAATACGCACATATCTACTCTTGTGATCTCTTTCAGACCATCAATTGTGTTCTGAAGTATCTGGTTTGATATCATATTCCTTCTCCTTATAGTAAACGAAAAACCCACCCGACACCTACTATAATACAAAACAACAAAAAAAGGAATACTTTTACCGATATTTTTTGTGCATTATTTATAAGGAGCTATTCTCTTTTTCATAATTATCTGCTGCCCGTCTGAATATCTTTCTCAGCAGAAAGTCGCCTATACCGCCTTTCCTTATGTTTCCGTCGCTTGTCACCCTTAGTGACACATCCCTGAGTATTACCAGGAGCTGTGCATTGATCTTCATCCTGTTTTCACGGATAAAGCTCTCCGCCTCGAAATTGTCCTGATTCATTATAACCACATCCGGCATACTCATATTCACTTCATTTACTATGAAATCATCACCTCCCACAGTATCGTCCCTTGCAACTGAGGATACAATGTTCAGCTCTCCGGAAAAGCTCCGGAGTGATGAGTCCAGGGATTCAAGCTTTGCCGGGGTAGATGAGATGAGAAAAACGGATCTCTTTTCCTTTGAAAGCTTTCGAAGCAACGCCTTCAGAAAGAGATTGCTCTCTATCTCCCGCGCCCTGCTCCTGCTGTGGACATTGGCAGCCTCCAGAATATCGCTGCTGGTAAAGATGACCATATCCATATCCTCCAGGTCATTCCTGATACCTTCGTCGCCGGAGGCAAGAAGAAGGGCGTCATGGGTGATAAAATCCACCGTATTGCAGATTCCGTTATTTAGATAAAGGGCTACCCTGCGCATGGATTCACGCACGGAATAATCCTTAAGTCTGATTCCAAGAACGGTTATTTTTCTCATGACAAGGTATTATAACACACAGCAATAAAACCTCAAAATTCAGCGGAATATTTGTGGTATAATCCCACTATGAACCTACCTTTTAGTGACGGAAAAAGGCTGAGTGCCGAAACGATCCTTCTTATCACTGCGGTTATCGGAAGCACTCTCTATATTTCCCTTGTATTTAACGACAATCTCTGGATGGATGAGGCCTTCACCGCATCCCTAATAAGGGGTGATATAAATGATGTCATCCGTGACACCGTATCTGACACCCTGCCGCCCTTCTACAATTTGACCGGAAAGCTTCTGACCCTTATTTTCGGCTTTTCACCCGTGGTACTAAAACTTTTCTCCTGCCTTCCCATGGTAATGCTGCTTTTTTTCGGCGGAAGAAAGCTTTTCTCAATGCTGGGCTTCCGCTCTGCCTTCCTCTATGAGCTCTTTCTTTTCAGCATGCCCCATTTCCTCCACTACGGCGTCGAGATAAGAATGTACAGCTGGGGCGTCTTTGCCTGCGGAATGGCTGCTCTTTATTTTGTCGATATTCTGGAAAACAGAGCGTCCTTCAGAGGATTCCTGCTCTTCTCGGTCTTTGCGGGCTATATCCATCACTTTGCCCTTGTTTCCTGCGGCATGATGTGGTTCCTACTCCTTATCATAAGAGCTTACAAAAAAGATACTGACAGTATACGTGATTATTTTAAGAGTCTCTGCCTCTTTTTCCTTTTGTATCTGCCGGGACTTCTGCTCAGTGCATATCAGATAAAAAATGCCGGCTCCTGGTTCTCCATGGCTCCCCTTACACTGAATTCCATTCTTAGCGATCTCCGCTTTCCCTTTGTCACCAACGTGACCGCCCTGTCAGCCCTGCTGCTGCTGTGTCTTTGCTTCACGGTGTTTATTGCAGTGATACAGCCTGTGAAAAAGTACTTTTCCACAGGACTGCTGCTCCTATCCGTTCTGTATCTGACCGTCCTTTTCGGTTACGGAGTGTCGTTTATGGCGGGAAAAAGCCTCTTTACCGCAAGATACCTGGTACCGTCACTGGCGGTCTTCTGGCTCGGAGCTGCCATGCTTTTTGATCTTACCATCATAGCCTTCAATGATAACAGATATATGTCGGGGGTACTTGCGGCTCTCATCGCAGCTACCCTGGTCACCTCTTATCTACAGACCTTCCGGGAGGAATACGACCCTGATGTCACTTATATGAAGGAATTCTTTGATGAAAATCTGGGAGAGGGCGATGCCTGCATAATCAGCGGGGAAAATCCCGGACTTCAGATCTGTTTCGGCTATTATTACCCCGGCCTCAAAAGGACAAATTGGAAAAATGCCGGCACGACAAAAGGAAATCTATGGCTTTTTGTCAGCGGAGAAAACAGTAAAGCTCTTGAAAACGCCGGAAAATACGGGTATAATCCGGTGTATACAGGCGACTTCGCTTTTGACCGCTATTCCTTTTCGCTGTATAAACTGGAAAAGCCCTGAAAGCGAAACATTTATTAAGAAGGGGGTGGACATATGGATGTGTCATCATTAGCAATGCCCGATATACCCAGTCTGTCCATGTATATGGCCAGAAATGAAACCCTGCAGGATGTGGGAACCGCTCTTCTTTCCAACGCTCTCAACGTTCAGGAGAGCATTGGTGCGGCTACCGTCAGCATGATGGAGCAGTCCGTCAATCCGTCGCTGGGAGCAAACATCGATATTCGGGCATAAGGGATCAGCGATTCCTTGATATCGACACGGAAAAAGCCGGTTCTTACAGTAAACGCCAGATAAATCTGCCGCTTACTGTTCAAAGACACCGGCTTTTACAATGTAATAATAAAGGCAAGACCCATTTCAACCACCGCTATCACCACACCGATAATTACCGGTACGGTCCAGACAGGCGGTCTTTTTACTATTGCGGTATTCCCATCCCCGGTGATGACCTTCAGATCCTTTGAATGGAATATCCTGTGCAGCCTGAACTGCCCTCCCGGTTCATTCTTCGCTATAAGCTTCAGTAAAAGGACGGCAAGGGAGGTGAAAAGTACGGCAAGCACCGCATAGAAAGCGAATGAGTAAAGTATCTCCGTTTTCGAGTAGGAAATGTCATTAAACGCATCCGGAAAGAAGCGGTCCAGAAGAAATACGGCCACCACACTCCCGAAATTGATCATGAAATGCCCTATTATCCCGGGCCACAGGCTGTTCGTGACCTCATCCAGCATACCAAAGGCGATCCCCAGAACTATAGCGTAGCTCATCTGATTGATATTAAGATGCATGAGACCGAAAAGCAGAGCCTGCAGCACTATGGCGGATAAAAGCCTTCCGGACTTTCTTAAGCCCGCATATATAATACCTCTGAAGGCCAGCTCCTCGGCAAGGGGACCGATAACTGCCATGACCAGTGCCACATACAGCATGGAGCTTTCCTGTTCCATGTACTGCTCCGCAATGTCCATGGCGGCATTATCCGTAAAAAGCAGTGAAAGCGCATTTACCGCGGAAACCAGCGGCTCTATGCAGAGCATAAAAAGAACAACAAGTAACCAGGTCAGCGGCCTAAGCTTCCTGAACCTGAATATCTCGTCGACCTCTGAGCCGGAAACAGTGGCCACTATAAGCCCCGGCAGAAGAACAATGCTCTCACTTATTATGATGTTCTGAAAAATGGGCATTTGATCAGAGCCTCCCCGTAATGCCGCCAGGGACAGTATCAGAGAGACTCCGGAAAACAGAATTATAATAAGAGTAAATACAATGCCGGATCTGACCGGCGTCATACCTTTTATTCTCACTGGTTCATCATAAAGTTAACAAGCTTATCGATATCCTTGGGCTCGTATGCAACTATCTCAAGCTCGGAAATGGTTCCGTCAGAAAAGATATTTGCCATTGAAACATACTGGGAAAGCTTACTCTTGAGATTCAGGCGGTCACCTTCGCCCGTAACAAGCTCAACCTTGCCCTTGCAGCTGTCAACTACCTTGAAAAACTTATCAATGTCCGTAATATTCTGTACCTTCATGTTTTTTCTCCTTTACTTTGATCCTCGCGGGCCTATGCCTTATGTACCCGCATCCGTTCCGGCTGCGTACCGGTTCCTGCCTCGCAGCCCTGCCTTCAAGTTTATCATTTTTTTAAACTCTTGCAAGCTCTAAGGTTATTTTGTCAACTCAATACTGTTTTCGGTGATCCTTATCCTTCCCTCTTTCAGAAGATGTCCGACGGATCTCTTGAATGCGGCCTTGCTCATATGGAAGGTCTCCTTTATAAGCTTCGGGTCAGCCTTGTCCGTAAAGTCTATCCTCCCTTTATTTGCGGTCAGGTATCTAAATATCGTATTCGAATCATCGTTTATCTGAAGATATGCCTTTTTCCTGATGGAAAGATCAAGCTTTCCGTCCGGCAGAACCCTTGTAACACGGGCTGTAATAAGCTCTCCGGCCTTTGCCTCTCCGCCAAACTCCTTTGCGGGTATGAGTCCCGAATACTTCTCGTCCACCGCGACAAAGGCTCCGAAGTTTCTGCATATCTCATAAACCGTTCCCTGAACCTCGTCATCCTCCTTGTAGGGAGAATCTGTTGAAAGATAATCATAAACCTTCATGGTGGCAGCGAGCCGTCCGCTCTTATCCACATACATCGCAGCAAGAACGCAGCTTCCCTCCTCCGCCCGGTAGGTCTGCTCGGAGAATGGAAGCAGAAGATCCCTTTCAAGTCCCATATCAAGAAAGGCTCCGATCCTCGTGATCTCCCTGATCCTAAGCCTTGCCACCTCCCCCACTGTAATGAGGGGGTGTGCCGTGGTGGCTATCAGACGGTCCGAGGAATCCAGGTAGATAAAAACCTCTGTCTCATCCCCGTTCTTCGCCCCCTTTGGGATCTGTTTGGCGGGAAGAAGCACCTCCTCCCGGTCCTTGTCTTTTCCGCTTCCGTCACAGAGATAAGCCCCCTGCCGGACTATCCTTGCGATCTGAAGCTTCTGTATCCTGCCCGGCTTGATCATCGTCCCGAAAGATAGGTACGCGCAATATCGGAAAGAATATCTGCCGTTCCCTCAACGCCGAATTTCTCGGTATCTATGATAAAATCCTTATGCGCCGGATCATCCTGCATATATCCGGTATAGTGCCGGTAATAGCTGTTACGTGCCTTCTCGGCCTTCGGTATCACCTTTGCGGCCTCTTCCTCCGTCATCTTAAGGTAATCCACACAGTTCCTGATCCTGAAATCCATTGAGGCATGGAGATAAATATGCAGCGCATTTTTGTGGTTATTCAGGACGAAATCCCCGCAACGCCCGACTATTATGCAGGATCTGCTCTCCGCAAGCCTCTGTATCACATGGGACTGGGCTGCAAATATCTTGTCCTGCCTGTTTCTGGGTCCGTTTCCCAGGGGATACAGCTTTTCAAAAAACGAATCCCGTCCCTCATCCTTTAATTCTTCTTCCTCAAGGACCTCTGTTGCCGGAATCTTCAGCTCTTCTGCCGCTCTGTCGACAAGCTCCCTGTTATAGTACTCTATCCCCAGCTTTTCAGACAGCCTCTCCGCAACGGGAAGTCCCGCTGCCCCGAACTGCCTCGCTATTGTTATCGCATAGTTCATGTTATTCTCCCAGATATGCCTTTCTGATGGAATCGTTATTGAGAAGCTCCTCAGCATCACCTGTAACCGTAATGGAGCCTGTTTCAAGGACGTAGGCCCTGTCCGCGATATTCAGGGCCTTTTTCGCATTCTGTTCCACAAGGAGTACCGTTGTTCCGTCCTCATGAACCTGACGGATTATATCAAAGACCTCATTGACCAGTATCGGAGAAAGCCCCATGGAAGGCTCATCCAAAAGAAGGATATCTGGCTTTGACATAAGAGCCCTTCCCATAGCAAGCATCTGCTGTTCTCCGCCCGACAGGGTTCCGGAAAGCTGGCCTCTCCGCTCCTTCAGTCTTGGAAAACGGTCAAATACCATATTCAGGGTATCGTTATATTCCGCTCTGTCCTTCCTTGTATATGCCCCCATGCGGAGATTGTCCTCTACGGTCATATCCGCAAAGACCCTGCGTCCCTCGGGAACCTGGGCTATACCCATCGCCACCCTCTGATGTCCCGGTAGGCGGCTGATATCCTTACCCTCAAAGAGGATCTCTCCACCCTTCGGATCGATAAGACCGGAAATTGTATGAAGGGTAGTGGTCTTTCCCGCGCCGTTCGCTCCGATAAGGGCCACTATCTCCCCTCTGTCCACACTGAAATTTATCTCCTTCAGCGCCTGTATCACTCCGTAATATACACTTAGATTTTTTATGGTTAAGAGCATTTATTCGTCATCTCCAAGATAAGCCCTGATAACTTCGGGATCCGACAATACTTCCTTCGTGTCTCCCTCGGCAAGGATCTTCCCGAAATTCAGTACGGTAAGGTGTTCACATATTCCTGAGACCAGCTTCATATCGTGCTCGATAAGGAGTATGGTTATCCCGAACCTGTCTCTTATAAGGCTTATGGTATCCATAAGCTCCGCTGTTTCATTGGGATTCATCCCCGCTGCCGGCTCGTCCAGAAGGAGTATCTTCGGATCGGTCGCCATAGCCCTTGCTATCTCCAGCTTCCTCTGTTGTCCGTAAGGCAGATTGGATGAAAGGATCCCGGATACTGTATCAAGAGAAAACACCTTAAGGATCTCCATTGCCTTCTTTTCCATCTCCCTCTCTACAGAGGCATATCGGCCGCAGTGAAACATGGCTTCAAATGTGGAGTAGTCAAAGCCTCTGTGAAGGGCGGTCTTTACATTATCAATAACGGAAAGCTTGTGAAAAAGCCTGATATTCTGGAAGGTCCTCGCTATTCCGTCCTTGTTGATCTCCTCAGTGGAGTGTCCCGTGATATCCCTGCCGTCCAGGATGATGCTGCCCCGGGTCGGCTTATACACTCCTGTCAGGAGATTAAATACCGTGGTCTTTCCCGCACCGTTTGGTCCTATCAGACCGTATAGCTGTCCCTTTTCAATAGATAGACTGAATTCTTCCACCGCATGGAGACCGCCAAAGGTGATGCTTAAGTTTTTTACGTCAAGCAGCGCCATTCTTTATCCCCTTTCTTATCCTGTCAAAGAATTCCGTTCTCTTTTCTATCACTCCGGGAGCCCAGTTTATGATCATTACGGCGATAAGCACGATAGAATAAATGAGCATCCTGTATTTATTAAGTCCTCTCAGGAGCTCCGGCAGAAGATAGAGCACCGAAGCCGCAATGACAGAGCCTCTGATATTGCCTATCCCTCCGAGAACAACATATACCAGTATCATTATGGATACGTTATAGCCGAAATACTGGCTGGTGGACTGCAGGGTTGCGATATTATGGGAGAAGATCACACCCGCCATACCGGCTATGGCTGCCGATACCGTAAATGCCAGCATCTTGTAGCCCGTGACAGGTATCCCTATGGATTCCGCCGCGATCCTGTTATCCCTTATGGACATTACCGCCCTGCCGTCCTTTGAATCGATAAAGTTCTGTACTATCACCAGAGCGAAGAGCAGGAGCACCACCGCAATGGTGAAATTCGCATCATGCGGAGTTCCCGTGACTCCCATGGCACCGTTTATCAGTACCGTTCCTTCAGGCTCCATATTAAGCGCCATCAGGCTCTCAAAGGAGAAATGTACACCCCCGGAATCAACTCCGAGATAGAGGGCATTTATTATATTCTTTATTATCTCTCCGAAGGCCAGGGTCACTATCGCCAGATAGTCGCCGTTCAGCCTGAGAACAGGTATTCCAACGAGAAAACCAATAAGTGCGGAAAGCAGCACTCCCACAACAAGCGCCAGCAGGAACCTGAGTCCGTCCGGCAGCTTTCCCGCAGTAAGCAGGGAAAAGATAGCACTGGAAAAGGCTCCCACACACATAAAGCCCGCATGTCCCAAGGACAGCTCTCCTAAGATCCCGACACAGAGATTAAGACCCACAGCCACAATGGCGTAATAGGTCATGGGGACCAGAAGCCCCTCCAGATGACTGGACATAAGCCCCGTATGCAGAAAGATCTCCAGTATGATCCAGACAAGGATCACCATTCCGTAGGTAATAAAGCGCTGTGATGAAGTTTTGGAAAAACTGATCTTCTTTTTCATTCTTTCCTCCCTTCAGACCTTTTCCTGTATCTTCTTTCCCAGGATACCCGTGGGCTTCACAAGGAGCACCACCACAAGAATGCCGAACACTATGGCATCCGCAAGCTGGGAAGAGATGTAGGTACGGCTCAGGATCTCGATTATCCCCAGAGCCAGGCCTCCTATCATTGCCCCCGGAATTGAGCCTATGCCTCCAAGCACCGCTGCAACGAAGGCTTTTATGCCCGGCATAGCCCCCGTATAGGGAGTAAGGGAAGGATAGGCCGATGCGAGAAGGGCACCCGCCACCGCTGCCAGCGCCGAGCCTATGGCAAAGGTCAGTGTGATGGTCTTATTAACATCTATACCCATGAGCATAGCCGCTCCCCTGTCCTGGGAAACAGCGAGCATTGCCTGACCCTCCTTCGTCTTATGTACAAAGAGCTGCAGCACAAGCAGAATAAAAAGGCTCACCGCGATGGTCACTATGGTTATCCCCTGTATCTGAAGCTCCCCGTTGAACAGGGAAAGTCCCGACCAGGTGATAACGGAAGAAAATGACTTCGTATCCGCACCGAAGATCAGCAGTGCAAGATTCTCCAGAAAGTAGCTTACACCGATGGCAGTGATAAGCACCGCCAGAGGAGACGCCGCATTTCTCAAGGGTCTGTATGCCACCCTCTCCGTTGTGACACCGAGAACCGTACAGAGTACCACGGCTATCGGTATGGAGATAAATGGCGGCAGCCCCAGACCGGATGAAAACATAAAAATGATATAACAGCCCACCATGATAAAATCGCCGTGGGCAAAATTAAGCATCTTGGCTATACCGTAAACCATGGTATAGCCAAGCGCTATGATCGCATATATACTTCCGAGACTAAGCCCGTTTACAAAAGTAGTAAGAAAACTCATACCGTTTTATCACTGTGCTGAAACATAAGCTCCGTTCTGGATAACAACAGCCTTCGGCTCCTTTGTGGGCTCTCCGCTCTTGTCCCAAGTCATTCCGCTACTCGTAAGTCCGTCGAGGCTTATCTCAGTAATTCCCTTCTTAAGTGCTTCACAGATCTCGGATACACTCATACCGGCCTTTACGCCTCCCTTTTCGGCAGCTGCCTTTATGGCATAAACAGCGTCATAGGAATCCGCACCGAACTGGTTCGGGGTGATCTCATGCTTTTCCTCAAAGGATTTAACAAACTTCTGTGTTTTTTCGTCCGATGCATCCGCCGCGAAAGGAGTAAGGAGCATTGCACCCTCTGCAAGACCTGTGTCAAAATTCTCCACTCCGAGGATACCGTCAAGTCCGTCACAGCCGAAGAATATGGGCTTGTAACCCATCTTATCGGCCTGCTGGAGAATGAGGGAGGCCTCGGTATAGTATATAGGAAGGAATACAAGCTCGGCACCGGCGTCCTTTGCCTTCTGTATCTGCACCGAGAAATCAGTCTTGCTGTCAGCGGTAAATGCCTCCGCCGAAACTATCTCGAAGCCCTGGTTAGCGGCTTCTGTGGCGAAGTTCTGATAAATTCCCGATGAGTACACGTCTGAGCTGTCGTATATGACTCCAACCTTTGAAGCAAGACCCTTGGTTCCTATATACTGCGCAGATGCTGTTCCCTGGGCGGGATCCGAGAAGCATACGCGGAATACGTTGTCGTACTTAACACACTCTGTAGCAGATCCCGAGGGAGTAAGCTGGAACATATTGTCGTTCTTTGTCTCCTCAGAAACCGCGATGGAGCAGGCACTGGTAACGGATCCTATGAGCACATCCATTCCCCAGTCCTTCAGGGAATTGTATGCATTGACAGACTTCTGGGCGTCAAGCTCGTCGTCCTCAGACTTTATCTCAACCTGCATTCCGTTAATACCGCCGGCTGCATTGATCTCTTCAACCGCGATCTCGGCTGCATACTGCACCGCAGTACCGTAAGCCGCAGCTCCTCCCGTGAGAGGTCCTATGACTCCGATCTTGAAGGTATCGCCTCCCGAATCCTTGGACGCAGCCCCGCCGCAGCCTGCCAGCAGTGAAGCCACCATAACAACCGTAAGTAACACACTCATTAGCTTTTTCATAACCACTCCTCCTTTTTTCCGATACTTCGGACCGGACCACCCTTAGGCACTTAAAGATCCCGTGCTGAAGCTCCCACGATATACGAAAATAGGGCGACCATACTGAATCGCCCCATTGTGATCCGTCCAAATCAGAGAGATTATAGCAACTCTCTCTGCTTTTGTAAAGCGTTGACGCTCATCTCCCCCTGTTCCTTTGCGGTTAAACTCGCAAACGCTTCGCTTTTTGCTCGTTATAAAATCGCTGCTGACGCAGCTCTCCGGGTACGGGGCTTATGACCCCGCACCCGAAATCAAGATATTCCCACCACCTAAAGGTGGTGGGTTATCTTGATTATTTTA
>JAFTEC010000014.1 GCA_017453865.1 Lachnospiraceae bacterium
TCTCTTCATCATCGGATCAAATAAGGGCTGTATACTGATACTGGCGGATTTTCTCCTGATCCTGTATCTGGCGCCGGAGATCCGGCTGACCCCTCTCCAGATGAGGATCTATGAGGTGTTTTTCCTCGTTATGTTCATTTCCTGGTTTCTCTACGACAGGGAATATTCCTACAACGCAAATACCGGAGCCACGGTGACGGTATTCACCTTCTTCGGCGGAATGATCCTTTTATCCGAGATCGCCGCAAGGAAGGAGATATACGGGTTTTTCATTGTCCTGTTTATTATGAGAGTGGCGACACTGGTTTTATGGCATCTTGCGCGGGGAGCCTTTTTTGCCCTGGCGCTCTTTATCTTCTTTTACTACATCGCTCCGAAGAGCTGGTGGAAAAATAAGGCTATGTACCGCTTCCTTATGGTCTTTTCGACTCTGGGTTCCCTTGTCTTTGTGGGGATCTATGTTTTCCTTGGCTCCACCGGCTTCAATATGAAGCTTCCTTTTTTCTACAAGAACATTTTTTCGGGACGGGAGCAGATCTGGCTTGAGGTATGGGAGATATTGAAGGAACAGCTCCTTACCGGAATAGGCTCCGGCAGGGAGCTAAGATCCTTCTTCGAATATAATATCCATAATGCCATGTACGATATCCTGGCAGTGCATGGGATCATAGTTTTTGTGCTGTCATTGATGATCATTAAGGACAGATTGGGGAAGATAGGAAGGATACGGGATATAAATCAGGGAAAGAAGCTTATTGCTGTGTCCGCGGTATTTGCCATATTTATAGAGTCCTTTATCGATATGGACCTGATGTGGCCGGATTATTCGCCCTTATTACTGTTCCTCCTACTTACGGTATTCCGGGAACCCTTTGACGAAGGAGGCGCGTCGGTGCCCCGTATGACGACCGGGAGAAGGCTTGAAAAAGACGGGTAAAGCGGGTTATTTATTTAAGAATGTTGCGGTATTTACCGTCGGGAGCTTCGTATCGAAGCTTCTGGTCTTTTTTCTTGTACCCTTCTATACCTCTGTTCTTACCGAGTCTGAATATGGAATAGCGGACGTTATGCAATCCTCGCTGCTCCTGCTCGTGCCCTTTTTATCTGTAAATGCAGGGGAAGCGGCCCTTCGTTACGGCCTCGAGAACACGGGTGACAGGGATCTTATTCTGTCGGAGGGCCTGAAAAAGGTCCTGTTTTCCATCATACCCGTTGCTCTTGGGTCTATACTCCTTTCCTTTCTGATACCGGCCGAAGGACCCTATTTCCTTCTTTTCA
Organism: Lachnospiraceae bacterium; assembly: GCA_017453865.1. Classification (GTDB taxonomy): domain Bacteria; phylum Bacillota; class Clostridia; order Lachnospirales; family Lachnospiraceae; genus NK4A144. The sequence goes on from JAFTEC010000014.1 coordinate 1,279, forward strand.
CCGTGCTTTATGCGGCGGACAGCTTTTATGAATACCTGCTCCTTTACTGTCAGGGGCTGGAGGAGGTGCAGAAAATGATGAGCGGCAGCATTGCCTGCACGGCTCTCGTGATTGCTGCGAATCTTCTCTTCCTTCTGTATTTCAGGCTTGGGATCTACGGATACCTCCTTGCCGAGATAACCGCATTTACGGGGGCTGCCCTCCTTATGTTCTGTCTGGTGGACGGCGCAGGAAGACTAAAGCGGGCCTCTGCGAACGAGGCTCTTTCTCTCGAAATGACCGGATACGGGAGATCCATGCTCCTCTATTCCACCGCAAGCTGGGTAAATAATGCGATTGACAGATATTTTATACTGTTTATGCTCGGAAGCGGACAGAACGGTTTATACGGTGTGGCGTACAAGATCCCTGCGATCCTGACCACCCTGCAGAGGATCTTTGCGATGGCCTGGCAGATGTCAGCCGTGCAGGAGTATAAGGGGGATGACAGGGAGAGCTTCTTTTCCGAAATGTACGGCGCGTATCAGACCGTGCTGATTACGGGCTGCAGCCTGATAATCCTTTTCTTAAAGCTGATCGCGGACCTTATGTTTAAGAAGTCCTTCTATAACGCCTGGCCTTTGGTTCCGCCGCTTCTTATCTCGGTGGTCTTCGGAGCACTGGAAGGCTTTCTCGGCTCCATAGCCCTGGCCTTTAAGGACGGGAAAAGCATGGGACGGGCAACCGGTATCGGGGCGGTATTCAATATAGTGCTGAATTACATACTTATCCTCAGATTCGGAGCCTTCGGCGCTGCGGCTGCAACCCTGGTCTCATATTTTATAATGTTTTTCCTGGCTTTTATATTTGTGAGAAGGCATGTAAGGATAAGGGTAAATGTGATAAGGGATGTTGCGGCATATGCCCTGCTGATCCTCGAATCGGCTGCGGTAATACTTAATGTGAAAAATTATTTACTTATAAACTGCGGGATCGTTGCGATACTTTTCATATTATATCACAGGGAAGGCTTAAGAGTAGTAAAGGGAACTTGGGAGATCGCGCTTGAAAGGCTGAAGAACAGGTAATGACACAGAAGATAAAAGGAAAATACGAATATGTTCTCGGGGCTCTCTTCATACTGTTTTTGCTGGGATCCTTTGTGAGCCCAAAAATATATAGTGTTATCGCTCCTTACGAAACACTTGTTATGCTTATAGGAACAGTTGTTATATATATTATGTTAACCTGTGCCGAAAGGGAAAGCTTCCTTAAACGGGACCCGGTCACGCTGGCGGGGATAGCGGCCGTTATAATAGCACCCCTGAACCTCTTTATACTGGGGTCGCGTAAGGGCGCGATGCTGGTCGTCTTTGATCTGGTGCTTATGCTGACCCTTGTGATAAGGGGTATGGAGCTCTCCGGAAGGGTGAAGAGGATATGTGCCTTTTCGGGAGCGGTCCTTATGCTCCTATGGTATCCGGTTGTACGCTGGGATTACGGCTTTAATACAGCGGGCTTTGTATTTTTGCTTCTCCTGATCTTCGGGGAGCTGCTGCTGGAATATGTTAAAAATGATCTGGACATGGATTATCTGAAATATGTGCAGCTTCTCTTTTTCCCAACCTCGATATTGCTTGCGGTATGTTATCAGGCCAGATCTGCGGCGCTGTCAATGGCTGTTTTCGGGATCACATATTTAATCGCGCCCGTTATTTGCGAAAAACGATTGTTATATAACATTTGGATTGGATTATTTACTCTGGGCAGCCTTATCTTTACTGCTCTCTATTCCTTCCTGGGAAGCTCAGGGTGGAATGTAAGGATACTTTATAAGGATGTTCTGTCGGGACGTGAGCTTATATGGACGGAGCTTTGGAGGGAGTTTTTGAAGCTTCCCCTTACCGGCATAGGCTCATCCTACGAAATGAAGAGCTTCTTTATGTTCGAGGTTCATAACGCACTTTTCGATATACTTGCGGTTCACGGTATCCTTGTTTTTATCTGTATCCTCTATCTCCTTGTAAAGGCCCTTTGCAGGCTTTTCTCAAGAGATATAAGGTTCTGTCCGGATAAAAGGATCGCTTTCGCCGGGGTTTATACATTGATGCTTCAGTCCTTCTTTGAAAACGGCTTTATAGTAACTCCTTACAGCCTTGTGTTTTTTGTACTGCTGCTGATCGCAGTGCCCGGCCGCTGATTGCTTAGCGCTTACAGTGTTTTGACGTAAAAACGCCGCTTTGGTATAATCAAAAAATGGTCAATCCATTCAATAATAAACAACTGTTCGTACGGAGGGCAGGTCTTATAGTGTATGACGTGCTGGCTGTCATTGTCAGCTCGGCGGTGGGACTTCTTTTGAGGTTCGATCTTTCATACTATGAACTGCTTCATACCGTGGGCGGATATGTCTGGCAGGAGAATCTCTGGAAATACCTGCCTGTCAATATTATCATAACTATTGTTATTTTCTGGCTTTTCCATCTTTATTCCAGCCTGTGGACCTATGCGGGGATCCCCGAAATGACGGCCACCGTAACAGCCTGCCTCATTACGAGTGCGTTGCAGGCCGTGGGAATGCATCTCTTAAACCTCCATATGCCCCGCAGCTATTTTTTCCTGTATGCCATTGTTCTGAATATGCTGGTCCTTATCTCCAGATTCGCATACAGGCTTTTCCGTACATTTGTACAGAAGCGGACGGAGAGGGCGAAGAGCATCAATGTCATGGTCATCGGTGCCGGTGAAGCCGGAAATTCCATCATCCGTGAAATGAATTCCTCGAGATTCATTCAGAAAAGCGTTATGTGCGTTATAGACGATGATCCCGCCAAGGTTGGGAACTATATCCAGGGCGTTAAGGTGGTAGGTACCAGGGAGGATATAATCGAAAATGCCGCGAGATACGATATTGACGAGATAATCATTGCCATGCCGGCGGCGGAGAGAAAGCAGCTTAAAGAGATACTGGACGTCTGCAAGGAAACAAAGTGTGAGCTGAAAACACTGCCGGGGATATATCAGCTCGTTAACGGTGAAGTAAATGTGAGCCAGCTGAGGAAGGTTGACGTGGAGGACCTTCTCGGACGGGAACCCATAGAGGTGGATATCGATTCGATCCTGGAGTCCCTTACGGGGAAGATCGTGCTTGTGACCGGAGGCGGGGGCTCCATAGGGAGCGAGCTCTGCCGGCAGATCGCGAAGCATAACCCGAAGATGCTGATAATCTTTGAGATCTACGAAAACAGTGCTTACGATATACAGCAGGAGCTTGCCGAGTCCTTCCCGGAGCTTAGCCTGAAGGTTCTCATAGGATCCGTCAGGAATACCCAAAGGGTGAAGGACGTATTTCAGACCTACCGCCCCGATATCGTCTATCACGCTGCTGCCCATAAGCACGTGCCTCTTATGGAGGTAAGTCCTAACGAAGCCATAAAGAATAACGTGATGGGCACCTGGAAGCTTGCCCAGGCCGCCGTGGATACGGGTGTGAAGAAGTTTGTTATGATCTCAACGGACAAGGCCGTGAATCCCACGAATATCATGGGGGCCACGAAGCGGATCTGCGAAATGATAGTACAGTCCTATAACCACAGGGGAAATACGGTGTTTGTTGCCGTAAGGTTCGGAAACGTGCTTGGAAGCAACGGATCCGTGATCCCTCTTTTCAGAAAGCAGATAGCATCGGGAGGACCGGTGACCGTTACCGATCCCAGGATAATAAGGTACTTCATGACCATACCCGAGGCGGTTTCACTTGTACTGCAGGCCGGAGCCTATGCCAGGGGCGGAGAGATATTCATCCTGGATATGGGCGAGCCGGTGAAGATACTGGATCTTGCGAAGAACCTTATACGGCTTTCCGGTTACGTTCCGGGAGAGGATATAGAGATAAAGTTTACGGGGCTCCGTCCCGGAGAAAAGCTATATGAAGAGATGCTTATGAAGGAAGAGGGCATGCAGGAAACCCCCAATAAGCTCATCCATATAGGGAAGCCCATAGAATTCAATGAGGATGAGTTTTATGACAAGCTCCACGCACTGGATATAGCATCCCGCTCGGAGAAGCTGGATGTTCACAGGTGGGTCAGGGAGCTGGTGCCTACCTACAAGTATACTCCCGGAACCTATATTCCCGGAGAGACCCACATTGATATGGACAGCGCTCCGGGCCTCGGGGAAGAGCGGGAGGATGCAGATATGAAGGTTTACGCGATAAAGAGGAATGATGAGTAAGGAGAATCCGGAGGAAAGCAGGGGCAAGGCGGAGGAGGTTGGGAGTTATGTAAACCCAAAATCCCTGCTTTATATAAGGTTTATAAAAAGACCCGCGGATATACTGTTATCCCTGATCTTACTTGTCTGTTTCTCGCCGCTTCTCCTTATCCTGGCGCTTCTTGTGAGGCTGAAGCTCGGAAGTCCGGTTATCTTTAAGCAGGAAAGACCCGGGAAGGACGGAAAGATCTTCGGTCTCTATAAGTTCCGCAGCCTGACCGAGGAGAGAGACGGGAAGGGGGAGCTCCTTCCGGACGAGGTGAGGCTTACCGCCTTCGGAAAGGCTTTAAGAGCAGCCTCGCTGGACGAGCTTCCGGAGTTTTTGAATATACTTAAGGGAGAGATGTCCTTCGTGGGACCGAGGCCGCTTCTCGTAAGGTATCTCGACAGATACAATGATGAGCAGAAGCACAGGCATGATGTGACGCCGGGGCTTACGGGACTTGCCCAGGTCAACGGGAGAAATGCCATAAGCTGGGAAAAGAAGTTCGAGTATGATGTTGAGTACGTAAAGAACCTGTCACTTTCGCTGGATATAAAGATACTGTTTATGACGGTTATGAAGGTTTTAAGGCGGGACGGCATAAGCTCGGAAACCAGCGCGACCATGGAAGAATTCATGGGTAATGAAAAATAGGGGTAGCTATTCAGAACAGATACAAATAGCGAAGGAGCTTTAAGAAAGGAAAACATGAGCGGAAAGAAAAAAAGCATAAGCGTTCTGATACTGTCCGCAGGACGGAGGGTGGAGCTCATTAGCTGCTTTAAGCGGGCAAAGGAGAGGCTGAAGATAAAGGGAAGCATTGTTGCGGCAGATGCCTCGGAACTGGCACCGGCGCTTTACTTCGCCGATATAAACGAGGTCGTGCCCCGCATCTCCGATAACGACGGATATATCGGGGCGATATGCAATATCTGCAGGAATTTCAATATCTCTCTCGTGGTTCCGACCATAGATACGGAGCTTCTGCTACTTTCTGAAAGAAGGGCGGAAATAGAGGAGACCGGAGCAAAGGTCCTTATATCAGACGAAAGGGTTACGAGGATATGCAGGGACAAGAGGAACACCCAGGAATTTCTGGAGGAAAACGGCTTTCTGGTTCCGCATATGCTCACCGAGAAGGAGCTTTCGAACCCGAAAAAGCTTACCTACCCCCTCTTCATCAAGCCGATAGACGGAAGCTCTTCGATAAATGCCTTTCAGGTGCACAATGAAGAGGAGCTCTCCCTGTATCTGAAGCTGATAGAAAAGCCGATGGTACAGGAATATATCGAGGGCACGGAATACACGGTGGACGTATTTACCGACTTTGAAAGCAATATAATAACGGTTGTTCCCAGAATAAGGATCGCCACCAGAAGCGGAGAGATCGCCAAGGGGGTCATCCGGAAGGACAGGGAGATAATAGAGGATGTGAAAAGGCTTATGGAGATACTGAAGCCCATAGGCCACATAACGGTACAGTGCAAGAAGACGAAACGGGGCATAGAATATATAGAGATTAATCCCCGCTTCGGCGGCGGTGCGCCAATGTCCATAATGGCCGGAGCCGATTCCTGCGAGAATCTGTACAGGATCTTATCCGGAGAGAAGCTTAAGTACAATGAGCTCTTCAGGGAAAACCTGACGTTTTTACGCTTTGACCAGAGTATAATGCTTAATGAGGAAATGAAGCGGGAGTATGAGTACGAAGGCAGTTATTTTTGATCTGGACGATACCCTGGTTTCAGAAATAAGCTACTGTATTAGCGGTTACAGGGAAGCCTCGGGGTATATAGCGGAAAAGCTTCTGCCGGAGAGGGATGCCGGGGATATTTTTGACGAGCTGCTCCGTCTTTTTAATCAGGACCACAAAAATGTCTTCAACAGATTTCTGATAAATAACATACGTTCTGACGAGCAGGTAATGGAACTTGTAGAAACGTACAGAAAACATTTTCCAAACATAAGTTATTTTGATGACGTGAGGCCCTGCCTGAATTGCCTTAAGGAAAGGGGTATAAAGACCGGGATACTGTCAGACGGCTACGCCGTGACGCAGAGACAGAAGATCAGGGCTCTGAATGCAGAGAAGGATTTTGACATCATAGTCCTTACCGATGAGATAGGAAGGGAAGCCTGGAAGCCGGATCCCGCGGGCTTCAGGCTTATAGAGGAGAAGCTCGGGGTCAAAGCCTCGGAAACTGTTTATGTGGGGGACAATCCCGAAAAGGACTTTTATCTGTCAGTCACTGCCGGGATAAAAACCGTCAGGATAATACGGGAAAACGGGGTTTATAATGACAGGGAATACCTGAACGGGGTTAAGGAGGATCTAAGGATCGGCTCTCTGCAAGAGCTGACAAGTGTTATTTTATGAACGTGCTCTGTCTCTTTCAAAAATTCGATTTTTCATCCGCGACTATATATCTGGATCTGGTCTATGCGCTTAAGGACAGGGGACACAGGGTCATGATAGCCGCCTGTTCCTCTTCCGTATCCGTAAGCCATCAGGAAGAAAGGGAGGGCATAACCTGTGCCTTTGTTCCGGTGCCTGACCAGTTCAGTGCGGGAAAAATAAAAAAGGGGCTTATCCAGCTTATGCTCGGAAGAAAGCTCTTTAGGGCGGTGAAACGGTATTTTTGGAATGAGCATGTTGACATAATTATTTACCCGACTCCGCCGGTCACCCTTTCCGGGATCTTAAGGCCCCTGAAAAAGCATTTCGGAGCGCTTAATTACCTCATGCTTAAGGACATCTTCCCGCAGAACGCGGCGGACCTTGGTATGATGAGTGAAAAGGGGCTTCTTTTCAGGTTTTTTAAGAGGCTGGAAAGGGAGCTTTACCGGGAGTCTGACAGGATAGGCTGTATGTCTCCCGCAAACCTTGAATATATAAAGCAGCATAATCCGGAGGTCGACAGGGATAAGCTCGGGCTTTTCCCGAATACCGTGAAGATCATCAATGAGGGTGAAAGATACGGAGACGAGGGCAGAGAGGGTGTAAAGAACGGGAATGAGAACGGAGACTCTGCAGATAGTTATGTAAACATAATCTTCGGCGGTAATCTCGGAAAACCCCAGGCTATCGACTTTCTGCTGGACAGTATTTCGACCCTGAAGGATAATCCCGATGTTATGTTTACCTTTATCGGCTCGGGAACAGAGGAGGAGAGGATAAGGAGCTACATAGAAAAAAACTCTCCTCCAAATCTGAAGCATTTTAAGGAGCTTCCCCGGAGGGAGTATGAGGAGATATTAAAAAGCGCGGATATAGGGCTCATTTCCCTGAGCCACTTATTTACAATTCCGAATTTCCCCTCTAGAATACTGTCGTATATGCAGATGTCGAAGCCGGTATTCGCGGTTACCGACAGAAATACGGATATAGGAGAGCTTATTACGGAAAAAGCACACTGCGGCTACTGGTGTCCGTCGGATGACAAGACGGCCTTCAGGGATACGGTCTTAAGGATCGTTTCGGAAAGGGAGAGCCTTCCGGAAATGGGAAGAAGGGGCCGGGAGTACCTGAAGGAGCATTTCAGCGTGGAAAGGTCCGTTGAGATACTGGAAAATGCCGTGGCGGGAAAATAAAAGGAAGATCAATGAACGAAAACATTTTTAACGGAAAAACACTGCTTATAACAGGGGGCACGGGCTCCTTCGGAAATGCCGTTCTTAGGCGCTTTCTGAATACGGGGATAAAGGAGATCCGCATCTTTTCAAGGGATGAAAAGAAGCAGGACGATATGCGGCATAATTATAACGATCCCAAGATAAAGTACTTTATCGGGGATGTGAGGGAGGAGGGTTCCCTTGAGGACGTGATGCACGGAGTGGATTATATCTTCCACGCGGCTGCGCTTAATCAGGTTCCGAGCTGCGAATTTTTCCCGGTGGAGGCCGTGAAGACCAATGTCCTCGGCACCGATAATGTGCTCACCGCCGCCATAAGAGCAGGGGTAAAGAAGGTCGTGTGCCTTTCCACCGATAAGGCCGCCTATCCGATAAACGCCATGGGCACCAGCAAGGCGATGATGGAAAAGGTGTTTGTTGCAAAGAGCCGCACCATCGATCCTGAGGACACCCTTATCTGCGGCACGAGATACGGTAATGTCATGTGCTCCAGAGGCTCCGTCATACCGCTCTTTATCGATGAGATAAAGGAGGGACGGCCCATAACCATAACAGAGCCGAAGATGACAAGGTTCATAATGTCCCTGGAGGAAGCGGTGGAGCTGGTGCTCTATGCCTTTGAAAATGCCAATGCCGGTGACATTATGGTACAGAAGGCTCCGGCCTGTACGATCGAAACCCTGGCACAGGCGGTTAAGGAGCTGTTTAATGCAGAAGCACACGAGACAAAGATAATCGGGGTCCGCCACGGAGAAAAAATGGCGGAAACCCTCCTTACCAGCGAGGAATGCGCAAGGGCCGTTGATGAAGGTGGTTTCTTCCGGGTTCCCGCGGACAACAGGGATCTAAACTACGATAAATACTTTATCAAGGGCAATACGGAAAGACCGAAATTCGATACCTTTAATTCCGACAATACCACGATACTGAACGTGGAGGAGGTAAAGGAAAAGCTTATGTCACTGCAGTATATAAGGGACAGGCTTAAAGAGGAGTGAAGCGTAATTGAAGATACTTATTACGGGAGCAAAGGGGTTCCTCGGAAAAAACCTTATGAAAGCCCTGACGGATGCAGGATATGATGAGCTCTTTTCCTATGACATGGATTCTTCACGCGAAGAATTCGAAGGATACTGCCGGGAGTGTGATTTTGTCTTTCACCTTGCGGGAGTGAACAGGCCAAAGGATAAGTCGGAGTTTATAAGCGGAAATAAGGGCTTTACAGAGGAGGTTCTGCAGGAGCTGCTTTCTTCCGGTAATAAGGTGCCGGTGCTCCTTTCCTCCTCCATTCAGGCAGGGCTTGACAATGACTACGGAAGATCCAAAAGGGCCGCAGAGGAGGCGGTTTTTTCCTACGGCAGGGAAAACAGTGTCCCGGTATATGTGTACCGCTTCCCGAATCTCTTCGGCAGATGGAGCAGGCCGAATTATAATACGGTGATCGCAACCTTCTGTTATAATATCGCAAGGGATATCCCGATAAGGATAGACGACAGGGAAAAGCTGCTGCCCCTCTCCTATGTGGATGATGTTACAGGGCAGTTCATAAGGATACTGAAAACCGGCATAAAGCTACCGGCCGGTGAATTCGTTGTATTTCCGCCGGCTCTGATCTATGAGAGAAGGCTCGGATACATAGCAGACAGGATCTTTGCTTTTAAGGATGCGGCCTTTTCCGGCAGGGAGCCGGAATTAAAGGATGAGTTTGAGGCGAAGCTCTATGAGACCTACCGGTCGTTTCTGCCGGAGAAATAACGTAAAGGAAAAACATGAGCAGACTAAAATTGATGACGGTACTCGGAACGAGGCCGGAGATAATCAGGCTTTCCGCGGTGATAAAGTGCGCGGACAGATACTTTGACCATGTGCTGGTGCATACGGGGCAGAATTTTGATTATAGTTTAAACGAGGTGTTTTTCAGGGATCTCGGTCTCAGGGCGCCCGACCACTACCTGGACAGCGTGGGGGCGGATCTCGGCGAGACCATGGGAAATATCATCGCGAAATCCTATAAGCTTATGCAGGAGGTAAAGCCGGATGCGGTGCTGATACTGGGGGATACCAATTCGGCTCTTTCCGCGGTCAGCGCTAAACGCCTGAAGATCCCCATTTTCCATATGGAGGCGGGAAACCGCTGCTGGGACTGGAATGTGTCGGAAATGATAAACAGAAAGATCGTGGATCATATTTCTGACATAAACCTTCCCTACACGGAACATTCCAGGCGTTATTTATTAAGCGAGGGAATAGACGGGAAGACGGTCTTTGTAACGGGTTCTCCGATGAAGGAGGTTTTAAATCAGTACAGGGATGCCATTGAAGCATCTGATGTTCTGAAACGCCTTTCCCTGGAGGAAAGGGGTTATATACTTCTCTCAGCCCACAGGGAAGAGAATATAGACATTGAGGAGAACTTTTTGTCCCTTATGAACGCGGTGAATTCCATTGCGGAGGAGTATAAAATGCCTGTCATTTACTCGACTCACCCGAGGAGCAGGAAGTTCATAGAAAAGAGGGGCTTCAAATTCCATCCGCTCGTGCAGAGCTTAAGCCCCTTCGGGTATCTGGATTACAATAAGCTTCAGAAGAACGCTTACTGCGTGCTCTCAGACAGCGGAACCCTTTCCGAGGAATCCGCGATGCTTAAGTTTCCGGGAGTGCTTATCCGTACCTCCACGGAGCGGCCCGAGGTGCTGGATAAAGGCACCATTGTTATCGGCGGCATAAAGGAGGATGATGTGAAGCAGGCTCTGGAGCTTGCTGTTTCCATGTTCGAAAACGCAGAGGAAACGGTGGAGGCTGCTGATTATGCTGACAGCAATGTTTCCGTCAAGGTGGTGAAGCTTATCCAGAGCTACACGAAGATAGTGAATGAAACGGTATGGCTGAAGCACTGACGGATATTTTCGGAACAGAGGGTGGTGACGGAAGGCCGCGCCGCATAGCGGTTCTGGACACGGCGGCATCAAAGACCGGCGCTCTGTCGGTTTTAAGGGATTTCCATGCCCGGATATGCAGCCGGAGCAGGGACGGAATCGATAATAACGAATGGTTTTTTATAATCGGGGTCAAAGGCCTTATAGAAGAGCCCGGGGATGCTCCCCGTATCCATGTGATAGTGAGAGAAGACGTTAAAAAATCCAGATTTAAGCGTCTTCTCTTTGATCATTTTACGGGGAAGGGCTTTCTTGCCGCGTTAAAACCTGATGTTATTTTTTCTCTCCAGAACACCCTTCCCTCGGGTGCGGAAAAGCTGGGTGAGACGGTGATCTACCTCCATCAGCCTCTCGGCTTTCAGAGGATAAAAAGGTTTTCATTTTTCAATCGGTGGGAGAGGGAGCTGGCGGTATACCAGTATCTTATCGCTCCGGAGATAGATGCTTCACTGAAGCGCTCTGACAGGATAATAGTACAGACCCGGTGGATGAAGGATGCGGTCATCGAAAAGGACCGGATCAGCCCGAGCAAGGTTGACATAATTCCTCCGGAGCTGCCGGGATTGGATGAATTATATAAGCAAAATACGGATCTGGAGCCGGAACTTAAGTTATGTAAGCATCTTTTCATCTACCCTGCCGGAAGCATACTGTACAAAAATCACCAGTGCATAGTGGATGCATTGAAAATACTAAGCGGAAAGGGTATCCGTGATATAAGGGTGATCTTTACCGAGAAAAGGGAGGCTCTCCCCTGGGTGGAGGTTCCGCCGGAATGTGAGGCGCTTATCGAATGGAGAGGGATGATAGACAGAAGCGAACTTATCAGTCTCTACAGGCGCTCGGTCCTTCTTTTTCCTTCGTACATTGAGACATACGGGCTTCCGCTGGCGGAGGCAAGAGCCTTAAATGCCGGGATACTGGCGGCTGACACGCCATTTGCAAGAGAGATCCTTTCAGGCTACGCTAAGGCGGAATTTTTCCCGCCCTTCGAGCCGGAGAAGCTGGCATCGCTTATGGAATAGGATAAGCAAAACAGTCTCTCCTATAGTAAAATCCTTTGCCTAATCAATAGCCAATGTCAGGGGGGTATGTTATACTGTTTCTCATACAGGTAACGTCTGAGAAATAAGCCACTCCGGCGTTAGGCAACGCTTTCCTATAAGGAGGAAAATATGAGAAAAAGTCTGAATCTTCGTGCTAAAATGCTGCTTGGTATTCTACCGGTGGTTCTCATCAGTCTGATAATCGTTACCGCTGTCAGCACAGGATGGTCAGGTAAGGAGATCAATACACTAACGGAGAATAAGGCCTCCGAAATGCTGAACGGAAATATCAACAGTATTAATTCAACCCTTCAGGAATTCCGTACCACCGCACTGACGCTTTCCCGTACAGTGGCTGCAACGTACAGGACCACGGAGCTTGAGACTTACGAGGAGATCTTTTCAAAGGTCATAACCGACAATCCTTCCATACTGGGAAGCGGGATCTGGTTCGAGCCCGGGGCATACCAGGGTCAGGAATTCGCGGGTCCTTACTGGACAAAGGATGCTTCCGGTGCGGTATATTATACTGATGAGTACTCAAATGAAGAATACAATTATCCCGCACAGGAGTATTATCTCAATGCAAAGGCAATGACAACGATGGATGCTGTCATTACCGATCCGTACTATGACGAGTCAAGCGGACATATCATGGCGACCTGCTCCGCTCCGATATTCGATACAGACGGAAGCTACATAGGATGTATAACCGTTGATACCGAGCTTACGCAGATACAGGATGTGGTTTCGGTAATGAAGCTCGGGAATGATTCCCAGGCTATGCTGCTCGATTCCGCAGGAGTATTTCTTTACGATAAGGATTCTTCAAAGATAAACGGTTCCACCACACTGGCATCCGATCCCAATACCTCACTTGCCGCCACCTCGTCAACGGTAATGGGTAGTGAGAGCGGCACTGCTTTCTACAGCTCGGAGGGCACCGGGTATGAGATCTTCTACTCCACGATTCCGGAGGTCAACTGGAAGCTTCTCATAACCCTGAATAAAAATGAGATCCGGTCCGCAACAAATAAGATCAGGAATACATCTGTTGTAATCTGTGTGATCGCCATAATCATCTGCGGTATCATAATCCTCCTTCTGGTGAGCAGCATTGCAAGGAGTGTTGACAGGGTAAAGATATTTGCGGGAAATCTGGCAAAGGGCGATTTTACCGTTGACAAGATAGCATCGAGAAGCGGTGACGAGCTGGGACAGATGTCCGAGTCACTCAACGATATGTACGAGAGCAACAGGAATGTCATCGGGCAGGTGTCGGATGAGTCGGTAAAGATAAGCGAGGCAAGCTCCTCCCTTTCGGGAATGGCAGATCAGCTTTCCGCCGATTTCGAAAGGATACGCAGCAATATGAGCGGTGTTAATGACGCTATGATGAGTGCCTCCGCCGCAACCCAGGAAATAAACGCATCGGTTGAAGAGGTAAATGCCTCTGTCCAGCTTCTTTCCGCCGAAGCCAACCAGACGAAGGAGAATGCGGAAACCATACAGAAGAGGGCTCAGGAGATAGAAAGAAATTCAAAGAGAGCCTATGATGCGGCACTGAGTACCGCAAAGGCAAGGGAAGAGGATGTGAATACCGCCAATGAAAAGGCGGCTGTAGTCAATCAGATCGGATCTCTGGCTGACTCCATTGCAAACATAGCGGATCAGATAAATCTCCTTTCCCTCAACGCATCCATTGAAGCCGCAAGAGCCGGAGAGCATGGAAGAGGCTTCTCGGTTGTGGCGGGAGAGATCAATAAGCTGGCGCAGGATACCGCAGATGCGGTAGAGAAGATACAGGGAACGATAGGAGAGGTGCAGGAGGCATTTTCCGGACTTCTTAATTCCACAAATGAGCTTCTGACATTTATGACCACCTCCGTTTCAAATGATTATAATGATTTCATCAATATGGCGAACCAGTACGGAACGGATGCGGCATCCTTCGGGGAAGAATCCGAGAGGATCGCTGAAATGGTGCAGACCATAAGGGAAGCCATGGGCGAGGTAAGCTCTGCCATACAGAATATCTCCGAGTCCACCCAGGAGACGGCAGAACGCTCCACAAATGTCACCGATACGGTGGAGAGCGTTGGAAGCGTGGTAGACAATGTAACGGATATGTCCGGAAAACAGAACACAATTGCAGCCTCGCTTTCTGAGGTTGTGGGACAGTTTAAGCTCCGTTAAAAGGGTGATCCGGAGCAGTAACGGTAGATTTAAGGTGTTATGGATTTTTTCAGGAAGAGGGGAATAAGGGTTTCGGACTGGTACTACCCTGTGGTTTTGGCAGTTTATCTGCTGGCAATGTTTATGCCGGCGGTTATGCGCCCGGGTGCAGCATCAGCCCTGATGGTGCTTTTGACCGCAGGACAACTGGTGGCTGCAGTCCCGAAGACAGGTTTACATAATCCTAAGCCCCGCGTCCTCACTGAGGATACGGTGATGCTTCTCTGGCTTTTGTTTAACCTTCTTTCGGGGATATGGTGCATTTTCTTCGGTACTCCGGTTTCGGTATTTCTGGGAGAGGTGTTTACAACAGCTCTCCCTATGTGCTTTTATTACTGCGGAAGGATGGACAGGGACAGAGACCTCTTTCCCCGTACCTTTCTGATCTCCGTTGCACTTACCGGGCTTATCGGCATTATCCTCTTTATAAGCGGCCCCGGATTTTATATAGACCATCTGATGAGGCTGGAGCTTATTTCAAAGGCGGACGTACCTACCATGCGGGTGAGGATGCATTCCGTGATCGGCAGCACTCTTATGGGCTTTCTCCCTTCAGTCGGAATGCTGGTGTCGGTAAGGATGATCGTCGACAGTAAGGAAAAAAAGGAAAAGCTGCTTTACGTTCTCTCCTTTGTCTTTATGCTCTTCCTCTCATTTATGAGTAACCAGCGCTCTGCCATGGCAGCCTCCATATTTATAATAATCTATCTGAATTTCCTGATCTTTTTTGTATTTAAGCTTTTTCCGAAAAAACTTTTCGCTGCGGAGTGCGGTCTCATAGTGCTTTTTACTGCAGGATTCTTTCTTGTATTCAGAGCTGCCTTTATGAAGGTATATTACCGGCTGGTGTCCCTGCCCGGATCCATAGCACAGAGGTCGGATCAATGGGTGGGAGCCGCCAATAATATGAAGAGCATCTGGCTCGGGAACGGACTCGGCGCAAACGGTCACAGGGCAATAGGCTATACTGAGCATCTGATAGCTGACGGAGGAATTGCCAAGCTCTACGTGGAAAGCGGTATAATCGGAACCTCTGTTTTCGTATTCCTTATGCTGTTAATTTTGTCAAAAAGCGTGAAATGCTTAAAGGAGACGGCTCCCGAAGCCGGGATAGTGATCATCACCCTCCTTATGTCCGTAGGTTCAAATATGATGAGCTTTGCCCTTTCGGTTCCCGTGTTTTATTACTACGCGGGAAGCTGTGTCAGCCGTTATGAAAAATATGTTTCAGAGGAAGCAGAAATGCCTGAGGGTGTAAGCCTGAATGCAGATAAGACCGGCGCAGGAATGCCGGTAGCAAAGGAGGACGGGGCATGAAGGTCATAGCGCTGTATCTCCCGCAGTTTCACAGCTTTCCGGAAAATGATGAGTGGTGGGGGAAAGGCTATACGGAGTGGACCGCGGTAAAGAGAGCAAGGCCTTTATTTCCCGGGCATATTCAGCCTCTTCAGCCCGAGGACGGCTACTATGACCTTATAAAGGATCAGCCCGAAACCTTCAGGAGACAGGCCGATCTCGCAAGGGAGTTCGGTGTGGAGGGCTTTGCCTTTTATCAGTATTATTTCAGGGGTAAGAAGCTTATGGAAAAGCCTCTGGAGATTTTACTCAGACATCCGGAGGTTGACATAAAATTTTGCCTTGCCTGGGCGAATGAAACCTGGACCCGGGCCTGGTATGACCTTAAGGAAGAGATACTGATGCCCCAGGAATACGGGGATCAGAGTGACTGGAGGGAACAATTCCTATATGAGCTCCGGTTCTTTAAGGATGAAAGGTATATAAAGAAGGATAATAAGCCGGTCTTTATGATCTACAGAAGCTTTGACATAGCCTGTTTTCCGGAAATGAAGGAAAAATGGGATCAGTGGGCGAGAGAACAGGGCTTCGACGGGATATACTGGATAGGAGGCAGGACCGCCGCAGCGCAGGACAAAAAAAATAAGCTTATGGACGGCTGGTACTACTTTGAGCCGGGATACAGCTTAAAGCATGGCATATCGGGATTATGTAAACTTAAGTACAATCTGGGCACCTTGACGAGATGTATCAGAAATCGTTTTCCGTGGAACAGGGAGCCCGAAAGAAAGGTGCTGGAGAGAAGGATCCCGATAGACTGGATATATCAGAGCATAGTATCAAGGGAGTACGCGGATAATGAGTATCCGGGTATCATCACCGAATGGGACAATACCCCCAGACGCTCATATAAGGGGCTTGTTTATACCGGAGCCTCTCCGGAAAAATTCAAATTGACATTATGTAAACTTAAAGATAAACTTAAGGACAGGGATTCCTTTGTTTTTCTCAATGCCTGGAATGAGTGGGGCGAGGGAGCAATGATAGAGCCCACGAAGGAAAAGGGATATGCCTATCTGGAAGCTCTGAGGGACGCTGTACATGACTAAGCCTCTGATCTCCGTGATCTCCATAATCTACAAGGTGGAACCATACCTGAGGCAGTGCCTTGAAAGTCTGGAAAAGCTTACTTACCCGAATCTGGAGCTTATACTGGTGGTCGGACAGAGCGGAAAGGGTCCCGATACGGACGATAACTGTCTTCAGATCGCGGAGGAATATGCTTCGAAGGATCCCCGCTTTAAGATATTGACCTGCATTGCTTCCGGAGTGTCGGATGCGAGAAACAGGGGACTTGACGCGGCAGTGGGAGAGTACATCGGCTTTGTGGACGGAGACGATTTCGTGGATCCCGGTATGTATGACAGACTGTATGACAATATGGTCTCGTATGATGCGGATATCTCCGTCTGCGGGAAATATGAAGAATATGCGGACGGCACATACGGCGTGGAAAGCAGCGGATCCCGGGCTGCAGGAGAAAAGAGGGAGCCTGAGTTACTGTCCTCAAAGGAAGCCGCCGGAATGCTTATCGGCGGGAGCGGCTTTTTCTTCCATAGCTGGGATAAACTGTTTAAGGCAGAGCTGTTTGCCGGAAAGCGTTTTCCGGAGGATAAGTATCTGGAAGACAGATATACCATCGGGGATATCATACTGAAGGCGGAAAGGATAGTTTATGACAGGACGCCCTTTTATCACTTCAGGGTAAGAACCGATTCCGTATCCCATCATAAAAGGATGAGTGAAATGAATTCCGATGCGGATACTGTCTTTGTTTCAAAGGTTCTTACAAGGTATCCGGAATTATACGATGAAGCGGAAAATTACATTCTCTACGGGCATATCACCTGCATACAGAATGCGCTGGTTTCCGGAGAATTCAGAAAAGAAGAGGAAAAGAGACATTTTGACTATATAAGGGAGCATAGAAAAAGCACCCGTACTAATATTTATGTAAATCTAAATACAAGGGTTAAGGCTTTTTTATCCCTTCATTCCCTCTTTCTTCTGAAGCTCGTAACCCTGTGGGGAAAGCGGAAGCAGGGCGGATCACGGGCATTTACGATAAAACAGGAAAGTAATGAAGCTTAAGAGCAGCATATTTAAGAATAAAAGAATACTGTTCGTATGCCGGGAGACCTACGGGAAGCCCCTTTGGTTCCTTGCACGGGATCTTTCGGAGGATAATGAGGTTGCGGCCTTTTACATCATGTCATCCGAAAGCCGATTTAATAAATGCTACTATAACGAGCATACGATATTTGAATTTAAGGAGCATCTCCCTCAGTGCCGGCTTTATGACGTAAGCGATATCTGCGACGAATTCGTGGAGGGGATGGACAGATTCAGAAAGGAAGCGGGTTTAGGCAGGGACGGCTATTCGAAGCACACCCTCTTCGGCAGGGGGAAGGGCTTAAAGGACAGACCCGTAAAAAAGGGAGTGAAGCCGCCCTACGATCCGGAATTCCTTAAAAAAATAGAGCAGGAATACAGCCACTTCAAAACACCGGGGATGCAGCTTATGAGCTCCCAGGAAAACACGAAGCATTACCACTACAGGGATTACTGGGCGGTGACCAGTGATGAGGAAAACTGGTACTGGCTGCAGTTAAATTATGAAAAGGTTTTCCGGGTTTTGGATGACTTTAAGCCGGACGTGATTATGGATATGGATAATGCGGAGCTGCAGCGGACTGTGCTCTGCGAGGCCGCCTGGAAACGCCGCATTCCCTATATGACCATCGAATACGGAAAATACGGCTACTGGAAATACCCCTCCTTCCAGAATGCCTTTGATATCGACCCCTATTTCCGAAGGATCTACGAGGAAAAGCTTACTCTTTCCGATGAGGAGATGCCGGAATCCATAGCCTATATAAAGGATTTCAGGGAAAAAAATGATATAATGAACCCTGAATTTGCAGGCTCCGTCACGGTTCAGTACGAGAGGGACAGCCTTTTCTGGATACTCCGTGTAATGAGGGGAAAGTGGAATTATTTTTACGATCAGGATGTGAGAGCAGGGAATCTTCCTGTCAAGAAAAGGAGCAATATGCTCTATGCCAGGACCTGGCCCTACCTTAAGCATTATTACAACGCAATGATGCGTAAGCGCCGTTTCCTGATCCCAAATGACCTCTTTGAGGATCCTGTGGAGGGGGAGACCTATGTGTATATGCCTCTGCATCTTATACCGGAGTCCTCGGTCTTCGTGAAGGCCTCCTACTATGTGGATGAGCTTAACCTTATAGAACAGGTGAGCAAGGCCCTGCCTCCGGGCTGGAAGCTCTATGTGAAGGAGCATCAGGCCATGCTCGGGGAGAGGGATCCTGAATTTTACAAAAAGGCCGGAGAGATCGCCAATGTGAGGGTGGTTCAGGTTAATTATTATAAGGATCCGAAGCCCTGGATACTGAAGGCAAAGGGAGTCGTGACCATAACCGGCACCGCGGCGTATGAGGCAGCGCTTCTCGGAAAGAAATCGGTGGTATTCGGTGTTGTCCCCTTCTCACTTATAGAGGGTGTAAGGGTGGTAAATTCATTCGGGGAGCTGGAGGAAGCTGTCAGGGATTTCGGCCCTGTGGACAGCCTGCATTCCGCGGCTTCATACCTCGAAGCCGTGAAGGAAGCGGGAGCGGAGGTCAGGATCTTTGAGCTTATGGACGGAGCCGAGGAGATCTTTGCGGGAAAAACCGAGGAAACGGAGGAGTTCGACCTGATGCTCGCAGAGCTCCTTAAGTTCTATGAAAAAGGATATGAAAGATGGCTAAATGGCGAAGTGAGGGAGTGAAGCAGTCTGCTACTCCGAGGGCAAAGCCCGAAGAATCCTTCTAAACGTCAAAAAGGAGATTAAACATGGGAAAAAGCGTGATACAGGAGAGGCTGAAGGAAGACAGGTTTACCCTTATAGCCGAGATAGGCGTAAATTACTATGACATAGCGAAGAAGATGGGGCTTACCCCGCTGGAAGCGGCCTGCCTGATGATAGACAAGGCAGCGCAGGCGGGGATACACGCGGTTAAGTTCCAGAGCTACAAGGCAGGGACCCTTGCCAGCAAGGACTCTCCCGCATACTGGGACAGGAGCGAGGAGCCCACGGGGAGCCAGTACGAGCTCTTCCAGAAATTTGATGACTTCGGGGAAAAGGAGTACAGGGCGCTCTATGAGCACGCGGAAAAATGCGGTATAGAGTTCCTGTCAACGGCCTTTGATACGGAGTCCGCGGACTATCTATATGACATGATGAATGTTTATAAGATCTCGTCCTCCGACCTTTCCAATATCCCCTTTATCGAATATCAGGCGAAGAAGCAAAAGCCCATACTTCTCTCTGTGGGGGCGTCCAATGAGGACGAGATAAGACGCGCCGTTGACACCATCAGGAAGTATAATCAAGAGAAGATAACTCTTCTCCACTGTGTTCTGGAGTATCCGACTCCCCTTGACCACGCGAATCTCTTAAAGATCGCCTCGTTGAAGCGGAGCTTCCCGGACTGCTATATCGGCTACTCCGATCATACGAAGCCCACCGAGAACTTTGACGTTATAAAGACCGCCTTCAATCTGGGCGCAGTCCTCGTTGAGAAGCACTTTACCCTGGATAAGAAGCTTAAGGGGAACGATCATTACCATGCGATGGATCCCTTTGACGCCATGAAGATCATTTCCGGGATAAATGATATAATCAGGATCCGCGGAAAGGGAGAGCTTGTAAGCTTAAGCACGGAAAGTGCCGCGAGGCAGAACGCCAGACGTTCCCTTGTTGCGGCTGTGGATATTCAGGAGGGTGCCGTCATCACAGAGGATATGCTGACCTGGAAGAGACCGGGGCTCGGCATATCACCCTCGGAGATAGACAGCGTTATCGGCAAAAAGGCGGCGGCCCAGATCGCCCAGGACACGGTACTAAAGAGGGATATGCTGGTATGAAAAATAAGGCCACGGACGGAGAGGTGGCGCTGCGTTCCGGATTCTGGTATGTATTTTCAAATGTGCTGATAAGGGCGGTGGGGATCATCACCGCCCCGATTTATACGCGGCTCCTTACCACAGCGGAAACCGGATACGCCAATAATTTCAATAATTACGTAAGCATCTTTTCCGTGATCTGCGGCCTCTGCCTTATCTACAGCGTTGGACGGGCGAAGCTGGATTTCAGGGACAGGTTCGATGAATATATGTCTGCGATACAGTTTCTGTCCAGCGCTTTTTCCCTTATCATCTTAATTCTTGTGATGCTCCTGTTCCCGGCAGATGGTCTGATGCTGAAATTCCCGAGGATCGTCATTTTTATACTCTTTTTCTATCTCATGCTCTTTCCCTCCATTGACTACATGCAGTATAAGTACCGCTTTGAGTATAAATACAGGGAAAATATAGCGATCTCGATAATAATAACAGTCGCTACTGTAATACTTACGGTACTGCTTCTTCTGTTTGCGCCCGGGGAAAAGGGTTTCCTGAAGATCCTTGGAACGGTGATACCCGGGGGAGCGGTGGCGATATGGTGTTATGTAAACTTAGCCCGAAAGGGAAAGGTTTTTATAAATAAGGAGTACTGGAGCTATGCCCTGAAGATCGGGCTCCCGATGATCCCCCACGGTCTGGCTCTTATCCTGCTTTCTAGGATCGATGTTTCAATGATCTCGAATTACTACGGCTTTTCCGAGGTGGGGTTATATACCTCCGGCTATACCATAGGCACACTCCTTATGTTTGTAACAAACGCGGTGGGACAGGCCTGGCTTCCGTACTTTAATGAGCACCTGTATGCCGGAGATACGGAGGATATCAGGGAGAAGAATAAGATCCTTATGCTTTACGGCTGCGTACTGACCCTTCTTTTCATAGCGGCGGCCCCTCTTGCGGTTAAGCTTCTCTTTGCGAAAAGCTATTGGGAGAGCATGTGGGTCGTTCCTCCGGTGGCGCTCGGCACCCTCTGCCAGTATTTTTACACGAATTACGTTAATGCCGAGCTCTTTCATAAAAAGACCTTTTTAATAGCCCTTAATTCCTGCATCGCAGCGGCAGTGAACATCGGCTTAAATACCGTCTTTATCCCGAGGTACGGCTACATCGCCGCAGCCTATACCACCCTTGCGGGTTACTTTATCCTGATGGTGCTCCATTATATTGCAGTCCGTTTCATCCTGAAAATGAAGCTGTACAAGGATGCCCTGTATTTCCTTATGCTTACGGCAACCTGCGTAGTGGGGATACTTACGGCATTTCTGTACCCGTATCCGTATTTCAGATATCCGCTTATCATAGCCGTGACAGCGCTTTTGGCAATATTACGAAAGGATGATATAATCATCGTTGTTAATATGCTGAAGAGGAGGATCCTTCACTGACGCTCAGGATGACAGAAAAATGAAAATTCTCGTGATTATCCCCGCCCGTGGCGGCTCGAAAAGAATACCCAGAAAAAACGTGCGCCTGATGAACGGGCGGCCTCTTATAATGTATTCCGTGGAAAATGCCCTTTCTCTGAAAGGATCCTTTGAGGCGGACGTTACTGTGTCCACGGATGATGAAGAGCTGTCGGGAATAGCCGCGGATCACGGTGCGGAGATAGTGCTTAGGGGTGAAGCCCTTTCGGGAGACAGCGTGACTCTGGATCCGGTGATCTATGACGCGCTTATCCGGATGGAGGAACGGCATAATACACGCTATGATACGGTCATTACCATGCAGGCCACATCCCCGACCTTAAGCCGTGAAACACTGAAGGCTGCGATAGCCTATTTTGAAGAGAATGACTATGACACGGTTATAAGCGTCGTGAACAGGCCCCATCTCTCCTGGACAGAGAAGGAGGGCCGTATCGTAAAGAACTATGAGGAGCGGCTGAATTCCCAGTTCCTTCCCCCGAACTACCTGGAGACCGGAGCATTTCTCATAACAAAAAGAGAGTGCGTGAATGAAAAGGGGCGTATAGGGGAGAATGTATCCGTCTATGAGACCTCTCCGGAGGAGGCTGTGGATATAGATACCTATGCCGACTGGATAGAGGCGGAGGCCATACTCAAAAGAAAACGGGTGCTATTTAGAGCCGTGGGCCAGAGAAGGCTGGGAATGGGCCATATCTACAGATGCCTTTCCCTTGCCTATAAGCTGATAGGCCATGAGGTCCTCTTTGTTACGGATGACAAAAGCGAAATGGGGATAGAAAAGCTTAAGAGCTCCTTTTTCCTTTATGAAGTAATAAAAAATAACGATGATTACGAAAAGGTCCTTAAGGACTGGAAGCCTGATATAGTGGTCAATGATATCCTTGATACGGACGAGGCTACAGTAGAGCTGGAGCGGCGCTATGCCGAGAGGATAGTGAATTTCGAGGATGTGGGACCGGGAGCAAGGAGAGCGGATGCGGTTATAAACGCTCTCTATGAAAACCATCCGGACAAGCCCGGAAATGTTTACGAGGGCTCGGACTACTTCTTCATAAGGGATGAATTCCTGGAGGAAAACCCGAAGGAATTTTCGCCCGAGTGCCGGAATGTGATGATAATATTCGGCGGAGCAGATCCATCGGATCTGACGGGCAGGCTCTTCAAGATCTGTCAGAGGCTCCATGAGATCACACCCGGAACGGAGTTCCATTTTATCACGGGCTTTGCATACGAGAAAAAGGATCTCATACAGGATATACCGGAAAGCAATATCTTTGTCCATAACGATGTTAAGCGGGTCTCACTCTTTATGAAAAAGGCGGATCTGGCGGTGACGAGTCAGGGACGCACCGTTTACGAGCTTGCAAGCATGGGTGTTCCCGCCATAGTCCTTGCACAGAATGAGAGGGAAGCGGAGCATGTTTTTGCCGGCATACAGAACGGCTTCATAAATCTCGGAGTGGGGAAGCGCACCGATGATGAGACCGTTATCCGGACCATGCGCTGGCTTATCGAGACCCCCAATGTCAGGAAGGAAATGAGGAATATCGAGCTTTCGCACGAATTCCGGACGGGTCAGAAGAGGGTCATTGACATCATCCTGAAGGAAGGCTCATGAGAAAAAGGGTGCTTCTTGTCAATACGGTTGCCGGGAAGGGGAGTGTCGGACGGCTGGTCACAGGGCTCTCCGATTCGCTGAAGGAAAGAGGCGCGGAGACACTTATAGCTTACGGGCGCTGGGAAGCACCGGCGGGGCAGAATGTATATCGTATAGGGAGTGACATAGATGTCGGTATCCACGGGGTCTTAAGCCGTATAACCGACCGGCACGGCCTTTATTCATCGGCTGCCACAAGGGCACTGATAAAGAAGATCAAAGAATTCTCACCGGATATCATTCATCTCCACAATGTCCACGGGTATTATGTAAACTATGAGCTCCTGTTTTCCTGGCTTAAGAATGAATATGCGGGGAAAGAGGGGCACAGGATAATATGGACACTCCACGACTGCTGGAGCTTCACCGGACACTGTGTGCATTTCGAGTATGCAGGGTGTGAGAGGTGGAGATCCTGCTGCCATAACTGTCCGGAAAAAGGGCAGTACCCCGCATCCCTTTTTCTTGATAATTCAAAGGAGAACTACAGAAAAAAGCAGCAGAGCTTCACGGGGATAAAGGATCTGACCCTTGTAACTCCTTCGGAATGGCTTAAGGAGCAGCTAAAGGGCTCATTCCTACGGGAATATCCGGTGAAGTGCGTCCCTACGGGGATAGATCTCGATACCTTCAAAAAAAGAGCCTCATCCATAAGGGAAAAATACGGGATAGGGGATAAGCCTCTGCTTCTCGGAGCCGCCAATCCCTGGAGGGAGCGTAAGGGCTTTGATGATTTCCTGAGGCTTTCGGAAGCTCTGGGGGATAAGGCGGTTATAGCCATGATCGGACTAAAAGGGGCTGAGGTAAAAAGAGTTTCCGCTTATGTAAATATTATTCCGGTCAAAAGGACTGATTCGATCAGTGAAATGGCAGAGTGGTACTCAGCCTCCGATATTTATGTTAACTTAACCTACGAGGATACCTTCCCTACCACGAATCTGGAGGCCATGGCCTGCGGAACCCCGGTAATAACCTACAGGGCGGGGGGAAGCCCGGAGGCTTTGACACCGGAATGCGGTATCGTTACGGATGTGGGAGATATAGCGGGCGTTATCAAGGCAGCTGAGGAGCTGCTGAAAAAGGATACCGGGGAAACGGAGAGGGCCTGCAGGCAGCAGGCTGAAAAGTACGACAGGGCTCAACGCTTCGGGCAGTATATTGATGAGGTTTACGGCTTATAATGCATTTATTAAAGCGCTTCAGTAACAGCATATTGTTCCTGATAAAAAGCCTACTGTATCTGGGCTCCTTTTTTATTCTCTTCGGCCTTCTTGGGATAGAGAACCGTCAGGTCAGGGTACTTTCGAGAACGTCTGTTATCATGACCGTTATGTTCTTTATGGCGCTCATGTTCTTTACCGGGATCTACGGAGGGCTGGACGTGGGACGAAGGCACAGAAAGAGCATTGTCCAGGGAATGGAGCTCTCCATCTTCTTTTCTGAGATCTTTACCTACGCGGTTTTCCTTATAATGAACGTAAACGAGGCAAACGGGCTCCTTTTCAGGCTTTGGTCCTTCGGATACTTTCTTCTCGCACTTTTAATAAACGCGGTCTTTGTTTTTCTGATGACTTCCCTTGCCACCGGGTTTTATAACAGCGTGGAGCCGCCGGTAAAGGCGCTTATCATCATAAGCAGCACTGAGGACGGGAACCGGGTGAAGGCGATTGTGCAAAGCTTCAGGCACCGTTTTTCTTCGGCGGAGGCCGTGAGATACGACAGAGACGATATTCACACTAAGATAAGGGATGCGGGAATCGTCTTCTTTTATGATGTGCCCCAGGGTGAGCGTGCGGATCTCGTGAACTACTGCTATAAGCACATGATAAATGTTTCCCTGAATCCCGATATCTCCGACATAGTGGAAATGACCGCGGAGGAGCGGATGATGGGGGATATGCCCTTCCTTTTCCACTATGCGGGTAAAATGACCTTTGAGCAGCGGATAGTTAAGAGGCTTTCGGACATCACCCTTTCTGCGCTGATCCTTCTTATCACTTCTCCCCTTTTTCTGATAGCAGCCGTTATGATAAAGACAGAGGATGGAGGGCGCGTCTTTTTCAGGCAGAAGAGAGCCACCATCAGGGGCAGGGTTTTTGAGATACTGAAATTCCGCACCATGAAGGAGAATGTGGAGAATATTTCCGCCCTTAAGGATGACGACAGGATAACCCGTTCGGGGAAGCTACTTAGGAAATACAGGATAGACGAGCTCCCGCAGCTTATCAATATCATAAAGGGTGAAATGTCATTGGTCGGCCCCAGACCTGAAATGCTTGAAAATGTAAGCGAATACGAAAGTGAGATGCCGGAATTCCGCTACCGCCTCAGAATGAAGGCGGGGCTTACGGGTCTTGCGCAGGTTATGGGCAGGTACAATACTTCTTCACGCGATAAGCTGGTGCTGGATCTACTCTATATCGAGAGATTCAGTATACTTTTGGATATCAAGATCCTGTTCCAGACCTTCCTTGTACTCTTTAACGCCGAGGACTCCACGGAAGGGTTTTAGTTATGTTAACCACAAGTATAATCACAGTTTGCTATAATTCGGAAAATACCATACGGCGGACCATGGACTCAGTGCTTAGTCAGACTGTAATGCCCCTGGAGTACATCATTATTGACGGACTGAGCAGAGATAATACCGTGGCAATCGCAGGGTCATATAAGGAGAAATTCCGGGCAAAGGGTACGGAGCTCAGGGTT
Organism: Lachnospiraceae bacterium; assembly: GCA_017453865.1. Taxonomy (GTDB): domain Bacteria; phylum Bacillota; class Clostridia; order Lachnospirales; family Lachnospiraceae; genus NK4A144. The sequence continues at coordinate 27,483 of JAFTEC010000014.1, forward strand.
TTCTCTGAAAAAGACAACGGCATCTATGATGCAATGAATAAGGGCATCGATAAGGCTGAGGGGGACATTATCGGTATCATCAACAGTGACGATTACTACGAGCCGGAGGCCGTGGAGGTAATGACAGATACCTTTGAGAAAACAGGCTGTGATCTGGCTTTCGCCGATATCTGCATGCATATGACAAACGGCAGATCCTTTGTAAAGAAGGCAAGGGTCAGGAAGTATACCACCAGCCGGGACTGGAACCACCCTACCCAGTTCGTTTCTGCAAAGGTTTATGAAAGCTTCCGCTACCGCTGCAGGGATATAAGCGACGATATGGATCTTTATTTCAGGGTAAAGAAGGCAGGCTACAGGATCATAGCGGTCAACCGGGTGCTGGCCCACTTTACCATGGGAGGGGTGAGTAACAGGATCCCCGCCCGGGAGATCATCCCGAGGATCAAAAGGCGTTACCGTATTTACAGAGAAAACGGTTTCAGCCGCTTTTATTTTTTTGAGTGCGCTGCCTTTGAGCTTATAAAGTTCATTCTGGCGTGATCGAGTAATTTAAGATGCCGTTCTCATAGAAGCGAAGAATCTTCAGGTAATTAAAATTTGAACAGTATTAAGGAAAAACAAAATAAGATCAGTACAGTCAGATTAGCTGCTCTTATGGCGGTCTTTCTTTTGCTGTGTTCTGCCATATTTGCATTAAGCATCCGTCTCGGAAAAAAGGAGGTAATTGGTGACGGTAACGGCTTTGAGGATCTTAAGTTTTACGTAAAGAATAAGGGCCATACCGTAAGGATCAATGTTTTCACGGATATAAGGGTTGAACCTGCGGAGTATTATCTGTTCCTGCCATCATTTGCAGATAAAAAGGAAATCTATATCTCA
>JAFTEC010000015.1 GCA_017453865.1 Lachnospiraceae bacterium
ACAGGAAAGTACTCCGGCTACGGCACTGCCGATGAGACCCTTGAAACCGCGAAACCTCCTGAAGAAGAGGAAGAAGCGGTTGAGGAAGAGTATCCTGAGGAGGAAGAAAACCGCAGCGAAGAAGAAAACTCTGAAAAACAGGAGGAGGAAAAATCTGAGGAGGAGCAGACAGAGGAAAGGTCTGAGGAAAATAATTCAGAAGAAGATGCATAATGTTTAAAAAATGCTGCCATAAGTGAAGACTGCTTCGTATATTAAGATATAGAAGTACTGCCGTGTTGTATAGCACGGAGAAAGGGTAGAAAAATGATGGATGATAAGATGGTTCGGGAATTAAATGATGAAGAACTTGAGAATGTAAGCGGCGGATTGGTAATGATAAGAAATACCAACAATGCCACCACAGGCCAGACTGCCTTATATGACAGCAATACCCAGGTAAATGGCGGATACGCGGTTATGGGAGATGATACCAAAGCAAATGGCATTCTTCTTGATAACAGGGGAAATGCCGTTCCCGGCAATAATGTTGCACATACAACAAAGAACAACATCCGGGGGTTGAATCTCAATAACGCCCAGAAAGCTTAGATAACTGCGTGCTTTTCCGATTATGCACGCAAGAAGTCAAAATATCAAAGTTTTATACGCATGGTTATCTCACGGGTGAGACTTTCGAAATGACCGTCGTAGATAATATTTAAGAGTTTAGACAGGGTACGGAGAGCACGGCGCACATCGGATTCGTTAAGTGTGCCGGCTTCCAGCGCCTGTTCGAATTCGTCCAGATCCACTACTTTTACAAAACCGTCCGGCATTACTATCACATCTGCCAGAAGATCCCTGAAGATATAGGCATTATCCTCTTCCCGGTATTCATAGTCTATGATATCGCAATACCAGTAACAAAGAGAATTATCGGAACGTAAGAACCGGCTGACTTTATAGCCCTCCTGCAGGAAGTAGCATGAATACCCGTGGTCAAATTCCTCCTTTGGATGGAGGGTATTCCATGAGGTGACTATTATCCGCTCGTTGGCATAGATAATGATGTCATCCTTTAATGGAATACATTCCTCGGGTATTATGCGTTTCCTGTAAAGTCTGGGCTCATTCATCAATCAAAATTACCTGAAGATGCACTGCCGATCCTGACAAGAGCACGGTAGAGTTTAGCCTGAGCCCGGACTCTTGCCTCCTCATCGAGTTTTGCATCCTGTAAGGCTTTTTCTGCTTTTTCCTTGGCAGCCTTTGCCCTGTCAAGGTCTATCTCATCGCTCCATTCCCAGGTGGTGGGTAGAACACGGCAGGTACCGTTCATAACAGAAAGCATGCCCCCGATACAGGCGGCTGTTCTTTCTGTCCCGTCTTCCAATACAACATGGGCGGTTCCCATACCGATGGCGGTACAGTAATTCATATGCCGGGCGAGTATCTCCACATCTCCCGCTATAGTCCTGAGGAGCAGTTTTTGTACGTTTCCGGAGAATTCCGGTCCGTCCATTGAAACCACATCAAGCTGATAGGCTGACATTTAGGTCCCCCTTATTTCTTGGCTTTTTCAAATACCTCGTCAATGGTGCCTACCAGAAGGAAAGCACTTTCAGGCAGTTCGTCGCATTCACCGTCTAAGATCATCCTGAATCCCCGGAGGGTTTCCTTAAGGGGAACGTATTTGCCGGGAAGACCTGTAAACTGTTCTGCCACGGAGAAACTCTGGGACAGGAAGTTCTGGATCTTTCTTGCACGGTAAACCGCCTGCTTGTCTTCTTCAGAGAGCTCGTCCATACCCATGATGGCGATGATATCCTGCAGTTCTCTGTATCTCTGCAGAACCTGCTGAACTCCCTTTGCGATCTCATAGTGATCCTTGCCTACGATATCCGGTGAAAGGATACGGCTGGTAGAATCAAGAGGGTCAACCGCGGGATAGATACCCTTGGAAGCAATGTCACGGGAAAGCACCGTGGTGGCATCCAGGTGGGTGAATGTCGTTGCGGGAGCAGGGTCTGTAAGGTCATCCGCAGGCACATAAACCGCCTGAACTGATGTGATGGAACCCTTCTTTGTGGAAGTGATACGCTCCTGCAGGGCACCCATTTCAGTTGCAAGGGTAGGCTGGTAACCAACGGCTGAAGGCATACGTCCGAGAAGAGCCGAAACCTCGGAACCTGCCTGTGTAAATCTGAAGATGTTGTCTATGAAAAGAAGCACGTCCTGATTCTTTACATCACGGAAATACTCCGCCATGGTAAGACCGGAAAGTCCGACTCTCATTCTTGCCCCGGGGGGCTCATTCATCTGACCGTATACCAGGGCGGTCTTATCCAGAACGCCGCTTTCGGTCATTTCTCCATAGAGGTCATTTCCTTCACGGGTACGCTCGCCGACACCGGTAAATACCGAAATACCGCCGTGAGCCTTTGCTACGTTATTGATAAGCTCCATAATGAGGACTGTTTTACCGACTCCGGCACCACCGAAAAGACCGATCTTTCCGCCCTTTGCATAGGGACAGATAAGGTCAACAACCTTTATACCGGTTTCGAAGATCTCGGTAGCAGGTACCTGGTCTTCAAAACTGGGGGCCGGACGGTGTATGGGCCAGCGCTCCTTTGCTTCGGGAGCGGGCTTGTTGTCAACCGGCTCACCTAAAAGGTTAAATATACGGCCGAGACACTCGTCGCCCACGGGCACCGTTATGGGTCCTTCCGTATCCACGGCATCCGTTCCCCTGACAAGTCCGTCTGTGGAACTTAAGGCAATACAGCGGACAACATCATCACCGATCTGCTGGGCAACCTCTGCCACGACCTTTCTGCCTTCGGTTTCTATCTCTATGGCATTTTTCAGGTCGGGAAGTTCGCCCTCCTGGAAACGGATGTCCAGAACGGGTCCGGTTATCTGTATTACCTTTCCGATATGTTTTTCACTCATGTTAACTCCTTAATCTGAGCATTTTGGATTCTTAGACTCGCTCAGAATGACATAATAATGTTTGATTTAAGTCTCTTCTGCACCTGCAACGATCTCCGTGATCTCCTGGGTGATACCGGCCTGACGTGCACGGTTATAGTAAAGAGTGAGTTTATCGATAAGCTCTGCGGCGTTATCCGTTGCAGCTTCCATTGCAGTACGTCTGGCAGCCAGCTCACTCGCAACCGAAACATTGATGCCTGAATACAGGAGACCTGCCAGATATTCGGGCACGATCTCATTAAAAACGGTTTCGCTGTCCGGCTCATAGAGAATCAGGTCTCTGGGCTTTGTATATTCCTCTCCGCTGGCATCAGTCTCAATAAAGTCCGAAAGGGGCAGCATGGAACTGGCCTCGGGAACCTGGGAAAGCATAGAGATAAAGTTGGTATAGCAGAGGAAGATGTGTCCGAATTCACCTTCCCGGTATGCTTTGCAGATAAGACGTCCGATCTCAAAGCAGTCATTTATGCTGACCCTGGCTACCTCCGCATAGGTTTCGGTGTATATAGGTACGTTGTGGTGCTTGAAATATTCCACGGACTTCTTACCGATAGGAAGGACGGCAATATCCCTGCCCTTTATCTCGCTCTCCATGAATTTAAAGAGGTTTGAGTTATAACCTCCGGCCATACCCCGGTCACCGGCGATAACGATATAAAGCCATTTATCATTTGTACCGGGCTTGGTATAGGGAGAGCCGAAATCCAGATTTCCGCGGGCTATATCTGTAAGCGTATCCTTCAGGGTCTTAAGGTAAGGCTTGCTGAGATCCGCCTTTTCTTTGGCTTTTCTGAGCTTTGAAGCTGCCACCAGCTGCATGGCCTTGGTGGTCTGCATCGTGGTTTCCACGCTCTTTATCCGGAGCTTCACAGCTTTCATATTTGCAGCCATGTAGTTCCTCCTTTAAGCCGATTTTTTATTCAGGAAATCAGAGGTATATCTGTCAAGGGCGCTCTTAAGTTTTTCTTCAGCATCCCCTTCCAGTTTTCCGCTGTCTCTGATGGCATCCATTGCGGCCTTTCCATCGGAATCACTGTCCAGGTAATCAAAGAGGCCGTGTTCATATTCCTTGATGTCGGAAACGTTGACCGGTGACAGGATGTTGTTTATTACCGCATAGAGGATCGCAACCTGTTTCTCAACGCTTACGGGACGGCTCTTATCCTGTTTCAGAACCTCCACGATACGTTCACCCTGTGCAAGACGGGACTTGGTATCTTCATCCAGATCGGAACCGAACTGGGCGAAACTCTGAAGTTCCCTGTACTGTGAGTAAACCAGCTTCAGGGTACCCGCAACCTTCTTCATTGCCTTTATCTGTGCATTACCACCTACTCGGGATACAGAGATACCGGGGTTAACCGCCGGCATAATGCCTGAGTGGAACAGTTCCGTCTCAAGGAATATCTGTCCGTCCGTGATGGATATGACATTTGTAGGGATATAGGCTGAAACGTCTCCGGCCTGGGTCTCTATAATGGGGAGAGCCGTTAGGGAGCCGCCGCCCTTTTCATTGGAGAGCTTAGCTGCACGCTCCAGAAGTCTTGAGTGCAGATAGAAAACGTCTCCGGGATAAGCTTCACGGCCGGGGGGTCTGCGGATAAGGAGAGACAGTGCCCTGTATGCCACAGCGTGCTTTGAAAGATCATCATAGATGATGAGCACGTGTTTACCCTTGTTCATAAAGTATTCACCCATAGCACAGCCTGAATAAGGTGCAATGTACTGCAGGGGGCTGGGCTCTGAAGCGGTAGCAGCCACGATGATCGTGTAGTCCATAGCGCCGCCGACTCTTAATTCTTCTGCCAATGCCGTGACCGTGGATCTCTTCTGTCCGATAGCCACATAGATACAGATAACATCCTGGCCCTTCTGGTTCAGAATGGTATCCATAGCGATATTTGTCTTTCCCGTCTGACGGTCTCCGATAATAAGTTCACGCTGTCCTCTTCCGATGGGGATCATGGAGTCGATAGCCTTGATACCTGTCTGGAGAGGCTCCTTAACGGGCTGTCTTTCGATGATACCGGGAGCCGGTGACTCCACGGGACGGTACTCACTTGATTCTATGGGACCGGCGCCGTCAACAGGCTGGCCGATAGCATTAACAACACGACCTATCATGCCTTCGCCTACGGGAACGGAAACAACCCTTCCCGTACGTTTAACGGTCTGTCCCTCATTGATTCCGGTGTCTTCACCGAATAATACTGCTGAAACGACTGTTTCCTCGAGGTTCTGGGCCATTCCGAAAGTGCCGTTTTCAAATTCCAGAAGCTCTCCGGACATACAGCTCTGGAGACCGCTGACACGGGCAATACCGTCTCCAACGGTCAGAACAGATCCGGTCTCATTCTGGATAATGGCGCTCTGATAGTTTTTTATCTGGCTCCTTATTACCTCGGATATTTTTTCCGGTTTTAATTCCATCATTGTCTCCTATATGACATGTTATATCACTGTTTCATCTACCCTGCGCTTTATCTCATTCAGACGTCCTTTAACCGTACCGTCATATAGATGGCCGTCTACCAGGACCTTAATGCCGCCAAGAACAGCAGGATCCTTTTTTTCCGAAAGGACGATCTTCTTGCCGGTAAGCTTTTCCAGTTTTTCCGTGAGACGCTTTTTCTCGTCATCGCTTAAGCCGCCGGGGCTTATAACTACAGCGTCCCTTATCCCGTGATCCTCATTATAGAGTTTGCGGAATGTATTAAAGCATGCGGAAAAATCCCTTAAAAAGCCTTTTTCTGCAAGGATCTTGATAAAGTTCAGGAGATAGACATGGATAGAGTCCGTAAAGGCCTCATCCAAAAGCTTTAATCTCTCTTTTTTCGGAATGGAGGGCTCGGAAATAAGCCTTATATAATCAGGGTTTTCCCTGAAAATATCCCTGACGGTCTCCATTTCGGATAAGATACGGTCTGTCAGACCTTCATTCCGGGAGAGATCATAGAGGCTTTTTCCGTATATTTCTCCGGCTTTGATCATGATGCCTCCCCGACTGAGCTTATGAATTCATCGATAAGCTTCCTGTGATCCTCTTCCTTTATCTCTTTTTCAACAACCTTGCCCGCGATATCCAGGGCAAGTCCGCCGATCTGATCCTTGGCTTCGTTTATTGCTTTCTTCTTTTCCTGCTCGATGTCAGCCTCGGCCTTCATCTTAATACCGTGAGCCTGATCCTCGGCTTCCTTGATCATCCTGTCGGCCTGATCCTGAGCGTCCTTCTTTGCCTCGGCAACGATCTTGCTGGCCTCCGCACGGGCTTCAGCCATCTGGCCTTCATACTCATCACGGATCTTGTCCGCGCTTTCCTTGGCCTCTCTTGCCTCAGTGATCTCCATGTCAGTGAGAGCCTGTCTCTTTGCAAGTATCTCATTTACCGGCTTGAAGAGGTAGCGTTTAATAAGGTACATCTGGATGAACAGGTTAAGGATCTGTGCGATAAACGTCCAGGGTACTATCGTAACTAAATCCTGAAAATCCTTTGTTCCCATTGATTCTCTCTTTCTTTCGCCTTACTGAAGGTAATTCATGAACATTCCGGGAGCAACGAAGATCAGAAGCAGTCCGGTAACGAAACCATAGATACCTGTCGTCTCTGCGATGGCACATCCGAGAAGCATTGTGCTGGTAACATCGCCCTTGCATTCGGGCTGACGTCCGATGGCTTCGAGAGCCTTTGAAACGGCGTTACCTTCTCCGATACCGGGGCCGATACCCGCGATAAGAGCGGCGCCTGCACCGATGCCGCAGCCGGCAAGTGCGATACCTCTTGCTAATAACTGAAAATCACCCATTATTATTTTCCTCCTTATATGTTAATGTATGATTTTTAAAAATTTACAGTTTCATATAATTGAGGTTTACGATCGGGTTGAAACCGATCGTAAATCCTGCTTCGCAGGACAGCTTCCTGCGGAAGCTGCCAGGTCGGGTTAGAAAAATCCTGATGATTTTTCTAACCCTCCGCTGCATTTGCTATATACATAATAGTCAGCATTGAGAAGATGAAAGCCTGCATAACTCCGGTGAACCAGTCGAAGTAGATCGAAAGGATGGCTGGTATACCCACATCCAGGATAGGGATCATTGCCAGAGTGGAGCTGATATTGATAAGTATTGCTGAACTTGCTATGGCAAGACTCGCATAGATCAGCCCGTTAATGACTATACCTGACAGGATGTTACCGAAATGACGGCAGGCCATACTGACCGGTGTTGCCAGCTCTGACAGGATGTTGAATGGCGTCATTACCGGGATGGGCTGCGTGAAGCCCTTCATATATCCTAAAACGCCGCCGGCCTTGATCTTTGCCGCGGTGATCATGATAAAGACTACAACAGCCCAGGCTGCTTCCGTGGAAAGATCCGCCGTGGGGCTTCTGAGTCCCGTGAGGCTTATAAGATTAGAGATCACACTTGTGGTGAAAAGGGCCGCCACAAAGGGGATCAGTTTATCGAATTTGTTTGTACCCGTATTGTTCCGCACGAAATTGTTGGCGGTTTCCACAAGCATTTCGGCGATAGCCTGTCTTTTGGTGATCTTCTCAACCGTCATATTCCGTGTGAGGAAGATACATAAACCCGTTATGATGATCATCACGATCCAGCTTACAACAAGGGTTTCATTGATGGTGAAGTCCCCGAGAACAGGGATACCTGTGGGAATCCTGGCAAAGATCCGCGCACCATTGATCTCGACATTCATGAAAGTGCTTTAACCTTCCTTTCTCTTGAGTCCCGCCACGCCTCTTATCTTAATGAGCAGGCTGGGTATAAATAAGGGAATAAGTCCCATAGCTCCGTTAAATACCGGAAGAGCAAATGCAAGAACAACCCAGAGGAGCTGGAGAAGCATACGGTTACGGTAGCTTAAAGCCATTACGCTCCTGGCCTTTCCTTCGTCCTCAATGGATGTGACCTTTTGCACGGTGACGGCCATCCAGAAGAAATTGAGGATGGCAACGGCACAGCCTATAACGCCGCTTATGATCACACGGAAACCGAAGGGTACCTGCTCCGGCAGGTATTTATTCAGTATAAAAAAAAGAAGCAGACAAAGACCGGTGATTATAATGCAGCCCGAGGCAGTGA
>JAFTEC010000152.1 GCA_017453865.1 Lachnospiraceae bacterium
AGAGCTGCCTTGGCAGCTGTTTCTGCTGCCATCTGAGCCGCATATGGAGTAGATTTCCTTGAACCTCTAAATCCCAGACCTCCGGCACTTGCCCATGAAAGAGCATTACCCTGTGCATCTGTCAGCGTAACGATCGTGTTGTTGAAAGATGACTGAATATGTGCCTGTCCGTGTTCAACGTTTTTTCTGATGCGCTTTTTTGTTACTTTTTTCGCACCTGCTTGTGATTTACCAGCCATTAAAACTAACCTACTTTCTTTTTTTACTTATTTCTTCTTGTTCGCAACTGTTCTTCTCGGGCCTTTGCATGTCCTTGCATTGGTCTTTGTTTTCTGCCCGCGGCAAGGAAGACCCTTTCTGTGACGGGTTCCCCTGTAGCATCCGATCTCTGTGAGCCGCTTGATATTCATAGCTATCTCACGCCTGAGATCACCCTCGATGATCTGTGTCTTATCTATGACATCACGGATCTTAGTAACCTCCGCATCTGTAAGATCCTTACATCTGGTATCCGGATTTACACCCGCTTCCTTCAGGATCCTTACGGCAGAAGGCCTGCCTATTCCGAAGATATACGTCAGTCCGATCTCGACACGCTTATCTCTGGGCAGATCAACACCGGCAATTCGAGCCATAAGTGAGCATCTCCTTTCTTAATAATGATATTTATCCCTGAACCTGCTTATGTTTGGGATTTTCGCAGATTATACGGATCTTTCCCTTACGCCTTACTATCTTGCATTTTTCACATATTGGTTTTACCGAACTTCTTACCTTCATGATAATACCTCCTTTCCCTTGACATGAGGCATCTGATCCCTGAATAACCGGATACAGACAAAACCTTGTGTCAGTCATGGCTTTACCGTCTTATCATATGCTCCTCCAATCGGATAGGAGAAAGAGCCCCTGCCCGATTGCACGCTGCCCTCGGATGCATCATCACGCAAGCATGATATGTACCCTCGGGCTTATCGCTCAAAAAAAAGAGCCGACGAATATCACAACATAGCCAAAACATCATTTCAAGAAATAATTTATTTATCCCTCCAGGTTATCCTCCCTTTGGTAAGATCATAGGGAGAGAGCTCTATGGTAACCTTATCCCCCGGGAGTATCTTGATAAAATTCATCCGGAGCTTACCTGAAATATGAGCCAGAACCTCGTGTCCGTTTTCCAATGTCACTCTGAACATTGCATTGGGAAGCTTTTCAACTACCTTACCTTCTACTTCTATGACATCCGCTTTTGACATGGTTACCTCTTATCCCAGTATGCTCCTGATCGAATCAAAAACAGCCCCGACATCTGCCGTGCCGTCAACTGTATGGTATACTCCCTTTTTCCTGTAATATTCCACCAGTGGCTGTGTCTGCTCGTGATATACCGCAAGACGGTTCTTTACGGTTTCGGGCTTGTCATCATCCCTTATTACGAGCTCTGTTCCGCACTCATCACACACACCATCCTTTTTGGGCGGCACATGCTGCATATGGTACGTAGCGCCACACCTGGGGCAGGCTCTCCGTCCTGACATACGTTTAATGATGTTTTCATCGGGAACATCTACATCTATGGCGAAATCAATCTTCTCCCCCAGCTTTTCCAGCTCGCTGTCGAGCGCCTCTGCCTGCGGAATGGTTCTCGGAAAACCGTCAAGGATATACCCCTTTTTACAGTCATCGTCCGCCACCCTGTCAAGGAGGATCCTTACCGTAAGCTCATCCGGAACAAGCCTGCCGGCATCCATGAAGCTTTTTGCCTCTTTTCCAAGCTCTGTTCCTTCCTTTATATTCTTTCTGAATATGTCACCCGTGGAAATATGGGGAAGGCCGTATTCAGAAGCCAGCCTCTCAGCCTGTGTACCTTTCCCTGCTCCGGGTGCTCCCAGCATTACTATCTTCATTATGATAAAAATCCTTTATAATTTCTTACTACCATCTTGGACTCGATCTGCTTCAGCGTCTCAAGGATCACGCCTACTATGATGATAAGCGATGTGCCGCCGAATGTAACGTTGGCATTGAATGCTCCGTTAAAGAAAATCGGTATCATGGCAACAATAACAAGGCCTACCGCCCCGATGAAAATAATATAATTCAATATCTTTGTAAGATAATCACTGGTCGGCTTTCCGGGTCTTATGCCGGGAATGAAGCCTCCCTGCTTCTTCATATTATCCGCTATCTCCAAAGGATTGAAGGTTATCGAGGTGTAGAAATATGCAAAGAATATTACCAAAAGGATATAAACCAGCGCCCCGATCGTATACCATGGCGTATCCGCATCAAACCAGTTGCTGGAGCTTAATGCCCTGAGGATATGCCCCCATGCCGATGTGCCTCCGGTCTTTCCGAAAAGCTGCGCGATCACTACAGGGAACTGCATTATAGAAGAAGCAAAGATGATCGGTATAACGTTGCCCGTATTCACCTTCAGAGGAATATACGTGCTGTTTCCGCCATATTGCTTCCTGCCCTGCATCTTCTTGGCATACTGAACCGGTATCCTGCGCTCCGCATCATTCAGAAGGATCGTAAGCACGATCGTCAGCAGGATAATGGCCAGGATAATAGCACCGTTTAATATCATAAACGCAATGGGCCTGCCAGCTACAAACATAGTGTAAAGACTCGTCATATCATCCGGTATCCTTGATATGATGTTTATGGTAAGCACTATTGATATACCGTTTCCCACACCGTACTCCGTGATCTGCTCGCCTATCCACATAAGGAAAGCCGAGCCGGCAGTAAGTGTAAGGATAACCATTATGACGTTAAGGGCATCATATTTCTCAAGTATACCCTGTCTGCCGAATCCTATTGCCATTGCCAGCGATTCCACAAGCGCGAGCCCGACTGTCACATACCTCGTAATGGCTACCAGCTTCTTTCTTCCCTCTTCACCTTCTTTGTGCATCTCTTCAAGAGCAGGTATTGCTATGGTAAGAAGCTGGATAATGATGCTGGAAGTAATATACGGGGTGATATTCAGGGCAAAAAGGGACATGTTCTCGAAAGAACCACCCGTAAACGCATTAAAGAAATTAAACGAATCCGAATCCCCGGTTATCTGAGAAAACCACTCGGCAAAAAAATCCCTGTTTATCCCAGGCACAGGTAACTGACATCCCAGCCTGATAACTATGAGCATCAGAAAGGTAAAAATAATACCGTTCCTGATATCCTTAATCTTGAAAGCATTTCTAACTGTTTCAAACATCAGATCACCTCGGCTTTTCCGCCCGCTGCTTCAATCTTCTGCTTTGCAGCCTCTGAAAACGCATTAGCCTTTACCGTAAGCTTCTTTGTTATCTCACCGTTTCCCAATATCTTAAGGCCGTCTCTTGTATCTTTTATGATACCTTTGTCGATAAGATCCTCGCTTACTACTGTATCTCCGTTCTCGTAATACTGCTCAAGCTGGGATACGTTCAATGTAACGATATCTTTATGGTTATAATTCTTAAATCCCCTTTTGGGAAGCCTCCTGTAAAGGGGCATCTGACCACCCTCGAAACCTATACGGGGCGCTCCTGACCTGGCCTTCTGTCCCTTGTGTCCGTACCCGGCCGTCTTTCCGTTGCCGGATGCATGTCCGCGGCCTCTTCTGTATTTCTCTGACTTGGAGCCTGCTGCAGGCCTGATCTCGTGAAGTTCCATTTCCTTAAATCTCCTTTCGCTAAACGCAGGGCTTTAAGCCCCACTCGACTTTTGGATCGATCTATCCCTCTATCTCCTCAACCTTAAGAAGATGCTTTACCTGATGTATCATTCCCCTGATCGCTTCATTGTCAGGCTGTACTACAGTATGATATGTCTTGTGAAGACCCAAAGCCTTCACGGTCTTCTTATGCTTGGGAAGCGCTGCTATAGTAGATTTAGCCAGCGTTATCTTTAACTTCTTAGCCATTATGCACGTACCTCCTCAACGGATTTCCCCCTCTTACGGGCTACTTCCTCGGGGGATGATATCTGCTTCAGCGCATCCACTGCAGCGAGCACGACATTCTGTTTATTGTTTGATCCCAGCGATTTGGTACGGATGTTCCTGATCCCCGACAGCTCACAGACTATACGTGCGGGACCTCCCGCAATGATACCTGTTCCTTCGGGAGCCCTTTTAAGCAGTATTTCCGCCCCTCCGAAATGTCCAATGAAGTCATGTGCTATGGATCCGTTTTCATCAAGAGCCACGGAGATCATATGCTTCTTTGCGTCCTCCCTGCCTTTACGTATAGCCTCAGGGATCTCGGTAGCCTTTCCGAGTCCGACCCCCACATGTCCTTCCTTGTCTCCTACTACCACAAGGGTTGAGAAGCGCATATTACGACCGCCCTTTACGACCTTTGTGACTCTCTTGATAGTTACAACCTTATCCTCGAGTCCGTCATCCGGCTCTCTGTCGTTTCTGGAATTTCTTCTTCTGTCTCTGATATCTCCTTCCATCTGTCCACTCCTTTCCCTTTAGAATTTAAGTCCGGCCTCACGGGCCGCATCGGCGAGCGCCTGTATCTTGCCATGGTATACAAAGCCTCCCCTGTCAAATACTACTTCCTCTATTCCCTTAGCCTTGGCACGCTCGGCTATCGCCTTTCCCACACACTCGGCAGCCTCCTTATTGTCGGTATATTTCACCTGACCTTTTATATCCTTCTCTACCGTAGATGCAGCCGCCAACGTATTTCCGGCCTCATCATCTATGATCTGGGCATAGATGTTCTTATTGCTCCGGAACACCGCCAGTCTCGGTCTTTCGGCAGTACCGCTGAAGCGGTTCCTTATGCGCATGTGTTTTTTTTCACGCACCTTGGCTCTTGATTTCTTCTTGATCATATCTTTCCTTTCCGCATAAAAAGATTTTGCTCTTTATGACTTACTTCTTACCGGTCTTACCGACCTTACGCCTTATCACTTCATCGGAATACTTGATACCCTTTCCCTTATATGGCTCAGGTCTCCTCTTATCCCTTATGACAGCTGCGTACTGTCCTACTGCCTCTTTACTGATTCCGGAAACTATTATCTGATTATCCTTGACCTCGGTGGTGATCCCTTCAGGATCCTCCATTTCCACAGGATGCGAATACCCGAGAGAAAGCGTCAGCTTCTTCCCCTGCTTTGCTGCCCTGTATCCTACGCCGTTTATTTCAAGGGTCTTGGAATATCCGTCCGTAACCCCGATAACCATGTTGTTAAGAAGAGATCTTGTCAGCCCATGAAGAGCCCTGTTCTCTTTCTCGTCATTCGGTCTTTCCACTGTGATCTGACCGTCCTCCTGTTTGATGGTCAGTACCGCAGGAAGCGTTCTTTTCAGCTCACCTTTAGGACCTTTTACCGTCACTTCATTATTTTCTGCCACATTGACCGTCACTCCCGACGGTATGGCGATAGGCATTTTTCCGATTCGTGACATGCCCGCAACCTCCTATTCTTTCTTTACCATACGAAAGCAAGCACTTCTCCGCCTACTCCAAGCTCTCTTGCCTTCTTATCAGTTACAACACCCTTATTTGTGGAGATGATAGCTACTCCGAGTCCTCCGAGCACCCTGGGAAGATCATCACGTCCCGCATATACACGCAGACCGGGCTTAGATATCCTCTTAAGTCCCGTAAGGACTTTTTCCTTCTTATTATCGTTGTACTTAAGCTCTATCCTTATGTTCTTAAAATCGTTTACTGCATCCACGAGTTCATAACTCCTGATATATCCCTCGTCCTGAAGAATGTTCGCTATGGCAAGCTTCATCTTTGATGCAGGGATCTCGACCGTATCATGTTTTGCAGTATTTGCATTACGGATTCTTGTAAGCATATCTGCAATCGGATCATTAGTCGTAAGCATTTATCTGTCTCCTTTCTCCTCTATAAACGCATGTTTATACCTGACTCAGTCCGGTACGGCACCAGATGCGCACGGCACATCATACGATGCCCATAATGTGTCTCTGACACATTATGCAGTTGCCGATCCCGTCTGCGGCCAAAGCACGGTCGCTAACGGCCTCCGGCTCTTACCATGAAGCTTTCTTTATACCGGGTATCTGACCCTTGTAAGCCAACTCTCTGAAACATATACGGCAAATACCGTACTTCTTGAGAACTGCATGTGGACGCCCGCAGATCCTGCAGCGCGTATATGCCCTGGTTGAGAACTTAGGCTTTCTCTGCTGCTTTCTTTTCATTGATAGTTTCGCCATATTATACTGCCTCCTGTTTCTCAAACGGCATATTAAAGAGTCTTAAAAGCTCTCTTGCCTCTTCGTCTGTTTTAGCGGTAGTAACGATGATAACATCCATTCCCCTGATCTTGTCGATCTTGTCATATTCTATCTCAGGGAATATGATCTGCTCTTTTATACCGAGTGCATAATTTCCCCTGCCGTCAAATGAATTCGCCGATACTCCCCTGAAGTCACGGACACGGGGAAGAGCGAGATTCACAAGTCTGTCAAGGAAGTCATACATCTTATCGCCTCTTAAGGTAACCTTGCAGCCTATCTGCATCCCTTCCCTGATCTTAAAGTTCGCTACGGCCTTCTTTGCTTTAGTCGTTACTACATGCTGCCCCGTGATCTTTTCCAGATCAGTTACGGCTGAGTCCAGAAGCTTGGCATTATCCTTTGCCTCACCTACTCCCATATTTACAACGATCTTCTCAAGCTTGGGAATCTCCATGACATTCTTGTAGCCGAACTTCTTCTTCATGGCATCCCTTATCTCTGTATTGTATATTTCCTTATATCTGCTCAATTTTCAGGCCTCCTTCTCAGTCTATGACATCGCCTGTGGATTTGGCGATGCGGACCTTTTTGTCACCGTTTACCTGGAAGCCGACACGGGTAGGCTTGCCATTATGCACATACATCACATTGGAAATGTCTATTGTACCTTCCCTATGTGTGATCCCGCCGTCGGGATTTGCCGCAGAAGGCTTCTCGTGCTTCGTGAGCATATTTACGCCTTCAACTACGAGCCTTCCGTGCTTTCTGTCCACCGACAGCACCTTTCCCTGCTTTCCTTTATTCCTGCCTGCGATGACCTGTACGGTATCGCCCTTTTTTATCTTAAGTGTCGCCATGATGACCTCCTTATAATACCTCGGGCGCAAGCGATACGATCTTCATAAACTGCTTGTCACGAAGCTCCCTCGCTACGGGTCCGAATATACGTGTTCCTCTTGGCGTATTATCATCCTTTATGATGACTGCCGCATTTTCATCAAAACGGATATATGAACCGTCCTTGCGGCGTATGGATTTAACCGTACGTACCACTACAGCCTTTACGACATCACCCTTTTTTACTACTCCGCCGGGTGTCGCATCCTTGACTGTAGCCGTGATGATATCGCCTACGCTGGCATATCTCCTTGTCGAGCCTCCCATAACCCTGATGGTGAGGAGCTCTTTTGCGCCGGTATTATCGGCTACTCTGAGTCTTGTTTCCTGCTGTACCATTTTCCGCTCCTTTCAGGTTTACTTAGCTCTTTCAACTATCTCGACGAGTCTCCATCTCTTTGTCTTTGAGAGGGGCCGCGTCTCCATGACTTTTACTGTATCTCCGACATTCGCTTCATTTTTCTCATCATGTGCATGAAGCTTATAAGTACGTTTCACGATCTTCTTGTAAAGGGGATGACGTACATTGTCCTGCACAGCTACGGTAATGGTCTTGTCCATCTTGTTGCTCGTGACCTTTCCTGTACGGGTCTTTCTCAGATTTCTCTCTTCCACGTTTATCTCCTTTCCGATCAGGCTTCAGCCGACTTTTCGGTGATGACCGTCTGAA
>JAFTEC010000153.1 GCA_017453865.1 Lachnospiraceae bacterium
GAGTTAAACTCGCAAACGCTCCGCTTTTTGCTCGTTATAAAACAAGCTGCTGACGCAGCTCTCCGGGTACGGGGCTTATAACCCCGCACCCGAAATCAAGATATTCCCACCACCTAAAGGTGGTGGGTTATCTTGACTATTTTATATATACTCAAAGGCGTTTTTTATCCATTCGATCTCATCCCCTGATATGGCAATAACATCATAACGGTAAGATAATGATTCATCAAGAGAAAATTTAGCCCTGAAACGATCGGAGGTGCGGCAGATCCTTCTCTGCTTCCTAAGATCCACGGCTTCCTCTGGGAAGCCGGTGCTGTTACCGCTCCTAAACTTAACCTCTCCGAAGCAGATCACTCCCTCACTGTCGGAGAAGATAAGATCGATCTCCCCATAGCTGCTGCTGAAATTCCTCTCGATTATGCTGCATCCCTCGGATTCGAGAAATGCCGCCGCCCTGTTTTCTTCCTTCCTCCCCAGAGAACGGGTATTATCTCTTGTTTGCGTTGTAAATCTCCATCTTCTGCTTCAGCTTGTCCATTCTGTCAACAAAAACCAGGACCTCAGCTACGACCTCATAGAGCTCCGGCGGGATAGCATCCCCGATCTCAAGGCTTGACAGGGTGTCCGCAAGCTTACTGTCCTCATGGACCGGCACGTCTGATTCCTGGGCAGTGGCAATGATCTTTTCCGCAATGGCACCCTTCCCGGAGGCCACCACGGTAGGTGCGATATTAGCCGGATCGTAGGCAATTGCCACGGCGGTCTTGACTTTTTCCTTGTCCTTAGCTTTGTCTGCCATAGCTACGCCCTTATGTCAAAGGATGTGGTCTGTATGAGCTTTTCATTGGCGCCCCGGTTAAACATGATATCCGGAACATCCCTCGCTTCCTTATTCAGAGCCACGTCTGAATTCATTTTGTAGCCTCTTTTTGCGAGGCTCTCATCAAGCTCATGCAAATGTTCACCGATAAAGTCCAGCATTTCCTCCCTTTGGAGAATGAAGTGTGTCTTCACGTTTTCACCGTTTGTCATCTGCACGTGGATATCCATCGTGCCTAAATGCTGCATATCAAGATGAAGAAGAGCCGACACATTTCCGTCCTTCTTCGCAAGGTTCTTCTTATTCGTGTAAACGTAGAGATCTCCGTGGGCTTTATCCTCATTCATTTTGAGAGGCAGCTGCATATAGGTCATCACGTTATTAAGCTGGTTCATAAAGTCCACATTCGACTTCAGATTATTCATACCCTGGGCGAGGGTGGAAGAACCCCTTCCCGTACTGTTAAGGAATTCAAGGGCTTTCTCGGAGTTCTTAACGACTCTTTCATAATATTCCCTGACATGCTCCTTATCCGCCACCTCCTCAGGCTTCATAAGGAACTCATTTGTGATGCCGTTATTTAATAAAAGCTTGTATTCGTGGCTTTTCCCGAGCTCCCTCAAGGCCTGCTGAAGCTCCGGAGGCGTATCGGGACTGTCATATTTTTCAAAAAGCGCCTTTGTAAGCTCCAGGGTATCCTTTGCGGAAAGGCTGTTATCGGCAACCTTTTCCGCAAGTGCCTCCGGAAGTCCTGCAGCCTTAAGGTTTTTTGCAAGATTTTCTGCACCGTCCTTATCAAGAAGTATATGAAGGTCATCGGTGACGGTACCCGTAAGATCCGCAGCGGAATGCCTTGAAGCTGCTGTATCTGCGGGTCTTCCGCCGTCTTCGTTTATTGCCGTCTGCTCAGGAGCATCCTGAAGTACCGCCTTATTTCCGGCCTCCGGAGAAGCTGCAGAATCCGAAAGTTCTGCAGTATTCCCTGCATTTCCGGTGCTTTCCGGGGTCTCACCGATATTAACAGGTCTTTGCTGCAGTTCCTTAAGCTCCTCCGGGTTAAGCTTAAGGAGCTCTCCGATCTTTGAAAAATCACCATTTTTAGCACTGTCCAAAGCTTCCTTCATAAGAGCTCCGGAGCTCCCGTCATTATCAAAGAACAGCTTAAGTATCTCCTTATTATCCTCAGGGCTTTTCTCTGCGATCTCCGTAAAGCCGCGGCTAAGCTCCTCCAGACTGTCCGCGATCTTATACTGGTTTGACTTATAAGCCTCAAATTCCTTAATGTTTTCCTCTGAAAGAGGTATCTTCAGCTCCGTCATCTGAACGATGCTCTTCGGATCCGCAAGCGGAAAACGTGAGGTCTGTGAAGCCATTTGCTGCAGGGATCTTGAGTCGATCGGAAGCCCCCTCTCCATCATGGAGGTCACGAGATCCCCGTTCTGCTTTGTAAGGGGAAGTCCCGCCTGATTAAGCGCCTTGGCTACTGCGCTGTTTCCATCGAGATTTGCATAGAGGGGAGTTAAGGATATCTTTGAATCACTGGCACCGCTTACCGTAAATGAAAGGGTCTGTCCCAGAGTCAGCCCCATATTCTTTGAAAGAAAGGCATTCAGACGGGAATTGTCACCAAGGAGAAGCTCAACCGTTCCGTCATCATTAAAGCCTGTGATCTGCCCCGAGAAGGTGTCTCCGGCCTTAACATAGCGCACCTGATCAGCGGGAACCGTCGAGGTTCTCTGCTGCACGCTCTCCGGCGCGATCTCCCTTGGGGTGTTGACGTTTTGATTAAGGTCGTATATTCCCGTATTTGAATTGACGTTAATATTCATACACTCTTAAATCTGTCCGTATGTATAAAGTTTCCGATAAAGCTCATCCTGTGAATGGGGGAGGGTCCCATTTTTTTCAGAGCTTCGATATGGCGCTTATCGCCGCCGTAGCCCTTGTTGGAGGAAAAGAAATATCCCGGATATTTTTTATCCATGTCCTCCATATAACGGTCACGCTTAACCTTCGCGATGATCGAAGCAGCGGCGATCGATGCGGATTTTGCATCCCCCTTGATAATGGGGACCTGCCTTATACTGACCCCGGGTATCGTAACCGCATCGTTTAATAATATATCGGGTTTTACGCTAAGATTATTAATAGCCTCCCTCATGGCTTCAAAGGTGGCATTCAGGATATTGATGCTGTCTATCCGCTTTTCATCGGCACTTCCGAAGCCATACGCCACGGCCTTTTCCATGATTATCCCTGAAAGCTCTTCTCTTTTTTTCGCGGAAAGCTGCTTGGAATCGTTTAAGTACAAAATATCACAGTCCTTAGGAAGAATGACCGCGGCAGCAACCACGGGTCCCGCGAGAGGTCCCCTTCCGACCTCGTCAATCCCGCAGATATATTCAAAATCTCCGTACTCCCGCTCGTAGGAAAACATATCATACATACGCTTTCTCTCGTTTTCCAAGGCAAGAATACGTTTTTTTGCGCTCTCCACTAGAGCCTTTACCCCGCTTCTTTCATCAATAGAATAAGCGGAAACAAAGCCTTCGAGAGCGTTTTCCGGAAGCTTCTTTAATTTCTCACGTATCGAATTTACGGATTCTTTTTCTGTCATTTGATAACACCAAATTTATTAAAAGGTCTTAACCGTAAAAAAACCTTCCCGATTATCATGCTCCTGTCGATATTTCCCACATCATAGCTTCTGGAATCCACGGAATCATTGACATTATCGCCCATACAAAAGTATTCGTGACTATTTAGCGTAAGCTCTGTTGACGCTACACCGGCATCGTTTATGGGATCCCGGTTGTACTTATAAGGGAGCACATGACCGTCTACGAGTATCACTCCGTCCCTTATCTCAACCGTTTCCCCGGGAAGGGCTATTATCCTTTTTACATAGTAGACTCTGTCCGATGCGGAATATGGAAAAACAATGATATCAAACCTTTCCGGGTCGGAAAAACGGTAGCTCAGCTTATCCACCAGAAGTGAGTCACCGTCGCTTAAGGTGCTTTCCATGGAAGCTCCGCTCACCACCGTTCTCTGAAAACCGACTGCCTTCACTATAAGGGTTAAAAGAAGTATTATAAGGATATATATGCTATATCCGGCGATCTTTTTGATTTTTTTCATATCCTGTAATGCAGCGGAGGTGCATTGCCTACAGCCTGTCCAGTGTTATCCTTCCCATCTTCCCGCTTCTGAAATCATTAAGGATCATGGAGACTGCCTTATCGGTATCGGGCATTCCGCCCTTTTTCAGTGCATTTCTTTTCAGCGCCGCCTGCCGGAGCATTTCATCCGGAGACATTTCTTCTGTGATCTCATAAGTATTATATAGTATTTGAGGATCAATAGCATTGATTTCTTTAAGAAAACATCTGATAAGATCTTCCCGGTCAAGGACCATATCATTCATGGATCCGAGGATCGCTAAACGGAAGCCTGCGGTATCATCTTCTATCTTTGGCCAGAGAATTCCCGGGGTATCAAGAAGCTCCAGGTTCTTCCCGAGCCTTACCCACTGCTTTCCCTTGGTTACCCCCGGCTTATTTCCGGTTTTTGCAACGGCCTTTCCTGCGTAGGAATTTATAAAGGTGGATTTTCCCACATT
Organism: Lachnospiraceae bacterium; assembly: GCA_017453865.1. Classification (GTDB taxonomy): domain Bacteria; phylum Bacillota; class Clostridia; order Lachnospirales; family Lachnospiraceae; genus NK4A144. The sequence continues at coordinate 4,446 of JAFTEC010000153.1, forward strand.
GGGTATTCCAACCACCATAGCCCTCATAGGGCGGTTGATAATGCCCTTTTTCTTATTCCGCTCTATTTTTTCCCTGCAGGCAGTTTTTACTCCCTCGTCAATAAGCCTTAAGCCCTTCCTGCTTCTGGAATCAAGCGCGACAGCGGTAATGCCCTTTGAAGAAAAGTACTCCGTCCACTCCTTTGTAGCCCTTTCATCCGCAAGGTCCGCCTTATTAAGCAGTACCATTCGTCCCTTACCCCGGGAAAGTTCATCTATATCCGGGTTTCTTGTGGACATGGGCGCTCTGGCGTCAACAAGCTCGAGGACCAGATCTATTATCTTAATGTCCTCGCTCATTGCCCTTTTCGCCTTCATCATATGACCGGGGAAATATTGAAATGAAGTCATATATTATATCCCTTATCTATTATGTCACTGCACAAACCCGATCCCGGTGTCGCCTCCGGCCATATGGAACCAGGCCTTTCCGATGATATGCTTCCTGTTAACGCTGCCGAGACTGGCGGCGCGGCTGTCCTCCGAGGAATTGCAGTTATCTCCCATCAGAAAGAATTCGTCGTCTGAAAGAAGGATCTCATCGGCAGCGATCCCGGGATCCGAGATCATATCGTCAAACATATCGTTCTGGGGTTCATTATTGAGGTAAAGGATCCCGTCCCTTATCTCTATCCTGTCACCGGGCACTCCCACCACCCTTTTAACCGAAATATGGGCTTTGGCGTTGCCGTTCGGGAGAAAAGCGACCACATCCCCCCTTCTTGGCGCTATCAGGTTATAAACCACCCTGTTTAAGAAAACCACCTGCCCGTTATAGAGCGAGGGCTCCATTGAGGTTCCGATAACAGTCGTTTTTATACCCAGGGTATATACAAAGAAATATGCGAGAAGAGTACCCAAAAAAACCATAAAAAGCCAGCTCATAAACATAGCCAGCTTTTCATTGGTGATCCTTTTTTCTTTTTTATAGAAGCTTAAGCCCCTGTGTTTAGCCATAGTCTCCTATCAGTCAACGATCTCCTTAAGCTTGGAGCGCTTTCCTGTCCTCTGGCGAAGGAAGAAGAGCTTTGCACGTCTTGCCTTACCGGAACGGACTACCTCGACCTTTTCAACATTGGGTGAATGGATCGGGAAGGTCTTCTCAACGCCCACGCCGTAGCTGTTCTTTCTAACGGTAAAGGTGGCTCTGTTGCTTCCGCCCTGCTTCTTGATAACTGTTCCTTCAAAGACCTGCACCCTGGACTTGTCACCCTCGGTGATCCTGTTATGGACCCTTACGGTATCGCCCACGGTAAATTCGGGAACCTCAGCCTTCAGCTGTTCTTTTTCAAGCTCCTTGATGATTTCTGCGTTCATTATATAAACCTCCATAACGTACCAGACAATAAATTGTTTATCGTATAAGCAAACTCCGCATTATCCGGCAATTTGACGTTCTTAACACCATCAGAAAGCGGCTTTTTCGTAATTGCCGCAGGTGACAGAGGACCATCGCCTAAAGACTTCAGCAACGAGAAGTCTCACGAAATGCAAGATTACCATATATAAAGAAAAAATGCAAGTCGGGAATTTAACGCGCACTAACCTTTAATTCACCCTCGTCCCGATATAGTAAAAGCCCTCGGCTCTGTCCAGGCGGACATTTACGATCTCCCCGATCAGGGAGCTGTCGCCCTTCAGGTGGACAACGGTATTCTGCGGAATGCGTCCTGTCAGCATTGAAGGATCCTTTTCATTAACAGATTCTATGAGTACGGGCATTGTCCTTCCGACAAGCAGGGAAATACGCTTCTTTGCGGTTTCCTGAACGGTCTTTAAGACCCGGTCAAAGCACTTATGGATCTCCTCCTCACTCATTTTTTGATCCATTGCTGCCGCAGGAGTTCCGGTCCTTTTCGAGTAGATAAAGGTGAAGGCCCCGTCAAAGCCCGCCTCCTTTATAACAGAAACCGTATCCTCCACATCCTCCGCTGTTTCCGTCGGAAAGCCAACAATAATATCGGTTGTTATTGCAATGTCCGGTATCCTTTCACGGAGCTTTTTTACGATAAGAAGATAGTCCTCCTTCGTGTAATGCCGGTTCATGTCCCGTAAAACCCTGCTGCTTCCTGACTGCAGGGCGAGATGGAGATGTGAACAGATCTTTTCCGATGAAGCCATCACTTCTATAAGCTCATCGCTTAAGTCCTTCGGATGGCTGGACATAAAGCGTATCCGCTGAAGTCCCTCAATTTTTTCCGTCTCTCTGAGGAGCTCCGGAAAGGTTACCTTATCCGTTAGGCCGGTCCCGTAGGAATTTACGTTCTGTCCGAGGAGCATGACCTCCTTTACCCCGTCGGAAACAAGAGCCTCTATCTCTTTAATGATATCCTTAGGCTCCCGGCTTCTTTCCCTCCCCCTGACATAGGGCACTATGCAGTAGCTGCAGAAATTATTGCAGCCGAACATTATATTTACGCCGCTCTTAAAGGGGTATTTCCGCTTTGCCGGAAGCTCCTCAACGATCTCCTTTTCCTTCTCCCAGATATCGATTATCCGTGAACCCGACTCCAGTCTTTCATAAAGAAGCTCGGCAAGCTTATAGATATTGTGGGTACCGAAGATAAGATCCACAAAGGGATAGCTTTTCTTTATCTTCTCGATAACAGAGCTTTCCTGCATCATACAGCCGGAAAGGCAGATAAGGAGCTCCGGCTTCTTTTCCTTAAGACCCTTAAGAACCCCGAGTCTTCCGAAGACCCGCTGATCCGCATTATCCCTTACGGTACAGGTATTATATAAGATAACATCTGCTTCTTCTTCGCTTTCGCAGCCTTCATAGCCGGACTTGATCAAAACTCCGGCCATTTTCTCGGAATCCCTTTCGTTCATCTGACAGCCAAAGGTCTGTATGAAAAAACGGGAACGCCGCTTATTGTTTTCTTCAAAAGCAGCATTCCTCTGCATAAGCTTATTTATAAAATAATACTGTCTGTCCGGCTCCCTATCGGGCGGGAAAAAACCGCTATCCCACTGATCCATTTATCGTATAACCTCTTTTTCGGTAATTATCATATCCACCGGTACATCCCATTCTTCGGTCGGAACCTGCTCCACGATCTGGCAGGCAAAGCCCAGGGCTATCTTCCATACAAATCTCTCATAGCCCTTTTCCCTTAAATACCTGTCAAAATAGCCTCTGCCGTAGCCAAGCCTGTTAAAATCGCGGTCAAAGGCACAGCCGGGTATCAGCATCATATCGGGCTTATAGTCTGAGGGAGGGTAATCAACCTCAGGCTCCGGTATCCCTATGCCATTTTTTTTAATATCGGAGATCCTTCTTACCTCATAAAATTCCATGTGTTTTTCATCAATGACCTTCGGCAGCGAGACTCTCTTCCCGCTGTTTATCATCTTAAATACGGAATTCAGGGTGGCAACCTCTGAGCCGTAGCCCGCAAAAGCAAAGATCTTCTCCGCGGTCTGGTATTCCGGAAGCTTGAAAAACCTGTCAAAGGCATAGTAGGATGCCTTCTCCCTTTCCACCGGTGTCATACATTCCCGGAGAAGGACTATCCTTTTTCTCATTATTTCCTTGGTATCTCCGAATATTACGATATCCCCCATCAGTCGTCCTCCAGAAAATCCGGCAGATAAAAATCAGCTGCTTTCTTTGCATGTATATAGGTGCCTATTTCCTCTCCGGCTATGATCCTGTGAATATTATTAAGATCCTGCGCATTGGCGATTATCATATCCGCGCCGGACGAAACCGCGATGTGGGCGGCCTTAAGCTTTGTCGCCATTCCTCCGGTCCCTCCTACCGATCCAGTACTCTTCTTCCCGTAGGAATCCACCTCATCCGTGAGATCGACGATCTCCGGTATAAAACGGGCATCCTTATTCCTTCTCGGATCATCGTCATAGAGCCCGTCTATATCGGACAGAAGGATAAGGAGATCCGCCTCCGTAAGCGCCGTGACCATTGCGGACAGCGTATCATTATCCCCAAGCTCTATCTCGTAGGTGGAGATAGTGTCATTTTCATTTACAACCGGAACCACCCCAAGCTTCAGGAGCTCCGAAAAGGTGTTCTGTGCATTATAGCGGTTCAGGTCATTTCTTATGGTCCTCTTTGTCATAAGCACCTGGGCCGTAAGCTGATTGTATTCGGAAAAGAACTTCTGGTAGATCATCATAAGCCTGGCCTGGCCTATTGCAGCCGCCGCCTGCTTTATCTGGAGCTTTTCATCACGTCCGTTTTCATTGATGGCTTCACCGCTGTAATAAACATCCTTTATGTTTGCGGCCTTAAGCCCCACGGAGATGGCGCCGGAGGACACGAGTATCACATCCCTTCCGCCGTTATGCAGATCCGTAAGCTCCCGTACCAGCTTCTCTATCCTTATAAGATCCGCACCTCCGGTCTCCTTATGTGTGACGGAGCTGGATCCTATCTTTATAACTATTCTTTTATGTTTACTGAAATCACGCATCCTGACCACTATACCATATTGCTGAACTTTCCGCCAGCCTGTGACTTCTGTCGGTGGGTTTAAGGATAATTGCATCGATCTCTAATCCGTATTGACTGCATAATAATACAAACTTTTGAATATTTTCTTTGACTTATTATATTCTCTGCGGTAGTATGGACGAATGAACGATTTAGAGACAAAATTTTATAATGCATTCATTGTTAAGGACAGATGGATCCTCTACCTTAAGGGTTTGGGAGTGACTATTGAGATCGCTCTTGCCGCCGGGATCATCGGCATCATAATAGGCTGCATCGTTGCCCTTATGAAGCTCTCCGAGCCAAAAAGCGGCAGAAAACACACTATCCTGTGGTATATCGCCACGGTCTATGTGGATGTGATAAGAGGGACACCCTCCGTACTGCAGCTTCTTATCATGTGGTTCATAGTCTTTTCTTCTTCAAAGAACGGGCTTCTGGTGGCATCCCTGTCTTTCGGCATAAACTCCGGTGCCTATGTTTCCGAGATAATAAGAGCCGGGATACTTGCCGTTGATAAGGGACAGATGGAGGCAGGAAGATCCCTTGGTCTTACAAAGGCTATGACCATGAAGGAGATAATCCTTCCCCAGGCCTTTAAGAATGTCCTTCCACCCATCGGAAACGAATTTATAATGCTTATCAAGGAGACCGCCATCGTGGGATATGTAAGCCTGTCGGACCTTACCCGGACCGCCAGCCAGATATCCAGCCGTACCTACGAGGCCTTTATGCCCCTTATCGGTGCAGCGGTAATCTACTTCATCATAATTAAGATACTCACCCTTCTTCTGGAGGCGCTGGAAAGGAGGCTGAGAAAAAGTGATAACCGTTAAAAACCTCTGTAAAAGCTTTAATGGGGTAAAGGTACTCGATAATGTGTCCACAAAGATCGAAAAGGGCGAAAAGGTTGCGATAATCGGACCCTCCGGCTCGGGTAAGAGTACGCTTCTTCGCTGCCTTAACCTTCTGGAAACCCCGGATTCCGGCGAGATCCGCTTTGAGGACAAGCTGATAAACGATCCGAAAACAGATATAAATAAGGTCCGTGAGCATATGGGCATGGTCTTCCAAAGCTTTAACCTCTTTGCAAATAAGACCGTTATGGAGAATATTACCCTTGCTCCCGTATTGCTTAAGCTAATGTCTAAGGAAGAAGCGGAAGAAAAGGCGCTCTCACTCTTAAAGCGTGTAAATCTCGAGGAAAAGGCCGATTCCTACCCGTCCTCTCTTTCCGGCGGACAGAAGCAGCGTATAGCGATCGTTCGTTCGCTCGCCATGAACCCGAAGGTTATGCTCTTTGATGAACCAACCTCGGCTCTTGATCCGGAAATGGTCGGCGAGGTGCTGGATGTAATAAAAATCCTTGCGGAAAGCGGCATGACGATGGTCATCGTGACCCACGAAATGGGCTTTGCACGAGAGGTTGCGACACGGTTAATGTATATTGAGGACGGCGGCATTGCCGAAGAAAACACGCCGGAGCTTCTTTTTAACAATCCTCAGTCAAAGAGATTACAGGAGTTCCTGTCCAAGGTGCTGTGAGTCCGTTGCCTTTCTGCGCGGATATCCACCCGGCAGCTGCAAGTCAGATCACGCTCTCTGCCTTTGCTTTGCACCGAAATATTTGGACGGTGCTCGGAGAAAAAAGAGCGCTTTCTCCTGCGCACCGCCACATTTCGGTGCAAAACTGCAGTCGTTCGCTATCGATCTGACCTGCAGCTGCCGTATGGATATCCGTGGGTAGGCTGCCAATGACGTACAAGTTGATGTCATTCTGAGCGAAGCGAAGAATCTTCTTTTTCCGGTTGGAAAGATCCTTCGCTGGCGCTCAGGATGACAGGAAAAGGGTACTCTGAATGGACAGAAAAAGGGCGCTCAGGATAACGCAATTTTTACACAATGAAATAATATAAGGAGGAGAAAAATGAAAAAGTTACTAGGTGTTATTTTATCAACAGCAATTGTAGTAAGTATGATGGCCGGCTGCGGCTCAAAAGGAAGCGGCTCTTCAGGCTCAAAATCGGCGGCCCTCTCTGACGGAGTGCTCACAGTCGGCACAAATGCAGAGTTCCCGCCCTTTGAATATGTGGGTGACGACGGTAAGCCTGACGGCTTTGACATAGCTCTTATTAAGGCTGTCGGCGAGGAGCTTGGTGTAGAGGTAGTCATTGAAAATATGGACTTTGACTCTCTCGTATCCGCCATCGGTTCAAAGAACGACGTTGCCATTGCAGGAATGACCGTTACCGACGAAAGAAAGCAGTCCGTTGACTTTTCGGAGTCCTATTTTGATGCGGTGCAGCATGTCCTTGTTCCCGCTGACTCGGATATTTCAAGCTATGATGACCTTGTCGGAAAGAAAATCGGAGTGCAGCTCGGTACAACCGGTGATTTTCTTGTGGAAGACATCGAGGGTGCTACCGCACAGCAGTATAATAAGCACGTTGATGCCGTAAACGATCTCCTGAACGGCAGGGTTGACGCAGTAATAGTCGACAGTAACCCCGCAAGCGTGTTTGCAGAGAACTTCGATGGAAAGATAAAGGATCTTGACGGTGCCGACTTCGGCTTCGAGGTTGAGAACTATGCAATTGCCCTTCCGAAAGGCGATAGCGAATTAAAGGATGCCATCGACAAAGCCTTAAAGAAGCTTAAGGAAAACGGCACCTATGATAAGCTTGTAGAAAAGTATATCTGATGGATTTATCAGTATTTAAGCAGTGCTTCGGCGCACTTTAGTCCATCGATCGCAGCAGACATAATGCCTCCGGCGTAGCCGGCACCCTCTCCGGCGGGAAAGATCCCGGGAACCGAGGAAATAAAGTTCTCATTTCTTAGTATCCTTACCGGTGATGAAGTACGGCTCTCGACTCCGGAAAGCAGGGAATCCGGGCTGTCAAAGCCCCCTATCCTCTGCCCGAAGGAGGCAAAGGCAGAAATAATATCACTTGATATGATATCGGGGAGGATATTCTTAAGGTTTCCGGGGGAATATCCTCCTTTACATTGGGGCTTAATGCTTCCGAAACCGTTACTTAGCCTGTTTTTTCGGAAATCTTCAAGTCTCTGGCAGGGGATCAGCCCCTTACCCTCTGAAAATGCCCTTCTTTCAAGCTCCCTCTGGAATTCCATTCCGGATAACACCCCGAAGCTCCCGTACCCGAAGTCAGCATAGTCATCCGGTGTCACGGTTACGACAATAGCCGAATTTGCGTTTATCCCGTCCCGTCCGGAATAGCTCATGCCATTAACACAGAGCATATCCCTTTCACTGGAGGAGTTGACAACATATCCTCCGGGGCACATGCAGAAGGAATAGACGCCACGGCCCGACGGAGCACGGAAGGTAAGCTTGTAATCCGCATTCCTTTTGACACGGCCCTTCTCTTCCCCGTACATAGCCCTGTTGATGTCAGCCTGCAGATGCTGCACCCTTAGACCCACGGCAAAGCTCTTCGGCTCCATCATAAGGGAAGCGTTTCTCAGGACCTCAAAGGTATCCCTTGCGGAGTGGCCTATTGCCAATATAAGACGCTTACAGTCCATATACTCCCCATCATTTATGTAAATTCCCTTTAAGAGCCCGTCCTTATCCGTTTCAAAACCCGAAAAAGCGGATCTGAACCTGACGTTCCCGCCGTGATCTATAATGTCACACCTGATATTTTTAACGATACTTTTTAAGACATCAGAACCGATATGAGGCTTATTATCAGAAAGGATAGTCTCAGGAGCCCCGTATTTTACAAAGCTGTCAAGAACAAAACGGTTCCGGTTTTCCTTATCCCTTATTCCGGTATTCAGCTTCCCGTCAGAAAAAGTGCCGGCTCCCCCTTCCCCGAACTGAACGTTGCTCTCCGGGTCAAGCAGCCCGGTTTTCCGGAACTTCTCCACCGCGTCGCGGCGGCGGGAAAGCTCCTGCCCGCGCTCCAGGACAAGGGGCCTCAGGCCAGCTCTCGCCAACACC
>JAFTEC010000154.1 GCA_017453865.1 Lachnospiraceae bacterium
ATGAGTTTATAATCTGCAGGTACTGTTTGCTTATACTCAACCTTGTCGGTATCATAACTGTAGCAACATAAAGTGTAGCTTTCCTTATGGACATCCATTCCAACATAAACTATAGTATTCATATGTGGCCTCCTATTGTATTCGGTAATCCCTGTTACCATTGACGTTAACAATCAATAGTCTACAGGTAAATCCACGTTTCTACAATCTGGGGGTCACTTCATATTGTCTCCACCAAACAAAACCGCTTTTTCTATTGTATCCCAAGGGAAATTTTTAGTCAACGACAGTTGAGAAGTTTTATCTGCTGTTTTATACTGTTTTATACTCAAAAGAAAGAGCTCGCCCCTGAAGCTGTCAAAAGCATTCGTCGGCTTCTCAGGATGGCAATATAACAGGTTTTTTATGAAAGAGATTCTCATAAAGGCAGCGATATTCATTACATCCTTTCTGATATCGCTGTTTATCATAAGCTCAATAATGAACCGCGGAACCACGGATATGACCGTGGAAATGGGGGAGGCGACGCTGCCGGTGGTATCGGTGGTAAACGGAGACCGGGAGATCAACAGGATGTACGGGATCAGGAGCACGGTGGAGCCGAACATGATGCGGGACACCCTGACTCCCTTAAACGAGGGGAGAAGTCTTGATATTCATATAAACAAATACGGAAACCACCTGAAGGAGGTGGCCTACGAGGTCAGATCCCTTGATGCGGAAAGGCTTATCGAGGATACGGAGATACTCGACTATATCGAGGATGACGAGGTAATAAGCGCGAGACTCAATATAAAGGATCTGATAAATGACGGGAAGGAGTATATACTTGCCGTTCGCCTCACCAATGAGCAGGGGCAGAAGATCTATTATTATACGAGGATAATCCACGAGACCGGGCTCCATGAGACGGAGATCCTGGATTTCGTGCGGGACTTTACGGACAGAACCTTTGACAAATCCGCGGCGAAAAGCCTTACCACATATCTGGAGAGCGATTCCAGCGGGGACAATTCCACATATCAGTTTGTGAACATCCATTCAAGCTTTGACCAGATCACCTACGGAAGCCTGAATCCGGAGAAACCGGAGACGGTCCTTACGGATATTCTGGAAATGGATGATTCCACCGCTTCATTGAAAAACAGCTTCTTATTAAAAAGAGGGGACGGGGACGACGCGGTATTTTATGATGTCAGCGAGTACTTCAGGGTGCGTTATACAGACAAGCGCATCTACCTCCTGAATTATGAGCGGACCATGGAGGAGGTCTTTGATCCCGGCTCGGAGAATGTTTTTATAAGTGACAAGATAGTTCTGGGGATCTCGGATCCCAATGTAGTTATGGAGGAGAATGAGGACGGCGGGGTGGTTGCCTTTGTGCAGAACGGCTCCCTCTATGCCTACAGAAATTCGGATTCCAGGGTGATACGGGTCTTTTCCTTCTTTGAAAAGGGGGACGATGACGAAAGAAACCGGAATAATGATCATGGCGTAAAGATTCTGCAGGTGGACGAGGCGGGTAATATCTCCTTCCTGATCTACGGATATATGAACAGGGGGCGGCATGAGGGAGAGACCGGAGTATCGGCCTACTACTTTAACAGCGCTTTGAACCAGATAGAGGAGGAGGTCTACATCCCCTATAAACGCTCCTACCAGTTCCTGAAATACGAGATAGAGAAGTTTTCCTATTCGCCTGACGGAAACAAGCTGTATCTCTACCTCGGAGGGAGGCTTCTGGATATCCGTCTGGATGAGAAGAAGGATTCCATAATGGCCGGAAATATCTACTTTGATTCCTTTGTGGTATCGAAGAGCGGGCGTACCGCCGCCTGGCAGGCAAAGAATGATTCCGGTATCTTTGTCTGCGACTTCAACAGCGGAAATATACGGGAGATACTGGGTGACCCCGGGGTGACCATCAGGGCTCTGGGCTTCCTCGGAGAGGATCTGGTCTACGGCTCATCAACGGGAGAGCACTCCATAGAGAGCCGGATAGGCGTATCCATGGAATCCATGGAAAAGATCTATATCGAGAGCAGCGACGGGGAGCTCCTGAAGACCTATTCAAAGGACGGGATCTATATTACCGGTGTCGATGTGAAAAATGATGAGATAAGCCTGTCACGTATAATGATGGATGAAGGAGTGAGCGGTAATTTCCTTAGTATCGACCCGGATATGATCGTGAATAATGATCCGGAAACCGGCGACAGGAATGCGGTCATCACGGTTGCCACGGAGGAGCTGGAGACCATTACGGAGATAGCCCTTGCCGGGCATATCAATTCCTCCTCGGTCCATGTGGTGTCCCCGAAGGAGGTTCTCTTCGAGGGCGACAGAACCGTGGAAGTCAAGGATGACGAGGACAGCAGCAAAATGCTGATGGTTTACTCAAGAGGCGGGATAGACGGTATTTGCGAATCCGAGGTCAGAGCCGTGAATCTGGCGGAAGAACGCGGAGGCGTTGTGGTCAAATCCACAGGGAGATATCTGTGGCAGAAGGGAAACCGGGCTGCCGAGAAGGAGCTTAATGATATCACGGAGCCGCCGCTTTCCGAAAGCCAGGATGAGCAGTTTACGGCAGTTCTTTCCGCGATATTGAGCCATGAGGGAATCACTGCTGACATTGAGGAGATAGCGGGGCTGGAGGGTAGTCTCGTGGACATCATTGAAGAGGAGATAGATGGATCCGATGCCCTGACACTGGGAGGCTGTTCCCTAAGCTCGGTTCTTTATTACGTGAGCATTGGAAGACCTGTCGTTGCCGAGGTTGAGGGCGGAAATATAGTAATGATCGTGGGATATGACCCGAAGAATACGCTGATCTATGATCCCTCTACGGGAAGTATATACAAAAAGGGAATGAATGACAGCACGGAATGGTTCGCTTCCCACGGAAACGAATTTGTGTCATACGTCGTCTGAGGAAGAGTCGCTATCCGGAGAAGTGCCATTGTATGAGGAATGGCTGCTATCCGCGGAGCTGATCCCGAAGAGCCGGTTTTTAACGGGAGTTAAGGCGGAGTAAAGCGCAACACCAAGGATGCCGCAGGAGATGACCTCTCCCGCGCCTACCGTCAGCATAAAGAAGGGTATGCTTCCCGGAAAATCATATACGAACTTCAGCACGAAGGGTATTATCAGAGTGTTCGAAATGATGGGCGGAAGAGCCGCTATTATCGGAGATCTCTTTCTCAGGGTATAGGTTCCAAATGCTCCGATAAGGGTTGCTATGCTTCCGAATACCACATCAAAGGGCGCACAGCCCGTTATCAGATTGCTGATGAGGCAGCCCGCAAAAAGTCCGGGAATGGCGGCGTTCGTAAATACGGGAAGTATGGTCAGCGCTTCGGATATACGTACCTGTATGACTCCGCTGGCCAGATTAAATGTGGAAATGAAGACCGTCAGCACCACGTAGATCGCAGCGATCATGGCTGCACGGGTCAGAAACAGAATACCTTTTCCGGATCTTTCCATCGGTCAGACCTCCCCGTTTCTGTATCTCGCAACCAAGGACTGTATCCTTGTATTGGGGTTCAGGAGGTCGCTTATGGATGAATCGTGATTTAAGGTGTCGATTATAAAGGCAATGTATTTACTCATATCACAGGAAATATACCATTCTCTTTCAAGGAGTTCCGGGGTCTGGTAAATGCAGTTTGTGGTGAGGACTCTGTGGATCAAGCCGCTTTCAAAGGCTTCATCGAAGCTCTCCAGGCCTGAGGTAAAGAGACCGAAGGTCGCCATAATGAAGATCCTTCCGGCCTTTCTTTCCTTCAGCTGCTTTGCCACATCCAGAACACTGTCACCTGAGGAGATCATATCGTCAACCACCAGCATATCCTTTCCTTCAACGCTGGTTCCCAGGAATTCGTGTGCCACTATGGGGTTTCTCCCGTTGATCACGCGCGTGTAGTCCCGCCTCTTGTAGAACATTCCCATATCAAGCCCCAGAACGTTGGCAAGATAGATGGCTCTTTTCATACCACCCTCGTCGGGACTTATGACCATCATGTGATCGGCATCGATCATAAGGTCATTTATGTGGTACAGCAGCCCCTTCATAAACTGGTAGGCAGGCTGTATGGTCTCGAAGCCATGTAACGGGATCGCATTCTGGACCCTTGCGTCATGTGCATCAAAGGTAATGATATTGTCAACACCCATACGGACAAGCTCCTGCAGGGCGAGAGCGCAGTCCAGGGATTCCCTGGAGCTTCTCTTATGCTGCCGCCCCTCATAGAGGAAGGGCATGATGACCGTGAGTCTCCTTGCCTTTCCGCCAACGGCAGCGATCACACGCTTCAGATCCTGGAAATGATCGTCCGGTGACATATGGTTATCGTGGCCGCAGAGGGAGTAGGTCAGACTGTAATTACAGATATCGCAGAGAAGGAAAAGATCCATTCCGCGTATGGATTCGTTTATGGTTCCCTTGGCTTCGCCGGTTCCGAAGCGGGAAATGGAGGTGTCGATGATATAGGAATCACGCTGGTAACCCTGGAAAACAAGGGAGCCCTTGTGTTCGTTCTCGCGCTCGGTCCGCCAGTCAACCAGATATTTGTCGACCTTGTCACCAAGCTCCCGGCAGCCCTCAACGGGTATAACCCCAAGCTTTCCTACGGGTATGCTTTCAAGTTTCCTTTTTCCCTCGTGAACTGCCATACAGTTTACCCCTTCTTCTTCATGCGAAGGTCTTCGCCTCTGAAATAATAAAGTTCGTAGTTGCTTATTATCCTTGACAGTGATCTTTCGGAATAAAGATCCTTTATGCTCTTAAGCGCCAGATTGCTGGATATTATGGTGGACTTCCTTCGTATCTCCCGCTCATTCAGGATATTGAAAAGCTGCCCCGCCACAAAGGAATTGGTGTTTTCCGTTCCCAGATCATCAATTATGAGAAGATCCGAGTCGTAAATATTGGAAAAAAAGCCCTCCCTTTCACCGTTTTCCGCATCTCTGAAGGTATGATCCGCAATAAGCTCAAAAAGCCTGAAGGCCGTGAAATACACCACACTGTAGCCTCCGTCCAGAAGCTCTTTTGCTATGCAGTTCGTGAGGAAGGTTTTTCCGCTTCCGACGCCACCTAAGAATAACATATTGCGGGAAGACTGGGCAAATGTTTTTACGAAATCCTTTGCAGCCATATAAACCTGCCTTATGTCCGGCAGGATCCCTGGGGAAAAGAGGCTTAGATCCGAGGTTTCGAAGTTTTCCCTTTCAAGTATTTCATTAAGGTGGGACTGGCGGTACAGAGAATTGATGATCCGCTGCTTCAGGCAGTGGCATTTTTCATTACCAATGAAGCCGGTATCCTTACAATCCGGACAGTCATATATCGGCATCAGATAATCTCTGGGAAAGCCGGCGGCCGTAAGGAGCTTTTCCTTTTCTCCGGCGATCTTATTTAGCTCCTTATCAAGCTCTGTCAGGACATCAGAGTCGCCCTCCATGCTTTTCTTTCCGGCGGAAAAAGCGGCGAGGGCCGCACGGTCTTCAAGCTCCTTGTATTGCGGAAGCTTTTCAAGAACCTCCTTTTTTCTGTCCTCAAGGAGCCTTGAATTCTTATCGCGTATTTCATCGTATTCCGCCATAATGCTGCGGAAATCGGCATCGTTCATTGACATCTGCTAATTCCTTGCGAATTTCTTTTCCAGGTCGGAGAAATCTATGTCCCGCTCATGGAAATTCTGAAACCTGGTGGATCTTCCCTCAGTTCCTTCGGAAGCGGATTTTTCCTTCTTTTCGGCTTCATGGGCGCGATCCGCCTCGGCAATGTCGGAGAGCTTTGAAATATGGCGCTCCTTCCAGTTTTTCAGGATGGAATCGGCATACTGGAAGCTGGGCTTCGATATGGTACTCATGGTGCGGTTTGCCGCTTCTATGATCAGTTCCGACGAAAAGCCGTAATCATCCCTCCAGCGCCTGATGAAGTCCATCTCCGGCTTCACGGGATTTCTGCCGCTTAAGCCGAAGGCCTTCATAACCTCATAGTATTCCTTTCTGTTCACGCCGGTCTCATACTTTGCCTGTTCCACGGTGCGTATGCCCCTGTCGTCCCAGTCCCTGGCAACACTTTCTATATAATGAATATTTCTGTGCCCGGAGCCCACGCAGTACTCGATAAGGTATTCTATCAGAGCCGCGTCAAAGCGGAGATTATCGTACATATACAGAATAGAATTGAGGTCCGAATGGCTGAGTGTACGCTTGAGATACATCTCAGCTGTAAAGAGAAGTCCTTTGACCTCGGGATTCTCCCTGAAATCCTGAAGCTGCCCTGCGGGATAAAACGGGCGTGCAGGTTCCGAAGCGGTTTCAGCTGCTGCCGCCGAAGCTGCTTCTGCTGCCGAAGCCTTATTTGCCGGTGCCTCGTGAACAATTTCGGGAACCCGGGCCGCAGTATTTCCCGGCACCCGGTCAGGTTCACTTTTTTCGGGGATAGCGGATACCGTAAGAGCGGAGTCGTGCACTACCGGCTTCTCAATAACATTGAGGCAGATGCCCTTCACATTCCGGTTTTCGTCATAGTCAAGGGAAATCAAGCCCTGTTTATCCCAGTAGATCAGGGCACGGATGATATCCCGCTCCGAATAGTTGAAGCGGTCTGCAATGATAGGCAGCGAGACGTCCTTTCCCGATGAAACCGAACGGAGAAGATAAAGATAGATCTTTATCTGGGCCTCGTTGGCATTGGTCATGAAATGATCTATAAAATGATTGGACACCTTCGTGTGTCCACAGCTGTCACTTTCATAAAGTGAAATGCTTTCGCCTTCCAATTTCTTATTCTCTCCCGGATCGTACTTATCTTATATCTGTCCGGAACCGGTAAGTCTCCGGCTCCTGAACAGATACGATTATACATGGTCACAAAATGGATTTCAATGCCCCGGGGAGCCGAAAACCCCGATAAAACCTGGGTTTTTGCGATGATGTGGATTTGGTGGATATGGTGGAAATGTCCTATTTTAAAAGTGCATCTCCAATTTTATATACGTCTCCCGCACCCATAGTTATCAACAAATCACCGTGGATACAATTTTCACGTAAAAATTTTTCGATTTTTTCAAAAGAGTCGAAATAACAGGCGTTATGCCCAAGGGCACGTATTTCCTCTGCCAGGGTTTCGGAGCTTATACCCAGAGTGTCCGTTTCCCGGGCAGCATAGATATCCGCGAGGACCACACGGTCAGCCAGAGACAGAGCCTCCGCGAATTCGGGGAGGAGCGCCTTTGTCCGGGTGTAGGTGTGGGGCTGGAATACACACCACAGCGTATTATATTCGCATTTTTTTGCTGCGGTTAAGCTAGCCCTTATCTCAGTGGGGTGGTGGGCGTAGTCGTCTATAACCTCCACTCCGTTAAAGCTGCCCTTATGCTGGAATCTGCGGTCTGTTCCTTCAAATTCACTAAGGGCGCGAATTATGCGTTCCTCATCTATACCCATCTCTACTGCAGCCGCGGCCGCAGCGCAGGCATTTCCGATATTGTGCTCACCGGGAATCCTTAAGCTTACTTTCCCTAAGCTCCTGTCAGCGTGATGCAGGGTAAAGGAAGGGCAGGCAAGCCTGTCAAAGCTTATATCCGAAGGATAATAGTCCGAGGAGCTGTCTGATCCGAAGGTGACTATGCGGCACTTAAGCCCGTCGGTTATGATGTCAAAGCCCTTTGTCTCACTGTTTATGACAAGGGAGCCATTTTCCGGCAGAAGAAGGGCGAATTTCCGGAAGGACCGCTGTATGTCATTAAGATCCTTGAAGAAATCCAGATGATCCTCGTCCACATTCAGTATCACACCCAGGGTCGGAGCAAAGGACAGGAAGCTGTTCGTGTACTCGCAGGCCTCCGTTACGAAGAAGTCCCTCTTTCCCACACGGAAATTTCCGCCTATGCTTTTCAGTATCCCTCCTACGGAGAGGGTGGGATCCTTTCCGGCCTTCAGGAGAATTTCGGACAGCATGGAGGTGGTTGTGGTCTTACCATGGGTTCCGGAAACGGCGGCACTGACAGCGTAGCGCTTCATAAGCTGACCCAGAAACTCCGCCCGGGTAAGGGCGGGGAGCTTACGCCTTCTGACCTCTGCAAGCTCCGGGTTATCCTCATGTATCGCAGCGCTGTATATCACCAGGCTTATATCGTCTGTGATATTGTCCGCCGACTGCGGATAGGATATGCAGGCGCCGAGGGATCGAAGGCGGTCCGTT
This sequence comes from Lachnospiraceae bacterium, assembly GCA_017453865.1. Lineage (GTDB taxonomy): Bacteria > Bacillota > Clostridia > Lachnospirales > Lachnospiraceae > NK4A144. Next base: position 8,216 of record JAFTEC010000154.1, read on the forward strand.
AGCTCGCTTTCAGTCATATCGGATCCGGAAACCGGAAAGCCCTCAGATAAAAGGAGCTCAGCAATACCGCTCATGCTGATGCCTCCTATGCCGATAAAATGAAAATGCAGCTTTGTATCGGAAAAATCAACGTTATACATTTTTATGTCTCCGCTCCATTAAACTCGTTCATTGCTGTATCGCAGCCGTCTTTTATGATACTCACGACCGCGGCGGCAGCGCGTATTTCCGCCTGTTCCACGACGCCTCTCGACTGTATGTCAAAGGGGGAGAGGACCCAGTCGGACAGATCCCAGTTATGGGGCTTCGAGCCTATGCCGATCCGCACCCTTGCGAAGCTGTCCGAGCCGGTTTCCGCGATAATGTTCTTCAATCCGTTGTGGCCGCCCGCACTGCCGGAGGGTCTCACACGGATCCTTCCCGGATCCAGATTGACGTCGTCAGAGATCACGATGAGATCCGTGGAAATATCCGCCTTGTAATAGGAAAGAACCTCTCTTACGGACTGGCCGGAAAGGTTCATGAAAGTAAGGGGCTTAACAAGGAGCACCTTCTCTCCTTCGATAAGCCCTTTTCCGCATATTGCCCTGTGTTTTTCAAAATCCAGGGAAATCCCGAAACGGTCCGAAAGAATATCAATGGTCTCAAAACCCACATTGTGTTTTGTGCCGTTATACCTTGAACCCGGATTCCCCAGTCCTGCGATAATAAACATTTTTAATTATCCAGATCAGCCCGTAGCGTCTGTGATACAGCATTCCTCATAAGAAGAAACGGTCACTCCGCTCTATTACTATCTGAACCCCGTTCTCACCCTTGTAATAGGAATTTGCCCTTATGGTGCCATGGCTCTCCACGATACAGTTCTCTATATGGGTGTTGTCTCCGATATACACATCATTAAGAATGATGGAATTCTTTATGAAACAGTTATTCCCTACGAAAACCTTCTTGAAGAGCACCGAATCCTGCACTGTGCCGTTTATAATGCAGCCGGAGGATGCAAGACTGTTATGCACCTGGCTTCCCACATTATACTTCGCGGGAGGCAGGTCGTCTACCTTTGAATAAACATCCGGATACTGGTTAAAGAAGTAGTCCCGCACCTCCGGCTTTAAGAAGTCCATATTTGTCCTGAAATAATCATTTACCGTAGCGATGTTCTTCCAGTAGCTGTCTATCTTGTAGCCGTATATACGCTTCTGGTTCCTGTAACGCACCAGAATATCGGAAACAAAGTCGTGGCGGTCCTCTTCCTCGGCCTTTTCGATAAGCTCGATAAGCTGGCGGCGGCGGATAACGTAGATACCGCAGGAAATGGTCCGTCCCTTGGCCTCAACGGGCTTTTCCTCGAAGTCGATGATCCTCTGGTCCTCATTCATGGTGAGAACACCGAATCTCTCCACATTCTCACTGGCCGGAAGCTCCTTGCATACCACGGTGATATCGGCCTTCTTTGCGATGTGGTACTCAAGGACCTTATTGTAATTCATCTTGTAGACACAGTCGCCGGATGCGATTATCACATAGGGCTCGTGGCTGTCCTTAAGGAAGGAGATGTTCTGGTAGATGGAATCCGCCGTTCCCCTTGACCAGAAGGAGTGGTCGCTGGTCATGGACGGAGTGAACACGAAAAGTCCACCCTGCTTTCGTCCGAAATCCCACCATTTCGATGAGGAAAGGTGCTGGGTCAGGGACTTGGCATTGTACTGGGTAAATACGCCGACCTTCTGTATATGGGAATTTGTCATATTGCTCAGGGCGAAATCTATACCCCTGTAGCTTCCGGCTATGGGCATTGCCGCAATGGCGCGTTTCTTTGTCAGTTCCTTCATCCGGTGATTATTGCCGCCGGCAAGAATTATACCTATCGCTCTCATAGACTATCTTTCCTCCTTTATAACGGTTTTTCCGGAAGAAACGGTTTCGTCCGCGAATTCATCAATGGTGAAAACGCCGGACAGAACGGAATTCTTGCCTACTGTCAATCCGGAAGGTATTTCCGACTTCTCCGCAATCGTGACCAGACCGTGGGTGTAGATCGTGGGATCGGTCTCGTTTTCCACCTCTTCCCCGCTGCCGATGGTAACGCGGTCACCTATGATGGCTTCTTCGGCGATAATGCCTCTTTCTATGTTGCAGTTCTCTCCGATAACCGTGCCGTTCATTATGATGGAATCCCGCACAACGGTGTTTTTCCCTATGGTGACACCGCAGCCAAGAACCGAATTGTAGACCTTCCCGAAGATCTGGCTGCCTTCCCCGATGATACTCTTCTCTATCTCGGATTCATTTCCGATAAACTGGGGAGTCACGATCTCGCTCTTGGTGAAGATCCTCCAGTATTCCTCATAAAGATTGAATTCAGGGATGATGTCGATAAGCTCCATATTGGCTTCCCAATAGGAATTGAGGGTTCCCACATCCTTCCAGTAGCTGTTGTATTCGTAAGCAAAGAGCCGCTGCTTCTTTTCGTGGCAGTAGGGGATCACATGCTTTCCGAAATCCAGACTGGACTGGTCCGCGAGAGCGATAAGAGCTTCCTTCAGCACGCTCCAGGAGAAGATGTAGATACCCATGGAAGCCAGATTGCTTCTCGGATGCTCGGGCTTTTCTTCAAAATCGGTGATCTTTCTGTTGTCGTCAGTGATGACTATGCCGAAGCGCTTTGCCTCCTCCATCGGAACAGGCATTGCGGCGATGGTCACGTCGGCATCATTTTCCTTGTGGAAGTCCAGCATGACCTCATAGTCCATCTTGTAGATATGGTCACCTGAGAGGATCAGCACATAATCCGGATTGTAGCTCTCCATATATTCGATATTCTGCAATATGGCGTTGGCTGTACCGGTGTACCACTCGCTGTTAACATTTTTTTCAAAGGGAGGAAGCACCGTAACACCGCCGATGTAGCGGTCAAGATCCCAGGGGGTTCCGATGCCTATATGGGAATTCAGTTTCAGGGGCTGATACTGGGTAAGTACCCCCACTGTATCTATTCCGGAATTGATGCAATTACTCAAAGGGAAATCAATGATCCTGTACTTCCCTCCAAAGGGTACTGCGGGCTTGGCCATGTGTGTTGTCAGGACTCCGAGTCTGCTGCCCTGTCCTCCTGCCAGAAGCATGGCGATTATCTCTTTTTTGATCATCAGCATCACCTCATATTTTCTAAAGATAATTATGAAGTGATTATACAACTAAAGAGGCGTTTTGTGTATATTTTTTACAAAAAAAACTGGAAAATCGTAAAAATTTCGTCATTTTTAATGTAGAGGGATCAGCCGGTCTTTCCTCTTGCAAGCTTGTCGCTCTGCTTGCTTTCATCAATGGCGGCATTTTTCTCGGCGATGTGGAACTGGTTTCTTCCGCCGGCCTTTGACTCATAGAGCATATTGTCGGCACGCTTGATGCCGTCCATATATTCATTGTCGGTCACCGCAAACTCGGCTATACCTATGGAGGCAGTCATGGAAAGCTCGGTCCCGTCATCGGTTTTTACCTTTACGGCATGAACCGCCTCCATAACCTTCTGAGCGACCATGGTGACATCATCCTCGTCAAGTCCCAGATATACTCCCACGAATTCATCGCCGCCCCATCTTATCAGATAGTCTGACTTTCTGAAGGTATG
>JAFTEC010000155.1 GCA_017453865.1 Lachnospiraceae bacterium
CCTTCACATAGAGCTTCCACCCCGGAGGCAGGGCCTTGCTCACCTGCTCGATGAGGTTCAGCTCATCCACATAGTAGGAGGCCTTCACAAATACCGAGGACTCGGGGATAAGGTGCAGAGGCATATATACGTAGGTCTCTCCCTCCACCGGCTCCTCAAAAAGGCTGTTCGGGACAAGGAACTTCCTCTTCCTCATCATGGCGTCAAAGTAGTGCTTTAAGTAGGGCCAGGTCCTGGCATAGAGCATGCTGCTCTTTTTCTTTATGGGGAGGTTTCCCGCCCTGTGATCCTGATCATAGAAATAATTCCACTTTCCCCTCATGACCCGGAGTATCCAGATAAGGCTGTCCCTTTCGTACTGCACCGTAACGGAGCCCGCGAATTCCGGGTTCATTATATCGTTCTTTTCACGGAAATCCTTTATGTAGGCAATGGATTCCGGCATCTCTTCATCCTTGAGCTTAAGCTTTTCCTCATAGATCCTCCTGAAATAGGGATCTATATCGAAGGCGTTCTGGAAGGAAGGGTATTTCCAGTAGCCGTATTTTCCGTATTCTATGGTCATATATGGAATGCGCCTCTTCCAGGCCACCTCGCAGAGTATGGTGCGCTGCAGCTCCGCATTATCCATGTCCATGATCACATCGGGCTTAAATTCGTCCAGTACCCTGAAGATCTTTTTATAATTAAGCTCCAGCCAGTAAAAGTTCTCCTCATCGCTGGTGATGGCCCAGTAATCCCTGTAGTGGTAATGCCGGGTGTTTTCCTGGGAGCTCATGAGCTGCATCCCCGGGGTCTTGAAATGGCTGTATTCCCTTTCGATCAAATCGAGGAATTGAAGATCGGCGGGACCCTTTACTCCCTTATTCACCGGACGGTCCTTCAATCCCTTTCCCTTGCCGGTTATGGTGTGATCCGAATAGCCGTCCGGGGAAAGCCCTGCCTTCCTTCTGAAATCCGATATCCCCTCCACGAATTCATCGCAGATATCGCTTACGTCATAGAGCCTGCACTCCGGCAGATGCTCCTTAAATTCAAAGATGGTATGCTCGTTATAGTAGCATTTGTTGAAACGGCTCTCTGAGGACATTATATAAAAGGCCGCCACCTCATTATCCTTCATGAGGTCCCGGGCGAGAAACCATAAGGGTTTCCCGTAGGTCTCCCTGCATACGAATAATATCCTTTTTCCCTTAAATACATTACTGCTCAGTGACATCGTATTTTTCTATAAGCCTTTCCACCGCTGCCGGCCGTCTCCTGAAATATTCCTTCAGCTCCTCTGCCTTTTTATGATATCCTTCCTCACCCACGGCTCCGTTAAAGAACCTTTCGTACCAGAGAGCCATGTGAAAAGCCGAGGTATCCTCTATTTCAGCGATCTCCCTTTCCGCATTTTCCGGAGAGCAGGGGCCCTTTTCCAGTTCCCTAAGTTTTTCAAAAAACTCCTGTCTGAAGTCCCTGTTCTCAAAGGCGGCGGCAAAGACCGCGTCGCTTTCCAGCGCCATGGCGATATTATCTTCGTCTATATGCTTTATGTTCATGGTCTCCTGATTGAGATCAAATAGCATGTAACGCCATCTTC
>JAFTEC010000016.1 GCA_017453865.1 Lachnospiraceae bacterium
AAGCAGAAGGTCGATAAGATCATAAAGATCGCCCGTAACTTTTCTTAAAAAAGCCCTGTCGATCTCCCGTATAATCAAAAAAAGCCCTGTCGGGCTTTTTTTAGTGGACCATAGGGGGCTCGAACCCCTGACCTCCAGATTTCGAACCTGGCGCTCTCCCAGCTGAGCTAATAGCCCCCGGATAATATTATCCATTCGGTTTTTTGAATCTCTCCGCCTCAGCGACGTTCTTCTCCTTACTGAAGTAGGTGTGCCTCTCCTTTCCCTGAAGGAGTCTCGAGATATTTCCTCTGTGCTGGAACCAGGCAAGGGCTCCGAGCAGGAACAGTATAACATATAATTCATATCTGATGGAAGATGAAAGCAGAGAATAACGGTTTCCCTTAAATATGATATTTTCACCAAGGAGCACCATCTCGATAAAAAAGGCAAGCCATACCATGATGGATCCCAGTGAAACATAATGCGTCGTAAGGAAGAGCCCGAAAAAGACAATACAGCCCGCAACAAAAAGGAAGGGATCAAGGTAGCCTATTATAAGCCCTGCGGTGGCGGCTATGCCCTTTCCTCCCCTGAATCCCATATGGAAGGGGAAGTCATGACCCAGTATCGATCCCGCACCGGCGTAGGTCATATATAGTAAGGCAAAGCCCGGATCATTCCTGCCGAAGATAAGCCAGGAGATCAGCATGGCTAAAAGAGTCTTCAGGACATCACAGACAAGGGTCAGGACACCGGCCTTTACCCCAAAGGTACGGAGCATATTGGTAGTTCCGGCATTTCCGCTTCCGACTGACCTTATATCAAGTCCCTGCTTTGTCCCCAGTATATAGCCCGACTGTATGGTGCCGAGGAAATATCCGATAATAAGACTTACTAACCTCGCTGCAATATTCATTCCCCTAAAAAATCTCCTGCCGTATTTTTGATCCGTCTCTTCACTCAGAATGACAGTTTATTCCTTCATCTTTCCTTTATTATAAACCTTAAAGGCGTTCCGGTAAATCCAAAAGCGTTCCTTATCTGATTTTCCATATACCTGACATAGGAAAAATGCATAAGCTCCTTATCGTTCACAAAGATCACGAAGGTCGGAGGCCCCACGGAAACCTCGGTCATATAGAAAAGCTTCAGCCTCTTTCCCTTATCTGCCGGAGGCTGCTGCAAGGTCACGGCCTCGGTCATGATCTCATTAAGGACACCGGTCTGTATCCTTAGGGTTGCGCTCTCTATCACCTTGTCGATTATATCATATAATTTATGAAGTCTCTGCCCCGTGAGCGCCGAAATAAAAATAATCTCCGCATAGGGCATAAATGAGAGAACGCTCCTTATCTTCTTCGTGTACTCATTAACGGTCTTATTGTCCTTTTCGATGCTGTCCCACTTATTGACGGCTATGATGCAGCCCTTGCCGCGATCGTGGGCTATCCCCGCGATCTTTGCGTCCTGCTCCGTAACACCTTCATTTGCATCGATGACGATAACCACCACATCCGATCTCTCAACCGCACTTACGGTACGGAGGATCATAAAGTGCTCCAGCTCCTCCTTAACCTTATTCTTCCGGCGGAGTCCCGCGGTATCGATAAAAACATATTCCCTGCCGTTATGCCTGACAGGCGTATCAATGGCATCCCTCGTCGTACCCGCGATGTCCGAAACGATGACCCGGTTCTCCCCGAGAAGCTTATTTATGATGGAGGACTTCCCGACATTGGGCTTTCCGACTATTGCGATCCTTGGACGGCTGTCATCATCCCCGGAGGGATCCCTTTCCGGAAAGAGCTTCACGACCTCATCCATAAGGTCTCCGAGACCCTTTTTCTGTCCGGCGGAAATGGCGATGGGGTCTCCCATTCCGAGATTATAGAACTCGTAGACATCCATCCCGAACTTTTCGAAGCTGTCAACCTTATTGACCGCAAGGACAACCTTCTTTCCCGAGCGCCTTAGGATATCCGAAACCTTGGAATCCGCATCGGTAAGACCCGATCTGATGTCCGTGATAAATACGATGACATCCGCCGTCGCTATTGCGATCTCTGCCTGAACCCTGATCTCCGACAGCATATCGTCCTTACTGTCCGGCTCGATCCCGCCGGTATCGATAACGGTAAATTCACGGTCAAGCCAGCTCACATCTGCATAGATCCGGTCCCTCGTTATCCCCGGAGTATCCTTAACTATTGAAATACGTTCACCGGCAAGAACATTGAAAAGCGTGGACTTTCCCACATTCGGTCTCCCAACCAGCGCAACTATCGGTTTACTCATTCCCTGCTGTCCTTTTTTGTAAAAGATCCTGATGACATTATGATCTTCCGTATAAAATCCTCTCCGTTGCAGCTTATGATCCCAACCGGAACCTGCAGAGCAACGGAAATATCTTTAAGCCTTAGATCATCAAGGAGCACATCCGTATCTGCCCTCAAAAGATTTTCCGGAAGGAGAAGTATTTCTCCAAGCTCCTTCCCCTTAAGAGTCGAAATAATATCCTGACCCGTAAGAAGGCCGCTGACGGTTATTCTCTCCCCGAAAAATAGATTCTTTACGGGATAATAATGAACCCTGATTTTCGGATAAATTCCTGAAAGCCTCCGAAGACACTCCCTTATATGATCCTGCATAAGGAGCCCGCCGCTTAAGGAAAGCTCACGGGAAAGCTCCCGGGGCGGATAATTCTCAGGATGCTCCCTTATATCAGAGAGACACTCCTCAAATTCATCGAGAAAGGAGCGGATCATTCCAACACCGTTTTCATATTGAAGATATCCGTCGTAGCTCTCAGCCGGAGGTATCTCCATATCCGCCATTATATAAAATTCATCCCCGGCATGGATAAAATGTGTGCCGTATTCCTTAAAAAGCCTGTCCTGCCAGGAATGAATGAGATGAAGGATCTCTATTGCATCCTCCTTCTCAAAGCCGGTAAGGGGGTAGAGCCCCTCCCTGTACTTCGTAAGTCCCACCGGAACCACGGAAACGCTTTTTAGATGGGGGATATATTTCGTAAGCTCGCGGATAGAGTATTCAAGCTCCTCTCCGTCATTTAAGCCCTTGCAGAGAACGATCTGTCCGTTCATCCCGATCCCCGCTTCAAAAAGCCTGTCAACTTTTTTTAGGGCTTCCCCCGCAAAGCGGTTATTCAGCATTCTGCAGCGGAGCTCCGGCCTCATAGCCTGAAAGGAAATATTTATGGGGCTTAAGCGGTAGCGGATGATCCTGTCTATATCCTGATCGGACATATTGGTGAGGGTCACGTAATTCCCCTGGAGAAAAGAGAGCCTCGAATCGTCATCCTTAAAATAAAGGCTGTCCCGCATTCCAGGAGGCATCTGGTCTATAAAGCAGAAAACACATTTATTCCTGCAGGAACGGTACTCATCCATAAGACCGTTTTCGAATTCGATCCCGAGATCCTCATCCTCGTCCTTATCGATCTCAAGCTCCCACTCCTCACCGTTCTTCTTCCGGATAATGACATCGAGAAAAGAATCCTCGGTAATAAACTGATAATCAAAGATATCCCTGATCTCATTCCCGTTAATACTGATAAGGGAATCACCGGGCTCGATCTCCATCTCCTCGGCAATACTGCCCTCGATCACCCTATGGATAATGTGCTGCTTTCCTTCCACTACGCCTTTATCCATTCTCCCAAAATCACTCAATACCCGGACCGCTCCTCTGCTCTACCCTACTCTCCATACGGAATGTACAGCTCAAATCAATAACAACCGACTGCAGCATACCCCCGGATCTTCATACGGAATGTGCAAGTCAGATCGATAGCGAACGACTGCAGTTTTGCGCCGAAATGCGGCGGCACGAGCCGAAAGCGCTCTTTTTGAGGCAGAGTGCCGTCCGAATATTTCGGTGCAAAACAAAGGTAGAGAGCGTGATCTGACTTGCACT